>JASMKZ010000002.1 GCA_030748955.1 Fidelibacterota bacterium | reverse complement strand
TATTTCCCTTTTCAGCATCTACTAATGAAATATTGGCAATATATTCATTGCTACCAGGCGATTTTATAATAGACCCATCAATATACGCATCTACTCCCAACTTTGTGTTTATATCATTATAAGAATAAATTTTATTTTTAAATTGATTAACATCAGTCCTTGCTTTTACTTCGAATCCAAGCCTCGAAATTGCAGTATTAATTCCCATTGTCAAAGCAGCAGAGATATTTGCATCCTCACGATTGTCAGATAGGTTATCTAAATACAATACTGCTATAGATTTGAACAATTTTTTATCTAAGTCCGCACCATGAGACAAGCTCCCCAGGCTATAAAAAACCCAAAAGGCACCACCAATAATTGTTAATATGCCCGTAATAGGCAATAAAATTTTTTTAGTATTTTTAGCAGAACTTGGTAAATCAGAGGTCGACTCACGCGTAGTTCTTTCTATGCCTTCAGGGGTTATATCATAAATCCAAGACAGCAAAAAGGTTACAGGAAAACCAATTAAAATCAAAACCACAATAAAAGTCCCAATCCAATCAGGGAAAAATAATCTTTTTATAACCACATCTGTAACTTGGATTGTAATAAATGCAAAACTTGCATAAACCGCCAGGGGTTTAAACATTTTCCTCCGCTTTATTTCCTGAAATAAATTAAAAAAGAAGTTCATGGGTGATTAATTTAAATTTACAAAACATATTGAAAGTGAAACAATTTGAATAAATTATCAAGCATAAGCCCGAATAAAATGTTGAAATGTTTCAAAATTAACATAATGATGAACCATAAACCCCATATTTTCTGCAGCCGCCACATTGCTGTAACTATCATCAATAAAGACGGCAGAAACTGCATTTGTATTGGCCTCTTGTAGAGCAAAGTTAAAAATGTTTGGATTGGGCTTATGTGTTCCAGCCCGTTCAGAAGTGATTATTCCATTAAATGAATTTAGAAATACAAATTGTGATTTCAGGCTTTTAATATGAGCCTCTGTGGTATTAGAAATGACCCAAACGGCATATTTTTTTTGCAATTTATCTAATAAAGAGACAGCAGGCATTTCCCCAACCCTAGAATTCATCCAGATATCTCTTAATCTGTCAGCATCAATACGATCTCCATTTGGCAGTAAGGCCCTGATATCCTCCACATACTCTTGAAATTTTGTTTCACCGCGCTCAAGTCTCATATAGGGTTCACCCATAGTTATTTCACGGGTTTTCAGATATGGCGTATTGGTTAATTTTGATAAATACTGTACAACCACAGATTGATCAATGCCAAGGAGCACTCCAAATAAATCAAAAAAAACAGTGTTTATATGATTTTGCATTCAGGCCAAGCACACATCATAAATTTGTAGTTTACTCCCTTCTCCAAGCGGAGATCGATAATAGTCTCCCCACTGGTGTAAAATATGAAATCCATTATCAATGAGTATTTGATTCATTTTAGAGGGGAAATACATCCGCATAGAAAAGCGCTCTACTGCAAAATCAATTTTATTTTTAGTAGAAAAATACCATGTCAATTCATTGATTTCAGTATGTGGATTATAATTATTACTCTCATTTACCTTTACCAAGGCATCCGCTACCGAATCGGTATATTCTAAAACCGGAAATTGAATGCCTTCAGGGCGGTATAAAAAAAGCGGGTTGGGAACAAATATATCAATAAGAAACCGACTTTTTGCATGCATATGTTGTTTTACACAGGTAAAAAAAGAATTTGCATCTTCATCCTTTAAAATATGCAAAAATGAATTAAACCCAATAAAAATTAAATCAAACGTTTTATTTAACTGAAAATCTCTCATATCTCCTGCAATAATAGTTGGGGTATTGCTAAAGTGACTTAATTTTTTCCTAGCCAAGGCAGCAAAATCAGACGACAATTCTAGCCCCGTATACTCAGCACCATCACGAACAAGACAATTGGCCAGCCGTCCCGTTCCGCAGGCAAGTTCCAAAACGGAATTGCCTGAAATTTCGGAGAAAATATTATACCAAAAATCAATATCATTTTTTTTCCACCAGTGAATGTCATCATAACGAGCAGCATCGTTATAAATTGTGTTAAGCGAATTTGGATCTATATTCAGAGGAAGGGGTCTGTGACAGAATTTATTTTGTAGAATCTTTAATCAGTTGTTGAATTTCCGCCCTTTCACCAGAAATACGCCCACCATCTCTCCCCTTGGCTTTCAATATTTCTAAAACAGCTAGGGCTTGGTGAAAATGCTTTTGAGATTTTAGTACCTTCACCATCGTAAATGTTGCCATTGACTCAACAATTTCATAAGATTTTTCAATAATAGGTTCTGTTGTTTTCTGAGGGGTAGAATCAGGTAAAGTTTTTGAATCAACCAAATCACTTGATGCATTTATTTCGTTCAACCACTTCAAACACTCCTCATCGTAGGGTATAAACTGTAATAGACGGTTTATATAGGTCTGTATAGTTTTGACGCCTCTTTTAAGCTGTATTTCAACATTTATTAATAAACGAAGTGCAGTAAAATGTGCTGGATTTTCATTAACAACCTGTTTGAGCCATTTTTCTGCAAGAGTTAATTTATTTTCGGCGACAGCCACCTTTCCCAAAATATATTTACCATCCACATTTGTAGAATCATGATCTAACCCCACCTCACAAACTTTTCTAGCACGAGCTAAATCTCCCTCAAGCAAATACAAATCCGCCAACATTGGATAGAAGGGGCTGGCAAAATCTTCGGCAAATTTTGTTTCCAGAAATTTTTTATTAGTTAAATCTATCATGGAGAAAATTTAGAGTGGAATATTACCATGTTTCTTTTTTGGATTACTATCAACTTTTGTTTCAAGCAATTTTAACCCAGCCATCAATCTTGAGCGGGTTTCGTGTGGCTTAATTACATCATCTATATATCCTCTTTCAGCAGCCACATAGGGATTAGCAAATTTTTTCTTATATTCAACAATAAGCTTCTCAGTTTCTCTATGAGGGTCTTTTGCCTTTTCAATTTGTGTTTTGAATATTATTTCAACAGCACCCTTGGGGCCCATCACTGCAATTTCTGCACTTGGCCAAGCGAAATTTAAATCTCCCCGAATATGTTTTGACGACATAACATCATAGGCGCCGCCATATGCCTTTCGTGTAATTACGGTGAGCTTTGGCACTGTAGCTTCAGCAAATGCATAAAGCAGCTTAGCGCCATTTTTAATAATACCACGCCACTCTTGTTCAGTGCCTGGCAGAAAGCCCGGAACATCTTCAAAGGTAATAATGGGTATATTGAATGCATCGCAGAACCTCACAAATCGAGCACCCTTTACAGAAGAATCAATATCCAAGACGCCTGCCAAATGAGCCGGCTGATTGGCCACTATTCCCACTGATCTTCCCCCTATTCGAGCAAAACCAACAATGATGTTTTTTGCAAATTCTGAATGCACTTCAAAAAAACTGTCTTTATCTGCAATAATGTTGACAACCTTGTGCATATCGTAAGGTTTATTAGGATTTTCTGGCACAAAGCCATCTAATTTTTCCTGAGATTTTTTAGTGGGGTCTGCATATTCACAAACAGGGGGTTCATCCAAATTATTAAGTGGAAGGTATGACAAAAGCCTGCGAATATTTTGAAGCACCTCCACCTCGTTTTCAAAAGCAAAATGTGCAACGCCAGATTTAGATGAATGGGTTTCAGCGCCGCCTAAATTCTCCATACTGACCTCTTCATGGGTGACAGTTTTAACAACATTTGGCCCAGTTACAAACATGTGACTGGTATTTTTTGCCATAAATACAAAATCGGTAATTGCCGGCGAATAAACAGCTCCTCCAGCACAGGGCCCTAGAATGGCGGATATTTGAGGAACAACGCCAGATGCCAATGTGTTTTTAAGGAAGATATCCGCATATCCACCCAAACTTACTACCCCTTCTTGAATTCGGGCACCACCAGAATCATTTAAGCCAATTATGGGTATGCCCAATTTAAGAGCCATATCCATAACTTTGCAAATTTTCTCTGCAAATGCTTCAGACAGGGACCCGCCAAAAATCGTAAAATCTTGAGAGAACACCACCACCTGTCTTCCGTCAATGCTGCCGTATCCGGTGACCACCCCATCGGTGAGAATACGATTTTTTTCCATCCCAAAATCATTTGATCTATGTTGAACAAACATATCCAGCTCAGTAAAACTACCCTTATCCAACAAGACATCCACCCTTTCGCGGGCGGACAGTTTACCCTTGTCATGCTGTTTTTGGATGCGGTCAGCACCACCACCCTTTAAGGCCTTAGCACGCAGATCATCTAATTGTTTAATTGCGGTTGTCATTAATCCAGTTTTCAATATATTCAATAGTGGAATCAACAGCTGTTCCAGGGCCAAACATTTTTCCTACACCTAATTTTGAAAGGGCCTGCATATCCTCTTTTGGAATAATACCCCCACCAGTAAGAAGCACATTTTCAATACCTTCTTCATCCATAAGTTTTTTAACTTTGGAAAAAATGGTCATGTGAGCACCACTTAAAACTGACAGCGCAATAACATCTGCATCTTCCTGAATAGCGGCACTAACAATCATTTCAGGGGTTTGTCGTAAACCTAAATAAATAACCTCCATGCCGGCGTCTCTATATGCACGAGCCAAAATTTTAATGCCCCGGTCATGCCCATCAAGCCCGGGCTTAGCCATTATTATTCTTATCTTCTTTTTCATAATTTTCCTGTTTGGAGTCTAGGAAATGTACAGCAAAACCAGTATTTACTCGAATGATACAATTTAGTTTTTCTCCCGGCTATCCAACAAAATAGTTACCGGGCCATCATTTACTAAAGACACATCCATCATTGCTCCAAACCTGCCCCTTTCAACAGGGATATTATTCACCCTTAACTGTTCACAAAATTGTTGATACATACTGTCAGCCTCTTCCGGATTTGCAGCTTTAATAAAGCTGGGACGCCTTCCCCTGCTGGTATCGGCACAAAGTGTAAATTGACTTACAATCAGGGCCTTGCCACCAACATCCTGAATAGATAAATTCATATTTTTATTGTCATCTTTAAAAACCCGAAGGCCAACGGTCTTCTTTACCAAATAATTCAGATCATCTTTTGTATCATTTTGTTCAACGCCCAAAAGAATGAGAAATCCGACAGCAATTTCACCAATGATTTTATCATCTACTGAAACGGAAGCAGATTTTACTCGTTGAATTACAGCCTTCAAATGCTATTAAAGATGCTACAGTCCATGTGAAAAGGAAAAACAGTACTTAAAATTAGTATTCCCACTATTAACATCAACTAATCCAAACATGTTTTTTACCAAATAATTCACGGAGATTATGAACAAAATCTTTTGATGCATTTACTCCAATTTTTGAGGCGCGGATTCTTTGAATGGCACTATTTTCTGATCTCATGTGAATAATAAGCCCGCAACGGCCCTTATTTTTGTGAGATAAATCCCTTAACTTATCTAAAAGCATCCCATCATTTTGATTAGAATCAAACAATATATTAACATTATGGCTAAGCTTCAGCCGCGCCTGTTCAAGGGGGAAGATGTCGTCGGCAATCATTTTAAGCATATCACTTTCATCCTCCCTTTTAGATGGCGCTCCATTTATAAAAATGCAGTTATCATCAATTAGTTGCTCTTTGGTTTTTTCATACACCTCATTAAAAACAAAAACATCAGCCTTTCCCGGAGAGCCAACAAGTTCAACAATCGCCCACGGCCTATTTTTTTTATCATAACGAGTATTCACATTTTTAATTATGCCGCCAATTCGAATATGTTCAGGCTTCTTTTCAGGAATATTCCCGAGATCAATATTTGAAAATTCATGAAGATCATCCATGTATTTTTCAAGAGGATCTCCAGACAGGTAGAATCCAATTATTTCTTTTTCACGCCTCAGACATTCTTCAACAGTCCACTCTTCAACATCCGGAAGAGCTGGCGGAGAAATAGCTGCAACGGCAGTATCTCCCCCAAACAAACTCTCCTGCGAAGATGCAGCTTCAGCGCTCATTTTCTGCCCCCAGCGCAATGCATCATCAATAATTTCAAATTGCTGAGCACGATGGCCCTCTAAATTGTCACAAGCCCCTGCCTGAACCAAACTTTCCATGGCTTTACGATTTATAACATTAGCCTCAATTTTGGTAATGTCAAAAATGGTTTGAAATTCACCATTTGCCAGGCGATATTCAGAAATAGCCGCAGACGCTTTAGCACCATGATTTTTTATTGCAGATAGACCATAGGCAATGCAGTTATCATTTAATGCTCTAAAATCTTCAAAGGAAGTATTCACATCAGGAGGAAGTATTTCAATACCCATCTTTTTTGCCGAATCCAACAATTTTACAACCTTATCAGTATCGCCCATTTCAGAAGATAGGTTTGCAGCCATAAATTCAGCAGGGTAATGGGCCTTTAGCCACGCAGTTTGATATGCTACCAGAGCATAGGCAGTAGAGTGGCTTTTATTAAAACCGTATTGTGCAAATTTTTCAAGAAGGTCAAAAATTTCAACAGCCAGCGTTTTATCAATTTTCTTTTTAACAGCGCCGTCTACAAAATCTACCTTAAATGCCGCCATAATATCAGCTTTTTTCTTACCCATAGCCCTTCGGAGCATATCCCCCTGAGCCAGGGAAAACCCACCGATTATTTGACTTATTTGCATTACCTGCTCTTGATATACAATAATACCATAAGTCTCTTTTAATACTGTTTCAAGAGAAGGGTGTAGGTAATCAATTTTTGATAATCCGTTTTTTCGGGCAATAAATTCAGGGATATTTGCCATAGGGCCTGGGCGATACAGAGCGTTCATGGCAATTAGGTCGCCAATACAGGTAGGCTTTAAATGAATGAGATGTTCCCGCATTCCATCAGACTCAAACTGAAAGATTCCTGTTGTCCGGGCCTTGGCGAAGAGGGCAAACACCTTTTCATCTTCCAGATCAATTTTAGAAATATCAATTTTTTCACCATGATTTTTCTCTATCATAAGCACCGCTTTATTGATAACGGTTAGATTTCTCAGGCCGAGAAAGTCCATTTTCAGAAGGCCCAGATCTTCCAGGGCGCCCATTTCTATCTGGGTGGTTATATCCCCTGTACTAGGGCTTTTAAATAAAGGGACATAATCAGTTAATGGCCCTGGCGCAATAACCACCCCAGCTGCATGGGTGGAGGCGTGGCGATGCATTCCTTCCAGAACTTTTGAAAAGTCTATAAGTTCTTTATGGGTTTCATCTACAGATGCAATTTTTCTAAGGTCCGGATTCATTTTTTCTGCTTTTTCCAGGGTGATTTTCAGCTCATTTGGAACCATCTTGGCAATACGGTCTACCTCTCCATAGCTCATACCTAGAACGCGGCCCACATCTCGCAAAACAGATTTTGCCTTCATAGTTCCAAAAGTGATAATCTGGGCCACAGAGTCATACCCGTAACGCTCCTTAATGTAAGTAATAACCCTTTCTCTTCCCTCAATACAGAAATCAATATCAATATCTGGCATACTGATTCGTTCAGGGTTTAAAAATCTTTCAAAAAGAAGATTATATTTTATTGGGTCAACATCCGTAATGCCTGTTGCATAAGCCACAATAGACCCCGCAGCACTTCCACGGCCTGGCCCAACTGGAATATGGCTGTCTCTGGCATATTTTACAAAATCCTGCGTGATGAGAAAATATCCTGCAAAACCCATTTTTTTAATAACATCCAGCTCAAAATCTAGGCGTTTTTGGATTTCAGGCGTTATTTCACCATAACGATCCTTAAGGCCGGTTATACAGAGGCTGCGTAAAAATCCATCTCCATCTCCAGAACCGTTTTCTCCTGGAATAGGGAAGGTGGGGAGGTGGTACTCACCCATGGGGATCTCGAGATCACAGCTTTCGGCAATCTGTATTGTATTTTCAAGAGCCTGGGGCGTATCCTTAAAAAGGTCAAACATTTCGTCTGCAGATTTGATATAAAACTGCTGCGGTTCATATCGGATGCGGTTAGGATCGTCCCGGTTTTTATCTGTTCCCAGACAGAAAAGTACATCATGGGCCTCCCAATGCTCCTTTAGGGCATAGTGACAGTCGTTGGTTGCAACAATGGGAATATCCAGCTCACTAGAGAGTTTTTTTATAATTGAATGAGTGGCAAGCTCTTCGGGGAGATTATGGTTCTGCATTTCAAGATAAAACCGCCTGGGGAATATTTCTATATATTCAAGGGCAGCTTTTTTTGCACCTTCATAATCATTTTGCGCCGCATACTGATTAATCTCCCCTGCCAGGCAGGCAGAAGTACAGATAAGCCCTTCATTATATTCTCTAAGCAGCGCTTTATCCACCCGGGGCCGGTAATAGAAGCCCTCCAGGTAACCGACTGTCACCAATTTCATGAGGTTTTTATAACCCGTGCTATTTTGTACAAGTAGAACCAGGTGATTATAGCCCCATTTCTTGCCAGTTGACGTAGTGATCTGCTTTTTCTCAGTGTGATCACCAACAGAAATATACATTTCACAGCCCAGAATAGGCTTTAAGCCACGTTTTCGGGCTTCTTTGTAGAATGGTATCATTGAAAAGAGATTTCCGTGCTCTGTGAGGGCAATACTGTCCATATCCAGGTCATCACAGCGGTTACAGAGCATTTCTACCGACTGGGCGCCGTCCTGCAATGAAAAATCAGAATGATTATGTAGATGTATGAAATCAGCCATTTTTAATATAACTATTGGAATAATATCCGCAAGGGGGGGGTCAATTTAGCAAAAAATCATGAATAATCAATATTGAATTATAGACTTAAAAGCGCCTCTCTTTGGCAGGAATAGAAAAAATTGTTATAGCTACCGTCCCAAAAAACTAATTAATGTCATCATTTTTATTCACTCCAGCTTTCTTCTTTGCCCAATTGAGGAGGCGTTTAGCAGGTGGGAAGTAGTTTGCCAGAATCATGAGCCCTGGCAAGCCGAACATCCATCCCTGGAATATGGGTATAAGTCCGCCCAACAAACCAACGATGACAAGCAAAATACCCAGCGAAATTTTTAGTGCATCTTTAATTATCAAAACGAGGAAGCGAGGCTTAAGCTATTCTGCAAAATTATATATTAATTTCTTTATTTCAGCAATATGTTCATACGAAGACCCGCAGCAGCCGCCAACCACTGATGCCCCTCTGTTAAAGGCACATTCAACTACAGATAAATATTTTTCCATTGGCTCATATTCTGTTATGCATCCATCAGGCGAGGGCTCACCCCGTCCCAAATTTGGATAAATGCCCCAGTTATCACTCCAGTTATCCACAATATTATCCACCGCTCTTTTTGTGCGGCCTAGGGGGCTGCAGTTTAAAAGCACCATTTCAACCTGGAAGCTGTTTAGCATATTAAGGGTGTCAGAAAGGCGGTCTCCAGACAAAAGGTGGCCCTCATCTTTCAGTACAAAACTAACCCACAGGGGCAAATTAACATTTTTCAAAGCGCAGATACCCGCCTCAGTTTCTTCTATAGAGTTCATGGTTTCCAGTATTAGAATGTCCACATTTGCTTCGTCCAACCACCTGCCTAGCTGTGAAAACTCTGATAGTGCAGTATCTCTACCTGGGAACAGTTCGGGTTTGTAACAGTCTTCCAGGGGTGCAATGGAGCCTAAAATTTTAGTGTCTGCAGTAGCAGCATTTTTTGCAAGCTCAACGGCACGCATCAGTGATTTTTCTGCCATCTGACAGGCTTTATTCCTGTTAAGCCCTGTTTTCTGGTATGCCCTTGGCGAAGTCCGGAATGTATTTGTTATTATATAATCAGCACCAGCATCCACATATTGTCTGTGGATTTTCTGAACCAGCTTTGGGTGGTGTATATTGGCATCTGCTGACCATATATGATTTGGCAGCGTTAAGCCTCTTTTAATAAGTTCTGAACCCATGGCACCGTCTAAAATTTTATATGAAGCCATTAATCGTTTAGTTTTTTCAGCCCAATTGTCTGAATGTAAATGGCAGCCATGAGAATAACAAGTATCATTTTCTGTGACACTACTTGAACAGTAAGGGCAAATTGATCAACTTTAGGGTCAGGGCCTAGCTCAGAAATAATAATATAAAGCAATATTGAAAAAGTAAAAACAAGGTACCCCATTGCGTATTTATTTTCAAATTTAGAATGTCGAAAAATAACCATTGAATAACAAAGAGACGCTACAAAAAAGAAGCGAAAAAGCCAGGTTGCACAAATAATATGTAAATCAAGGTACAGATCTGCAGGCGTAAGCCCCACCCCTGCCAGCGAAAACCCGCCCAGTATGCCAAAAAAACTGCCAACAAAAGCCAGAGAGTGTAGATTATCTGCAGAGAATACCTTGCGTACATGAAGATAGAAGCCGGCAAAAATCATCCCAGCTAGGATAAGCGACATATTAAAAAGTTGAGCAGATAGAAAATTAATTTCTCCGGAAAAACTGAAGGTCCGCCCTAAATCGCTGAGAAAATTCCGAGTAAAAGAGTACCCCGTTTTGGAATGGTCAATATAGGTTCCACCAGGATAGCTGAATATGGCAATAATATTTAAAATAATAAAACCCCCCAAGGCTAAACGGGGCAGTTCTATGAGCCAGAGACTAAAGTCATTTTTTTTCACATTATTGATTCCTGATTTATAAACCTAGCAATAAACCTCAAAAGCACTTTCTCTCTTTGGTTTACGAAAGGATTGTACAAAATAAAAAAGTAGATATTAAATCATTAAATTGGTTTGATAATTTACTTTTACATTTCACAATCGAAATACTATTTAATTATAATCTTATAATGACAAAACACTTCACCAGACTCACTTTAATAATTGCAGGAATAAGCATCTTCACCGAATATAATTTGAATTGTGCTGAAGAGGATAATAAAAATTCATTCTATGCCTTAAGCGCTGACAATATAAACGGTGAACCTATCAGCATGAATACCTTTAAAGACAAAAAAATACTGGTAGTAAATGTGGCCTCACGATGCGGGTACACGTCCCAGTATGAGGGTTTGCAGAACTTATATGAAACCTATGATGACAGGCTGGTGGTTCTCGGGTTTCCATCTAACGATTTTTTGTGGCAGGAGCCAGGGAACAATGATGAAATTAAAACCTTCTGTCAACGAACCTATGGAGTAACCTTTCCCATGTTTGCAAAAATTCATGTAAAGGGCAGAAAACAGCACCCCTTATACGCTTGGCTGTCAGACAGCACTATGAATGGTTGGAACCATGAAAAACCGTCTTGGAATTTCAATAAATATCTTTTAGATGAAAAGGGAAATTTATTAGAAATATTTGAGTCTAGCATAGAGCCTATGGATACGTTGATTACGCGGCATTTTTTATATAAAAAGCCAAATGTATTTCCTGACAAAAACTAATTTAGCGAATATTTTACAAACTTAGCCTTACAGGGCTGGCCATCTGTAACCCACATTTTTTTCTCTTCCAAATCCATAATCATGGCGGTTTTGGTGATGGTATGCTGAAATTCAGGGAGAGAATCATCTCGGTGCCGGCAGAGAGATTGCGGTTGATGCTTATGGTCTTTCAGGATTTCCTGAACTACTTTTACATTTATTGGTTTCTGTTCGTTTAATAGAGTTTCAATTCGGTGATGGCGAAACTCTGTTAAATATCTTCGAGGATTTTCAGGCTCTTCAACGCCCACCTCTTTAGGGTCTACCAGATGATTGGCGTGAGCCAGCACCCCATCTGTTGGATCAATCAGGCGTAGACTATCTGGAGCCAATTCAATATCTACTACCCGAGAAGGTGCATGCCCTATAATGAAATTTGCAGTACAGGAGCGGGGGGTTCCCGCCAGGGCATGTAATGCTTCCTCCATATTTGTAGAGCGAAGCACTTCATAACAGCGTAGATGAAAGGGTTTTTGAAAGCGCGCCCAGTCATCATCAGTTGAATACATTCCATTTACTGTCAATCCTACACCTTCTGAATTCATTCCGGGTTTCCCGCCAAAGATCCCAGCCTCAGTAAAAGCCATACGCTTCATTCCATCAGTATCAATGCTGGTTGTTAGAATACACTCCACATCTGGTATCCAGTCCCAATTTTGACCCATAAGCAGATGATTATTTTCCACTTCTTCCTTTAGAACAGCAAAAGAGGTACAACCATCAACTGCATCAGAGTGCAGTTTTTTGCCGAGGGCATGATAAAGCAGTTCATAGCGCAGGTTCAGCATGGCAATTTCAAGTAGGCCTAAGCCCGAGCTTTCAGCAATGCCATTCATGCCATTTACATATTCTGGGTTTTGCTCCCTTAGAATATTTAGATAAATACCAGAATTCTCAAGAAGCTCATTTTTGCCTATACCAGCTTCATTTTCAAAACGATTCACATAAATTTCTATGTTATTTATGATGGATTTTTTCAACATTTCACCATGAGCTAAACCCTGCTCATAGGCGGTGCCAGAAAATGTAGTGTGGGATAGGCTCATTTTTCTTCCTTTAACACTTTTTCATATATTAGCCAGGCGGGCATAAATTTGAACCCGGCACGAATATTAATACTGAGCATACCTTCATTTGTATCGGCATTATCGGTGCGGATCCAGTCATACCCTTGATTTTTTGCCCAGGTAAGGCTGTTATATTTTAAGGCAGTGGCAACTCCTTTCCGGCGATATTCTCTTCGTACGCCTGTTAAGCCATTATTGATGCCCTTTGAAATTTCACTTTTCCACAAATTATTTAAACCTGCAATACGGCCTCCATCCACCACCAAAAACCATGCATCCGAATTAAACTTCGGATGATGGAGGATCTGTGTAGAATAAATATCGTACTCCGGAACCTCTATAGGGTCCGGCCAGGGCATATCAGGAGACACTTCCCGCTCGAATTCCCACACTTTATAATCGGCGCTTTTATCTTCTTTGCGAAAATCAGAATATGTAATTATTCGGAAACCATGCTTATTAATTCGGGTAATTTCATCTTCATGCTCTGCAGGATTATAGGCAGTTAAATCTAGGCTGGACTCTTTTTCTGTTGCAGTGTGTTTGAAGCCTCTCTTTTCAAAGAAGCGAATAGATTGTTGATGAGGCTCATAAATTTGTGTTGTGATTTTTAATGGGTCGAATGGTTTGAGCTTATCTATTAAAAAATCGTAGCATATTGTACCAAACCCTTTCCCCTGCCGTTCAGGGTGAACATAAATTTTAACAACAAATTTTTGTGGATGATAGATTTCCTCCCACTGAGTATATAAGGCAGAACACAGAATAGATGAATCCTTTTTCCAGACCCATTGTTGATGGAGAATTTTTTTATCCCGGGTTTTATCTCCATGCTGCATAGACCTTACAGACAATGGATGCTGAGGATAAAGCAGGCTTCTTAATACTGCCAATGCTTCATAATCATCATCCAAAGCAGGGTGCAGGCAGAAATTACTGTCGAAATTATACGATGTATTGGCCAACTACCTTTCTCCTCAAAAGCCTCTGTACAGAACACTACCTTGTATATGCATCATGGAGACTGGTCGCCCCAAATAGATTTTTTCTTCAGAAAAGAGGGAAGAGAGCAGCAATGGAATGACAAAGTTGATTATACACATTAAATTATTGTAACATACAAATAATAATTCAGATCTTATCTTATTTTTGGTAAGCTATGATCCTAAAATAAGATTCACCAGTTCTATAATATCTAAAATATTAATACTGCCGTCAGAATTTAGATCTCCCAGATAAAGCTGTGTTTCATCAGGGTTTCCATTTAGGATAATATTGGCAAGGGCCACAATATCCAGGATGTTTATAGACTGATCTTGATTTACATCACCGGGAATAGATACAACTTCACTGCCAAAGCCCGTTGAAGCCCAGGCGCTGGCAATAGTCTGATAATAGTTAAAATTATCTGAGTATAGATCATTGCAGGCTTGAAGCATTTTCTCCCTGCCGATCTCAAAATCATCTTCAGGATCTAAGTAATAACTGCTCCAGGCAAACCATATATTAGCTGCCACCTCACGGGATGTATTTAAATCTTCCTCAAAAGGGGAAACATCTATGTCATAATGAGTATCTCCTGCAATTACCAGATACATAATTTTATTGGTAATGCCGCTGTTATAATGGACGCCGCCAAAGTCGTTACTCCACTGCGGATTAGGATTATACTCCACAAAATAAGGGTGGTCAACATGGTCTGGCTGATTATAATCAGGAGGATTTATAAAACTCCGCGAAGCGCCACTGTAATGAACATCTTCGCCTTGAGACCAGTCACCGCCGTCCTGATATTCTGCTTCAACCAAATAACCAAATACATCAGACATAGACTCATTAATAGCGCCTGCTTGGTTACGATAAATAAGTCCTGAAGTATGGGCAGTAAATCCATGGGCAAACTCATGGGTGACAATATCTTGGGCAGCACAGAAAGGGCGATAGCCGTTTCCACCAAGGCCGTAGGTAAGAGCATCAAGGGCGGCATTATAAAAGGCATTGCGCTGATCTAGCCCCCCTGCTACATTGGTATAATTTACTACAGAAATGGTCCGCTTTCCATAGCCGTCAATACCGGCATATCCGTGATGATTCCAGAAATAATCTAGAGTTTTTCGCTGATAATCATGAGCGCTGACACCAGACTTATGAGAAAGCGGTGTATGGGTCTCTGTAAACTCAGTAGTTTCACTGTTTACATAAGAAAGATCAGTATAAAACCCCCCATAACTGTTTATGGTGTAAATATTGCCTAGTGCAGGGTTGCTCTCATCTATCATATTGTATGGGCCAGTGGCAATATCCTCTTCAAAATAATCTAGCCAGGGGTCATTACAGAAGCCATTTCCCACTCCAGGAAATTGCATATACCAGTCATTAAAACATTCTCCATTACAGTCTAAAATATAGCCATCTTCACAATCACCCTGCTGAGGGGAAACCACACAGTCAGAATAATTATCTCCGCCACAGTCACCATAATCAAAACAGTATTCTTCGCACAGAAGATAGGGAGTTACAATATCCTGCCCAATAGCAGTAAATCCACTACCCTCATAGACATAGAGTGTATCCACAGTTTCATTGAGAAGGTTGATACCACTGCCAATAGCAGGTCCCTCTTCATAGATTAGGGGAAACTTGTCAACAACATCTCCAGTATGGGCATCTACCATATAGCGCCAGGGATCTTCAAAACTCACAGCATCAATACTGTGAATAAGATGTGGAATACTGTTATAAATATAAATTTGCAGACTTTGGTACTTTAGATAAGTAGAGGTAGAAATATAGTTTGGGCGAATAATATCCATAGCTCCAGATTCAGTTATTACAGGGATCACAGAAATATCAATATCATCTATATTGGAAGAGATGCTGGTTATTATACTACCCCGTATATGCACACGGATATACCGCCCAAACACAGGAATACCATTATATGTCTGCTGAAAGGAAAAATGCTCAGTACCATACTTCCCATGTTTGTGATAATAAAGAGGGAATCCATTGGCATTTTCATGGCCAAGCTTATGGCGGATGCTTTTCAGATAATCACGAACGCTTGATTCAAGCTCTCCCACAATATGATGCAATTCTCCACTTGCAAAATAAGCCAGGTCTCTGCCAGCCCTTGTTTCCACAGTAACCGCAGAAAATGACATTCCTAGCATCAGAATTATAGTCCACAGTTTATACATAATAAAAATTTAATATTCCTCCAAATAAAAAAGTTATAGTAACTTACGAATTATTTGGTAATATTTCCTCTATGAAAATCTATTTTGCTGGTGCAATTCGA
The DNA here is from genome assembly GCA_030748955.1 of Fidelibacterota bacterium. Lineage (GTDB taxonomy): Bacteria > Fidelibacterota > Marinisomatia > SCGC-AAA003-L08 > D37C17 > D37C17. Next base: position 70,907 of record JASMKZ010000002.1, on the reverse strand, counting down.
GGAGGACGTGAAGATGCCAATCTTTATTTTAAAATTATTCACTATCTTGAAAACTTCGGAACAGTATTAACCGAGCATGTGGGAAGCACCGAATTAAGTGAAAAGGGAGAAGTTTCCAGAACGGATAATGATATATTTCAGCGCGATATAAACTGGTTGCAATCTGCAGATGTGGTAGTGGCAGAGACAAGCACCCCTTCTCTAGGTGTTGGATATGAGCTTGGTATTGCCGAAAAGTTGAAAATCCCGATATTATGTTTGTATCGACCCACTAAAGGAAAACGTCTATCTGCTATGATTAACGGGAATGAGAAATTCCAATGTGAAGCCTACCAAGGTTTTGATGAAGCCAAAACACATATAAATAATTTTTTAAAACAGGAGCAGAAAGCATGAAATATAGATTAATGTGTTTATTATTAACAGGCTTGATGATTGGCTGTTATCAAAGCACAAATATAATTTTATATCCAGAAACCCGTACAGATGAAAGTATAAGTGATAATTATTTTGGTACCGAAGTTGCGGACCCTTATCGTTGGTTGGAAGATGATAATAGTGACGAAACGGCCAAGTGGGTAGAAGCCCAAAATAAAATAACATTCACATATTTGGAAAACATACCCCAAAGGAATGCTATAAAAGAAAGATTGACTAAAATATGGAACTATGAAAAAGTTTCAGCACCTTTTAAACGAGGGGGAAAATATTACTTTTATAAAAATGAGGGGCTGCAAAATCAATCTGTACTGTATTCTTCTGATAAGCTTGAAGGAGAAGAAAGGGTCGTATTAGACCCCAATACATTTTCGGAAGATGGCACTGTAGCGCTTTCCGGCATCTATTTCAATCATGGAGGAAATTTACTGGGATATGCTAAATCCATTGGCGGATCAGACTGGAAAGAATTTTATATCAAAGATTTATCTACAGGAGAAGACAGAAAAGACCATTTACAGTGGATTAAATTTTCAGGGATGGCCTGGGCCGGAGATGGATTCTACTACTCGCGCTACCCCAAGCCTGAAGAAGGAGGTGAGCTGGATGCCAGTAACGAGAACGCCAAGGTGTACTATCATCAGTTGGGAACGGAACAGAAAATGGACAATCTTATATTTTCAGATCCGGATAACCCAAAGATTTCTAACTATATAGGTACCTCTGAAGATGAACGGTTTGTGTATCTCTACCGCACAAAGGGAACCAGCGGAACAGCCCTGTATATTACAAGAGCAAAACAGGGCGACCATCAATTTACACCCATAATGGAAAATTATGATTATGATCATGGTATTGTAGGAAACGTTGGAGATGATATTTATCTTCAAACAAATTACAAAGCACAGAATTGGAAACTGGTCAAGTTTAACTATAACAGCCCGGACCCAGAAAACTGGAAAGATGTCATTTCAGAGTCAGAATATCCCTTGAATTCTGCATCTATTACAGGAGGGAAGCTTTTAGTAAAATATTCCAAACATGTGAGCTCCCACCTATATGTGTATTCTTTGGATGGAGAGTTGGAAAAGGAGGTTGAATTACCAACAATTGGAACCGCATCAGGCTTTGGAGGGCAACAAAATGACAGCGAAGTATTTTATAATTTTACCAGCTTTGCCTACCCGCCTACCATTTTCAGGTATGATATTGAAGCCGATACCTCCACTTTGTACAGGCAGTCTAAAGTTGAGGTAGATTTTTCACTGTATGAAACCAAACAGGTATTTTACCCCAGTAAAGACGGCACGAAAATCCCCATGTTTATTACCCACAAAAAGGGGTTAAAATATAATGGCACGGCGCCCACCCTTCTATATGCCTACGGAGGGTTTAATATCAGCATAAACCCATATTTCAGTGTCAGCCGAATGATATTGCTTGAAAGTGGAGGTATTTATGCTTCTGCTAATTTAAGAGGTGGTGGTGAGTATGGGGAGGCTTGGCACGAAGGGGGAATGAATCTAAATAAACAAAATGTATTTGATGATTTTATAGCCGCAGCTGATTATTTGATTAAAGAGAATTATACAAGTCAAAGCCGCCTAGCAGTGCAGGGCGGCTCTAATGGAGGCTTGCTCGTTGGAGCAGTATTAAACCAGCGACCAAATTTATGTGCGGTTGGTTTTCCTGCCGTTGGGGTTATGGATATGTTGCGTTTCACTAAATTTACAATAGGCTGGGCCTGGGCGGTGGAATATGGAGATCCAGAAGAATCTGCAGAGGCATTCAACTATATATATAATTATTCACCCCTGCATACTATTAAAGAAAATGGCAATTACCCGGCGGTGATGGTAACTACAGCAGATCATGATGATAGGGTGGTTCCAGCACATTCATTTAAGTATGCCGCCAACTTGCAGGCAAAAAACCCGGACAATCCAAATCCATTGTTAATCAGGATTGAAACAGATGCAGGGCATGGGGCAGGAATGCCAACTTCGAAACGAATTCAGGCAGCAACAGATATATGGGCATTTATGTTTCACAATATCAACCATACTTATTCTACACAATAACTAAGGGCTCTCTTGAAAGGGATGTTCATTGGCATTTATGCCAAGTAGTAAAATCAGAGGAATGGCAGCAAGGATCCCTACTACTATAAAAGTTATATCGTTAGAAACATAGTTATTTATTGTGCCTGCCAACTTACTGCCGGTAGTAGATGACATATTAGACATTGCCATATAACTGGTGAACATAGTGGCTGCAGATTTTGTCCATGATATTTTCATAAAAAGGGAGAAAATGGCCACTGCGCCCAATGCCCTAAAAAAGGGTGATATTATTAAATAGGTGGATGCAAAATAATTAAATTCCCAATAATCAGAGAATATACCAAATAAAATTGCTGTTATGGCAAATCCTCCATATCCAATAGCAATGATTTTTCTTCGCCCCACCCTATCAGCTAAAAACCCACCTAACAGCGCACCAATAAACTCCAACATAGTTCCCAACCCTCCCACAATTTGAGAGTAAAAATCTGGTTCCCAGCCCAGGTCTTGCATAAATAATACAGGAAGGATTGCGCCATTTATTCCATCTCCAATAGAGGCAACAAGTAAAAATATAGCCCCAACAAAAGTTGCCTTTATAGAAAATCCTTTCAGTAAATCTTTTATAACAGTAAGCGGATTTCTAATGGTTACAAAATCGTCAGGCAACATAGATTTTCCTTTTAACCAAGGAAGAAGTTTTTCTCCAGCTCTCTCCCTAAAAAAAAGAGGGAAAATCATTACAACCAGCACCAAACCCGTTTGAAATAATACGGCGATATTAAGAGATGTCTTGACCAGAATGGTGCCCACAATAGAACTGCCAAATCCAACTCCAATTATTTTTGATCCCCACATATAGCCATTAATTTGGCCCCTTTCATCAGGATGGAGAATATCAACAGCCAGGGCATCGGTACAGACATCCTGTAATGAGGCAAAACAATTATGTAGAAAAAACATCCATCCTAAAAAAGTCAAATTAGAAATAATATCACTGCTCATAGCCATTACAATTAATGTAACTGCCATCATAATTTCAGCAAAAATTATCCATGGACGTCGTCTGCCCATAGCAGGGAAATTGAATGAATCTATAAGAGGTGCCCAGATGAGTTTGAAGGTCCAGGGCAGGATTGCCATTGCTATAAGGTGTCCAGTATCTTCTACGGTGAGCCCATGTTTGGCAAGATATGCCACCAAAGCTGTAGTCATAAATCCCCAGGGAAATCCCTGAGCAAAATATAGAGCACATAATGTAGATATTCTTGCGGATTTACTTTCGGTTAAACTGGGCAATATGTGTCTCCCATTGCAGTTGAATTATTATATTCGATGTTTATGTAGCTGCAGATAGAATTCTAAACTTTTTTCATAAATTGCAGTATATTCAACAGGCATTTCTTCGTTCTTTTTTTGGTAAGCTTGAAAACTCGTTGACTGTTCTACTGCATTATACCAGTGTTTGCCCCAGATTCCATCAGAATCTCGTCGTCCTTTTGGCCACCTGAGCATCTTGTTAGTAAAAGGAACCGCCAGTGTACGGCATAATTTTTTCAGCATTGTAACGGGATCTATCAGGATATCTTTTGCATCCAGAACAATTGGAATAAGGCCATTTTTTTCTCTAAGCTGTGTAAATAAATCAAATTGTTGTGGAAACCCCAATTGATAAACAGAGGAAATTCCATATTTTTTTATATAAGATAAAATAACCTCCTTTGGATCACGAATGAGGAAACAATTGAAAACCTTTTCCGCCCACCCCATATCAACCCCCGGCAAATTATGTTGCGCCATATGCTTTTGATACCAAACTGATTTTCCATCTGGAATGGTATTTGTGAGATAATCAGATACTGTAACCCAATTTGGATTCCCCGATTTTATCACTTCATCCCGCATGGGATGATCTACACCGGTTTGTTTCAGAAAATGGGCATAGAAGGGCTCATCACTCACAAAAGTATCGTTACGATTTTCAAATGAGCGCATGAGCGCTGTAGAAATATTCCGCGGACCAGACCACATGGCAATTTTTACAGCATTCAATTTGGTTCTCCCGGATACAGGGTAGCAATTTTTGATTTATAAAGATGATATAATTTTTCCGTTATTAAACCAGAATTTCCATTGCCAATAGAGATATCATCAACTTGTATCGCTGGAATTACCCCGGCAAAGGTCCCTGTAACAAAAACTTCATTTGCAGGATAGACATCTTTCATTTGAAAATTTTTCTCGAAAACAGGAATATGGTTTTCACGGCAAAGCTTGATAATGTTCCCACGGGTAATTCCTGGTAGACAATATTCACCTGTGGATGTCCACACCTCTCCATTTTTAACAATGAAGAAATTGGTAGAATTACAGGTGGAGACGTTACCATTCATATCTAGCATTATACCTTCATCAAAACCTTTTTCATCTGCCTCCAGACAACCGAAAATGCAATTCAGTTTGCTCAGTGTATTCAGCCGTGGATCTTGAGAATTATGGGCACCCCTTACTGTATCCACTAAACATAAGCGAATGCCCCTGCTTAACAGGGTTGCATCTGCTTTCTTATATTCGGGAATGATAACGATAGAAGCCCCACCTACATTGGCATTAGGATGTTGATAAGGAGTCTGTTTCAGCCCACGGGAAACAATGAGACGAATATGTATATCCGAATCCATTGCATTGGCATAAATAGTTTCATATATAAGCGCAATAAGCTCTTCTTTGGACTTTCCAATTCCAATTTTTAAATTTTCCGCCCCACGATATAGGCGTTCAAGATGTTCATCAATGAAACAGAGCCTTTTATTGTAAAGGCGAATACCCTCCCAAACACCATCTCCCAATAGAAAACCGCTATCGAAAACAGATATTTTAGCTTCCTTCCGGGGAAAGAATTCACCATTAATATATATGATAATATTTTCATTTCTTTGATCTTGAATGTAGCTATGAGTCCCCTTTGCCATAGTTTCTACTGTTATATTATTTTTGCAGAAATCATTTTAGAATATAAATAGAAGGATTAATTTCAAATTCATAGGGGAAAGTTAATCTAATAATTGATTGAAATCCCATCCATCTATCCTAAATTTCCATATTAATTGAAAGGAAATTATATTGAAGAAATGGTCTGGCTGGCGAAGTGAGTATGCCAGTAATAAATATGATGTAATAGTCATCGGATCTGGCATCAGCGGATTGACCTCTGGAATACTTTTGGCCAAGGAGGGTAAGAAGGTGCTCATTCTAGAAAAACATTTTAAAGCAGGTGGTTGGACACATACCTTTAAGCGGGATAATTATGAGTGGGATGTGGGCATTCATTATATTGGCGAGGTGCACAATCCTAACTCACCTGTGCGAAAATTATTTGATTTGGTTAGTGATGGTAAATTAGAATGGCATAAAATGGGGAACAATTATGACCGTATCATTTTTCCCGAGAAGCAGTACAATTTTGTAGCTCCACGTGAGCAATTCATTGAGGATATGGTGGGCTATTTCCCCGGGACTGAAAATAAAATGCGTAAATATATTCAAATGGTGGATGGGGCTGTGAAATCGGGTCAATCTTATTTTGCCAATAAAGCTCTGCCCAATTGGTTGGGAAATTTCACTTATAATAAAATGACGCGAAAATTCTTTAACCATTCAGATAAAACCACCAGAGAGGTGATTATGGATATTTTTAATGATGAAACTATTCTAGGTGTACTCAGTGGTCAATGGGGTGATCATGGACTACCGCCAAGTCAAAGCAGTTTTGCTATGCATGCAATGGTGGTGCGTCATTATTTAGATGGTGGAAATTATCCTATTGGAACTTCTCGCAGAATAGCCGAAACAGCAGTGGATTATCTATACAATTTAGGCGGTGAGCTATACGTTAATGCCGGTGTGGATGAAATTATTACCCATAAAGGAAAGGCCGTAGGTGTTCGTTTAGAAAAAGGGGATGAAATTATGGCTCCCCTTATTATTAGCTCTGCAGGAGTAATGAATACCTATGGTAATTTTCTCAGGAGCAATAAAGATTATTCACAGATGTCCACCCAACTTAAGACCGTTACCCCAACGGGATCGTACATCTGTCTTTACATTGGTTTAAATAAATCTACAGAAGAGCTACAGCTCAGTGATACTAATTTATGGATTTATCCCGGTTATGATCATGATAAAAATGTTAGGGATTTCATGCAGGATTCAAATGCAGATTTGCCAGTGGTATATGTGTCGTTTCCGTCTGCTAAAGATCCAGATTTTGAAAAAGAAAATCCTGGATTCGCAACAATGGAAGCCATCACAGTTGCCAATTGGTCAGATTATGATAATTGGAAGAATGAACCATGGAAGAAGCGGGGAAGAGATTATGAGCAAATAAAAGAAAAACTAAGTGAACGTATTTTAAAAACGGTATATAAACACGTTCCACAGGCGAAAGCAGCAATGGCTTACAGCGAACTTTCTACCCCTCTTTCGGTTAAAAGTTTGGCCAACTATCCCAAGGGAGAACTCTATGGCATTGATCATACGCCAGATCGTTTTCATCAGAAATGGCTTAAACCAAAATCGGGAATTAAGAATCTCTATTTAACTGGGCAGGATGTTTTAACCGTTGGGGTTACCAGCGCCCTGTTTTCAGGATTGCTCACAGCTTCTGCAATAACGAAGAAAAATTTAATGAAAGAGCTACTTAAGTAATTTAGACTTAGTTGATAGTTGTTAATTGATGGTAAAGGCACTTTTGGATAGAATTAGGGTTCATTTAAATTTTTGTATTTAATGCCTAGAAATACTGCATTTGGGAGCGTTGATATTATTCTCAACTCATCAAAATCCTATAGAAAAAATAACAATCATTCCCCCAATAGTAGTGCCCTTAAATATTTGAGCAATTATTGCATAATCTTCTGGAGAAGAAGTTTCTCGTAAAAGAATAAACACAGCATACAATGAAGGTAGGGCAACACCCCCAATAAGCAGAAAAAGGTAATAATTTCCATACCATCCTTCAAACCAGGGGATTGTTGCACCAAAACAAAGGGCGATAGTAAGAATCCTCAGAAGCCAAAGGGTTGTTATGAGGCCATATTTTCTGGGGAAAGTTTGTAAACCCCCCACAGCGTCTCCTTCCATATCAGCCGCATCTTTTACCAATTCTCGGATGGAAGAAAGTGTGGTAGCTAAACAAAAAGGTATCCACATTTTATCCACACCACCCATTATTGCTCCTTCGGTAAAGATAAATACCAATCCCAATATTGCACCCACAACCAAATTGCCAATAAAGGGTAGCGGTTTAAAAAGCGGTGTGTATAAAGCCAAAAGGGGTAAGACCAAAGCTAGTGCAATCTGTTGACCAACAGGATGTAGATAACTAGTGGCCATAATACCAAGTGCATACAAAATACTCATGAGTAATAATGCTTCCTGAATTTTAAGGTGGCCAGAGGGGAGCATCCTATTTGGACGATTAATCTTATCAATATTAATATCCAATATATCATTCAATATATTGGATGCTCCAGCGAAACAGAGAACTACCAATGCAGTGTAAGGAAGCAGAGGGGAGGTGATATCGTTTACCAGCCAGCCAGCTATGAATACAGCACACAGACTTAATACCATATTCAATGGACGCACAATTTGAATGCTGGCAAAGAGCCGGTTCATCTACGCACCTCAACTATTCTCCAATCCTGTTGCAGGTCTTTGAAAAATTCGGTGTTGAATCCTGCATTTTGAAAAATAGATTCTACAGCATTTTGTTGATCACTACCACCAATCTCTAAAAGTAAATAGCCATCTTGTTTTAATAAATTATCAAACTGTTTGGAAAAATGATGGTAAAAAGTAAGTCCGTCACTATAATCTGTGAGGGCTGATGGAGGGTCATAATCTTTTACTTCGGCTTGAAGAGCATTCATTTCATTTACAGCAATATAAGGAGGATTAGAAACGACTACATCAAAATTGGATTTAAAATTTTGCCTTAGAAAATCATGGCGGGCAAATTGGATTTTTTCTACATGATGTAGTGCCATATTCTTTTTTGCAATTTCAATGGAGGCTTCAGAAATATCAGTAGCAAATATATTATCAGCTAAGTTTTCTATTTCTGCTGTGATAGCAATACAACCCGTACCCGTACCTATATCTAGTAGTGAACCTACTTTTCCGTTGGTTTTTATACGTTCGATAAGGATTTCTGTTTCGGGGCGAGGAATGAGTACATTTTGATTAACGATAAAATCTCGACCATAAAAGGGTGCTTTGCCAATAATATGCTGGAAGGGTTCACCAGAAATACGGCGTTTTACCATTTCTCGGAAAATTTTCATCTCACTTTCACTCATTATTTCTTCAAAACGAACATAAAGATCAATGCGCTTACAGGCAAGAATCTCACAGAGAAACCATTCCATTTCCCGGCGGGCATTATTTAAACCTTTTGCCGTAAAATGATTGGTACCCCAGTTGATGAGGTCAATAATACGCCAGAGCTTGGTGTTTGTGGTCATTTGAATTGTTAAAATATTATTACTATTAAATTAACCACAGATTGACACGGATTAACACAATTAAAAACGGGCTTACGCTTGCTCTCCTGCTTTTTATATATTTAATAGTTGTGCTAAAACAGAAACAACTTAGAAAAGTTGTTGAACAAAATACAATTATACTGCCTCCATGGCGGCTTTTTGATCTTCCAATTGCAGTGCTTCAATTGTCTCAGTAAGATCGCCATCCATGATGTCGTTTAATTTGTAAAGTGTGAGATTAATTCGGTGGTCTGTTACACGACCCTGTGGAAAATTATAGGTGCGAATCTTAGCGCTTCGATCGCCAGTAGAAACCATAGATTTTCGAGCATCTGCACGTTCATGGTGTTGCTTTTCCATTTCCAGTTCATAGAGGCGAGAGCGCAATACCTTCATAGCCTTATCTCTATTTTTATGCTGAGAAGTTTCATCTTGGCAGGTCACAACCAGCCCTGTCGGATTATGGGTTATTCGAATAGCTGACTCAGTTTTATTTACGTGCTGTCCACCAGCACCAGAAGCTCTATAGGTATCAATTTTAAGGTCACCTTCGTTTACTTCTATATCCACATCTTCCGCCTCCGGAAGAACTGCAACCGTTGCGGCGCTGGTATGGACCCTCCCGCTAGACTCAGTCTCTGGAATCCGTTGTACACGATGAACGCCAGACTCAAATTTTAGTAGCCCATAAGCACCTTCACCTACAATAGTTACAATAACTTCTTTTATGCCGCCACCTTCATTGTCATGGAGGGTCATGATTTCTGATTTCCAATTCTGGCGTTCTGCAAATCGCAGATACATACGGTACAAATTGCCTGCAAATAATGCAGCCTCATCTCCTCCTGTCCCTGATCTAATTTCAAGAATAGTATTTTTATTATCATTTGGGTCTTTAGGAATAAGAAGTACTTTTAACCTTTCTTCCTGTAAGGCAATGTCTTCACGTAAATGTCCAATTTCATCTCTCACCAATTCTTTCAATTCAGGATCATCTCCGTTAAGAATTTCTTCATCATCTTGAAGTTGTTTGTAGGTGTCGATATATTTTTTTGAAAGCTCAACTAATTCAGTGAGACCGCTATGTTCACGGGCTAATTGAGTAAAGGCTTTCATATTATGCATGGCATCAGGTTGACTCATGAGTTCAGCCAATGTATCATAACGTTCAATAATAGTTTGAAGTTTATCAATCATCCGATAGCCTCTGCCACATAGGTTTCGCCCTTAGAATATTGAGAGAGTTTATTGCCAAAAGCTTCTTTTAAGGCCCTAAGGGCAACCTCTACCTGTTCATCATCTGGCTGTTTGGTGGTAATGTTTTGAAGCCATAAACCGGGCTGCGCCAACGCCCTAAAGAATATATTGCTACGATGTTTTGCGGTAAGCTTTAGCACTTCATATCCCAGCCCAGCTACAACTGGTATAAAAGGGATATGAAGGATTAGGCGCATCCATATTTTAAACTCATCTATATAAAACAAAACAAATGAATCTAATATTGCAAAGGATAAAATTGCTACTATCATGATAATAAAAAGAAAGCTGGTACCGCAACGAGGATGTTGGGTTGAAAATTGTTGAGCATTTGCAATCTCGAGTTTTTTACCAGACTCAAAATTATACACGGTCTTATGCTCTGCTCCATGATATTGGAAAAGGCGGCGCACATCTTTCATGAGGGAAATTAGTATTAAATAAGTTAGAAAAAATATTACTCGGAATAAACCAGAAATAAGGTTGAATAGGAAAGCATCCTGATCTTTATCAAATAGCCAGGATGTAAGTCCTATTGGAGCTACAAAAAATAAACCCAAAGCCAATCCAAAGGAAAACAGGGTGAGCAGGATATCTACAAACCTGCTGGGTTCTTTACTATTTTCCTCTTCAGACAGGCTGATTTCAGCTGACCATTGTAAGGTAGAGTATCCAATTTTTAAAGATTCAAACAACCCTAACATCCCTCTTAATAAAGGTTTTTTTAAAAAGGGATATTGTTCAATTATAGATTTAAATTCATGTCTATCAATTTGTATGTTCCCCTGTGGATCCCGTACCGCTGTTGCATAGGCTCCAGGAACTCGCATCATAACTCCTTCCATAACGGCTTGTCCACCAACTAGAATGGAAGATTGGCTGATTAGCAGGCGTAAATGGTATAATAGTCTTTTTTTCATAGGAATAAACAAAAGCGGTTCCGCTTTTAAACGGAAACCGCTTTATTTAATGGTAATTTAACTACTCTTCTATATCACTCTTAGTGAGCTTATATTTTTCCATATATTTTTCGATTCTTCCTGCAGTATCTACAAGATTCTGTTTTCCCGTAAAATATGGATGACATTCACTACAAATTTCCACATTTATTTTATCAACGGTAGCACGCGTTTCGAAATTATTTCCACACGCACAGTGTACCATTGATAAATGGTATTCTGGATGTATTCCTTTTTTCATGTTATTTTTTTCTCCTCATTACTCTAATTCTGTTAATGTTTCTTCTAATAAATCCATTGCTCGAGACAGGTCCTCATCTGAGGCTGCATAAGAAAATCGAACATTGCCATCACTTCCAAATGCCTTCCCTGCAACTGTAACGACTGCCTTTTGTTCCAATAAATACATGGATAAATCATTGGAAGACTGAATTTTTTTGTTGCTACCCATAAGGGTACTAAAATCTGGGAAAACATAAAAAGCACCACCAGGATTGTCGCAATGAACGCCATTCATTTTATTTAGTCGGTTAACAATATAATCTCTACGCTTTTTAAATACATTTCGCATTATTGCAACCGCCGATTGGTCTCCAATTAGCGCTTCAGTAGCAGCAACCTGAGCGATTGAGCAAGGACAAGAGGTACTTTGTCCCTGTAATTTTCCCATGGCTTGAATTACCTTTTCATCTCCCGCCACATATCCAATTCGCCAACCAGTCATAGCATATGTTTTTGAGCAAGATTGAAAAGTTAACACTTTTTCGGTGTTTTCTCCCAACACTGCTGTACTGATATAGGGTTTATCATAAGTTAGCTGTTCATAACATTCATCGGAAAAAATCCACGCATTTGCATCTTGAGCAATTTCTAACACTTTTAATATAGTTTCATCACTCCAAACTCCACCAGTTGGATTAGAAGGCGAATTAATTATGATACCCTTTGTCCGAGGTGTTATTTTGGCTTTCAAATCATCTAAAACCGGTTCAAATTGATGTAATGGATCTGTATTTACGAAGACAGGTTTAGCGCCGGTTACTGAAACAAAATCTGGAAATGATACCCAATATGGTGAGAATATTATTACTTCATCACCCCTTTGAAAAAGCGCCTGACAGGCATTGTAAAGAGAGTGTTTTCCACCACAGGAAATAAGAATTTGTGATGTATCATAGTGTAAGTTATTGTCTCGACTTAGTTTTTCAACAACCGCTTTTTTTAATTCCATTGTTCCGCCACCAGGAGTGTAGCGGGTATGGCCTTCTTCAATTGCACGCTGACCGGCTAATCGAATATTTTTAGGTGTTGGAAAATCTGGCTCTCCTACGCTGAGGTTTATAACGGGTTTTCCAGCTGCCCGAAGCTCTGCTGCCTTTGCGGTCATGGCAAGGGTAGCGGAGGGAGTAATTCTTCCTATTCTTTCAGTCAACATTAATTAAGTACTCATTGAATCGAGAAATTCACGATTGCTTTTGGTATGTCCCAATTTTCCCAAGAGGAATTCCATTGCTTCTACAGTGGTCATTTCATCTAATAATTTTCTTAATAACCAAATTCTGGAGAGGTCTTTTCGACCCATAAGTTTATCTTCCCTGCGAGTTCCTGATCGTTTTATATCCATAGATGGATAAACTCGACGATCACTGAGAGATCTATCCAACACCAACTCCTGATTACCGGTACCCTTAAATTCTTCAAAAATAACCTCATCCATTCGACTACCAGTATCAATTAAGGCCGTTGAAATAATAGTAAGACTTCCACCATCTTCAACATTACGTGCCGCGCCGAAAAACCGCTTAGGTTTATGAAGAGCGTTTGAATCTACACCACCTGTAAGAATTTTTCCACTATGGGGAATTACGGTATTATAGGCTCGAGCTAAACGAGTAAGAGAATCTAACAGTATCACCACATCTTCGCCCCCCTCTACCATTCGTTTCGCTTTTTCAATAACCATCTCACTTACCTGCACATGCCTTTCTGAAGGTTCATCAAAAGTAGAACCAATTACAAGAGCATCCACTGATCTTGACATATCTGTCACCTCTTCAGGACGCTCATCAATAAGAAGGATTATCACTTTAATTTTTTGATCATTAGTTGTTATGGCATTGGCAATTTTCTGCATGAGCATAGTTTTACCAGTTTTAGGTTGTGCCACTATAAGTCCACGCTGCCCCTTTCCAATAGGAGCCAGAAGATCAATTATACGTGTTGAATACTCCTTTGCTGTAGTTTCGAGCTTAATATGTTCTTCAGGGAAGAGGGGGGTTAAATTATCAAAATATACAATATTTCTATTTTTTTCTGGAGCCACTCCATTTACAGTATCAACTCTAAGTAATGCAAAGAATCTTTCGCTGTCTTTTGGTGGACGAACCTGCCCGGAAATTTGATGCCCCGTTCGGAGTTTAAATCTTTTAATTTGAGAATGAGAAACATAAATATCATCGGGTCCGGGTAAATAGCTATAATCCTGAGAACGTAAAAAGCCATAACCATCTGGTAGAACTTCCAATACACCGGAAGCAAAGATATTCCCCTTTTTCTTTGCCTGGATGCCTAGAATTTCCTTTATGAGATCCTGTTTCCGCATTCCGGAAGAATCGGTTGAACCAAGATCACCTGCAAATTTTTGCAGTTCTTTAACGGTCAATCCTTGTAGTTCACTAGTATCCATGTAATATCCTTTTGATTAATATTGAATTATGAATTGAGAAAAATTGAATTTTGGATTTATCGAGGAATAGGGAGCTGTCCCCGTGTTCAAATATAAGGACTCTTTAATATTTGTCAAAGGATATTTTAAACACCTTACTTACTGCAGGTCCAAGGCAATGAGAACCAATAATTGCCATACTATCTCCCAAAGAAATATTATCTATACCATGTCGTATGGCTTTCTCTGGATTGGAGATAATTTCAGTTTGGTTTATGTTGTTAAAAAATGCCCCCAAAACATTACCATCCATGGGGTTATGCCCTGGAGCTTCTGTACAGATAATATGACTAAATACCTTTTGAAAAGTAGAAACCAATGGTTTTATATGTTTTCGAGCCTGAAGCGCTATTATTAAAATAGATTTACCCGTAATTCCCAATGATGAATAATATTCTAAAAAGGACTGCATACTTTCAACATTATGTGCAACATCAAAAACAATATGAGGGTCTTCTCTAATTTGCTGGTTTCTACCGAACCATTGTACAGTATTTAATCCTTTTTTTAGAGAAGATTGTGGAATATAAAAATCATTGATAAATTTAAGAGTTGAAACAGCTAAATGAGCATTCTCTTGTTGATTTAAACCAGGAATATTAACTTTATATTCCGAGGGTGTTTTATCAGCTACAAAATGTATTGGAGCGCCTATTTTTCTCCCTTCAGTCACCAATATTTCTTTTGCCTCATCTTTCTGTTTCGCGCTTATACAGGGGATATTATATTTTAATATCCCCGCTTTTTCAAAGGCAATTTTAGATAAAGTATCACCTAAAATCTCAACGTGATCAAGAGAAATAGGGGTTATTACAGTTGCTAAAGGTTCACAGACTGACACACTGTCCAGCCGACCACCTAATCCCGTTTCTAAAATAGCAATATCCACATTTTCTTTTTTAAAATACCAAAATGCCATTGCTGTAATGGTTTCAAAAAAGGTAGCTCCAGTTTTTTCAATTTGTTTTTTAAATGTTCTGATAAATACATCTATATCTTCATCAGAAATTGTATTATCATTAATACGGATTCTCTCATTTACTTTTACCAAATGAGGCGAAGTAAATAAACCTGTTTTATAATTTGAAGTTTTAAAAATATTAGCCAACATTGCAGAAACGGATCCTTTGCCATTTGTGCCAGCCACCTGTATTGATGGTAAATTTGATTGTGGATTTCCACATACAGCCATCAACTCATGAGTACGTTCAAGACCTAGTTTAATTCCCCTTGTCTCAATAGAAAGAAGATATTGAATGGAATTCATTAAATGATGGAAATATGTACCACATTATTTAATTGACGACCTAAAAACCTGCTTCCTAACTCATCAAATTTTTGGGGGAAGTCAGTAACAAAATATTTAGCAGGCTGTGATGATAGAGGAGAATTTTCACAATTTTGTTTTTTTAAATATTTTTTCAATTTAATTCCAACCGTTTTTCCAGAATAGACTAAATTAATTTGACTAGAAAGAACTTTTTGGATAGTATTTACCATGATAGGATAATGCGTACAACCCAAAATGAGTGTATCAATATTAATGTTTTGGAATTCATTTAAATAGGTTTTTGCAATATTTTCTGCAATATCTGTATTTGCCCAACCTTCTTCTATAATGGGCACAAATAATGGGCATGCAATCTCCTTTACATTACAACCGCTACCGAGCTTTTGAAACATTTTAGTATATGCATTTGAATAAATTGTGCTGAAAGTGCCTACCACGCCTATATTATTATTTTTAGTATGATTTATTGCAGATTCAACCGATGGCGTTACCACATCAAAAAGGGGAATATTATACAGCTGCTGTAAATGTTGAAAGGCAACAGCTGAAGCCGTATTACATGCTATGACTACGGCCTTAGTCTCATGTTTCTGGAAAAAGTCCATAATGTGCTGAGAATAACGGATAACCGTTTCAGCAGATTTAGTTCCATATGGCACATGGGCAGTATCTCCAAAATAAATGAAGGATTCGTTTGGGAGTATTGTTTCAAGAGACTTAAGCACGGTTAATCCACCTAGCCCGCTATCAAATATCCCAATAGGAGAATTTTGGGAGGGTTTAATTGTCTCCAATAAGAGGATTTTCGTATTTATCTTTAAAATTAACCAATGCAGAAAAAATAGCTTGTGCTATTTTTTGCCGATAGCGAGACTGCCCAAGCAATTTACTTTCATTCTTATTGCTTAGAAATCCAGATTCAATGAGGACATTTGGCATGGAAGCCCCTATAAGCACATGAAATCCTGCCTGCTTCACACCCCTATTTGGTGAGGTGAGCACTTTATCTAGCTCTCTTTGAATTTCAGCAGCAAGGAATTCACTTTCTTTCATAAACGAACTTTGGGCCATTGTGTATAAGATTAATTTATCATTTGATAGTTCTTCATATTTATGAAAAAGTTCTTCCAAAGCTACTACTTCATTTTCACGTTGGGCGACTTCTATGGCATCTTTGGTTTTTCCTGGACGGAGTAGAAATGTTTCAAACCCCCTAACATTTGGACTCCCGGGAACAGAATTTGCGTGGATGGAAATAAAAACTTTCCCACCGGAATCATTAGCAATCTTTGTACGCTTCCAGAGTGGAATAAATACATCTTCATCTCTAGTATAGATCACCTTAATTCCCATATTGGCTTCAACGAGTTTTCCAAGTTTTTTTGCGATGTCTAAATTGACAGTTTTTTCTTGCAATCCATTTCGCCCAATAGCTCCAGGGTCTTTGCCTCCGTGTCCGGCATCAATAACTATTGTATCTAACATCCATCGCCTGCGCATCTCTTTTATTTTATCGGCGTTCTCTGCCATTGCAGTTCTGAGAAAAATAGAAATATTATTTTTATCCGTTTCAATTTCAAAATCATCAACTTTAGATTTTAACAGAAATGATATTTGTGCAGATTCTACGGATTGAATTGTTCGAACTCTCACCACAGGTTTTTGCATTTTTGATTCCACCAAGTTAATAGAGTCAACTAAAGCTCCGGCAATTGTTAAATTCAACCATCCCCCTCGAGTAATGGATGCTGCCAAAACATCTTTAGTAAATTGTTTGGATGTATGAATTTCAATGATAGTTCCATTAACCTTGTTTTCCACCGAAAGACTATTCACATTATAAAGTGGTGCTGTTGTTAAGACAAATTTTTCTGAAGAATCAACTAGGGCAATTGGCAGCCCCGATTTATTTAGAATATCAAGAAATGGAGTTATGGGGATGTAAAAATCATTACCATCATAAATAACAGGTAAATACATGTGATAGGTTTCATCATTAACACGAATAAATGAGGAATGGGGGGATAATACTAACTTGACATTTTGAAAACGGAATTCGAGTTTTTCTTTATCATCGTAAAATATTGTACGGATGTTTTGGGTTTTAGCATATTCAATTGCAGAAATATATTTGGTGCCATTTATATCATATAATTTAGTTTTTGAAATCAATTCTGATTGGCCAATCAGCAATTGACATAGAAATAGCCAGAAGAAAAGTACCGATTTATATCTGAAAATTGTATGATTCATCCTATAAAATTTACCTTGAATGAAATTCAGAAAACAATATCCAACTGAAATCCAAATTCTGGGCTCCATTTTTCTAAATTTTCTAATACCTTTTGTGTTGAATAGCGAAATGAAAGTGAATTTATGTCATTTAATTTCCAGTTCAATTTTGAGTAAATTGAAATTCCCTCTAAAAAATAAGGTTGAATTCTAAATTCTCCCTTTAACCCAGGCTCGATTAAATAAAGACGGGAATTCCAATTATCAGTATCAAAATAAACAACACCCAAAACGCCAGACCAATTTTTAAATTGATATTTTAATGATTGTAATTGAATAAGCTTACCAGTGTGAGCACTTGGCATTAGGTGAACAGATTTCCATTTTAATACGATCATTTTTTTAAATGTGAAGGTATAATAGTATTTTTTATTCATTTGAAGATTATAAATGCCATTATCATTAAAAAGTTCGGCATTTGTTTTTCTTCTAGCCTTACCTTCAAAATTAAAAGAGTCCTTTTTCTTATACTGAATTCCACTTAAAAAATCATCACCCGATTTTATTGGTAATGAATTTTTATTCTGTATTTCCCTATATAAATCAGCCCACCCATAAATAGTTATTCCATCCAATTTTTTCCGGACGGATATTAAAAACCCTATTTCATTTGATGATTTTCCAAACCCTGTGGTTGGTTGTCCCGAAATTGTTTCCCAATCAGTTGGTAATAATCTAAATTGCCCTAACCAGCTTATATTAGGATCATTTGAGAATAATTGGAAATACTGAGCAACCTTATTAGATTTTAGAGCAGTTTCTCCTGAACATTGTATAGAATTATTTTTTAATTGATAAGAGAGTGAAAGCGTTAAACCTCTTCCCTTGGGAAAAGCCCCCACAAACATTGCATTTACTATTTCCCAAGTTTTGTGAATCCCATATGAAACAGTTGAATTTTCTAATCCCATAAAATAATTTGCTGATTTGGTATTATTTAAAATAAACAACCCCGTAGGATTAGAGCTGGTTTCTGATCCTAAATAGTGCGAAATATTCCATCTTATTTTCCCCGGCGATAATAAATTCCCTGGTGATTTAATACTGTTATAATCACTACCATATAAAAGATAGTTGCCAGTTTGAATATGGGCATTCCCAATAATGATATTATATTGCCCAGTCTTAACAGACAAATATGCTTTTCTATTTTGGATAGACTCCAGATAAGAGGATTTGTCTATTCGTAGACCCAGTTGGATCAAATTATTTTCGACTTGGATTTTCTGTTGCCAATTTTCGTTGTTTCCGTTAGGAATAATTCGTATTCGTTGAAAATAATTAGAAGAAGAATCTTCTTCAGGTTCGAAAGAATTTTGATTAAAATCTTCTGCATTTTTCCATATATTTTCCTGAGAAAAAGGTATAGAAAATAATAATATAATAATTTTATAAGTAGATTTTAAAACCATATGTCATTCCCAAAATGGGATGGTGTAGAATAAAAATTTCAGGAGAAACTTTTCCAATTAAAATATTACATCCTCCTATTATTTCCCTGCTGCTATTAATAAAACCAAAATTTATTGCCCAATTAGGATGCAGAGCATTCCTCCAATAAATTTTAAAATCAACGGGGTACAACATATCTTTCACTATTGAGAACACAAATTGATTTTGCTTATTTTCATGAAAAATTGAAATATGAATAATCTCTGGAATATCATGGTTTAATTTGGATTGGGTTATGAAATAGCCGTTTTTGTACTCAATAAAATATGAGAAGCGGGTTGGATTTGAGTACTTGATGCGAAATCCACTTGAAAAGGTATAATAAGTGGAATAGTTTTCTATGGAAATTAAATAAGTATTTAGCAATACGGCCAAATTATAATTATGACGCAATAGGTGCTCAAATTTATTTTCTGTCATAAATTCATGATATAGTTTGTCCCCTGAAGATGCCATATAAAAAGCATAATTCCCAAAGGAAAATGGGTGAGAATAATTTAGAGTAGCAAGTTTTAAAAATGGTTGACCAAAGGGTAGAATAAAAGCTACAGAATTATTAGATTTGTATGATTGAGTTGAATTTTGATTAGTAAGAAGAGTAGAGCCAAAGTATTGAAACTTAAAAGAATTTTCAAAGGCAGGATATGCAAATTGGGTTAGGACAATTAAAAAGCATATTTTTTTCATATTGTTAAGGACAAACTAAAAAATTATTGATTATTTGTTACATAATATACACCTCTTAATTAGTTTTTTTTCTATCAATTACACGGAACACTTTTTCTCCAGGTTTTACCATATGAAATTTTTCTTGTGCAATTTTTTTAATATATTCTGCATCGTTAGTTAATTTGTCTAATTCTTGAGCTAATTCAACTTCATTTTGTATATACAGATCAATCTCTGCCCGAATTTGGTTGCGCTCCTTTCTTAGTTGGTACCATCGAATAGCCCCCATATCATTGGAAATTAAGAACAATCCTCCAATAATAAATATTAGAGGGAAAAACATCATTCTATTCGGGAATATTGATTTATTAGTTGATACCCTCTTTCTCAACATCCCAACAATGATCTCCCTGCATATCGACTGTTTCCGTTTAAAGTTTCTTCAATTCGAAGCAATTGATTGTATTTGGCTACTCTATCTGTTCTGCAAATGGATCCTGTTTTAATTTGCCCTACACCAGTAGCTACAGCAAAATCAGCAATGGTAGTATCTTCTGTTTCTCCAGAACGGTGTGAAATCACAGAAGCCATTCCAGCAACTTTTGCCATTTTGATAGTTTGCAAAGTTTCACTCACGGTACCAATTTGGTTTAGCTTAATTAAAATTGCATTCATGGATTTTTCATCAATAGCGCGTTGTAATCTTTTTGGATTAGTCACTGTTAAATCATCCCCCACTAATTGTACTTTTTCACCCAGAGCCGTATACAATAACCTCCAACCACCCCAATCATTTTCATCTAATCCATCCTCGATAGATATGATGGGGTATTGATTGCAAAGGTTGACATAATATTCAATCATTTCTTCTGACGTGAGATATCTATTTTCAGATGCCAGTTCATATTTATTTGTCTTTGAATTAAATATTTCACTGGATGCAACATCAAGCGCAATGGCAACTTCTGTTCCATTTTTATAGCCTGTTTTTTCCACAGCCTCCATCAATAATTCAATGGCTTCAGTATTGGATTTTAAATCAGGTGCGAACCCACCCTCATCGCCTACATTGGTATTAAGCCCACTTTTTTTAAGAACGGACTTCAGTTGATGAAAAATTTCTACACCCATTTGTAGCGCATGAGAAAATGAATTTGCACCAACGGGGAAAATCATGAATTCTTGTATATCTACATTATTGTCTGCATGACTGCCACCATTAAGAATATTCATCATAGGAGTTGGCAGAACATAATCAGCTCCATCGTGAAGATACTCAAATAAATTTGTACCGCTTGAAACGGCAGCAGCGTGAACAGTTGCCATTGAAACCCCTAAAATGGCATTTGCTCCCAGACGGCTTTTATTCTCAGTGCCATCTAAAGTAAGCATTGTAGCATCTATTGATGTAATATCGAATGCATCCATTCCAACCAGTTTCCCAGCAATTATCTGGTTTACATTTTCAACAGCTTGGTTGACAGATTTTCCACAATAGACTGTATTATTATCCCTAAGCTCTACTGCTTCATGCTCACCCGTTGAGGCACCACTGGGAACTGCTGCTCTCCCGAAACTATTATCACCGAGGTAAATATCTACTTCCAAAGTGGGATTTCCTCTGGAATCCAGTATTTGTCTGGCATGAATATTACGAATTTGACTCATATATTTTAATAATCCCTTACTAATGATTTAATTTAATTTATCCCAACTTCCTGAATCAGAAATAGGGAATTTATTTCAATTATTTAAAAATCAATGAAAATAACCGTAAGAAAATTTACAGCTAAAGACACTAAGGACTGGGATGACTTTGTTAATAAGTCTAATAATGGAACCATGTTTCATACCCGACGCTTTTTAGGGTATCATTCTGAACACAAATTTCATGATCATAGTCTGATATTTAAAAAAAAAGAAAAAGTAATTAGTGTATTGCCAGCAGCACTAATTGTTGAAGATGGAAAAAATATATTAGCATCTCATCCCGGGACATCGGTTGGTTCATGCGCAGTACCAATCGAGCTATCATTTGCAGATGCACTGGGAATTGTAGAAAAATTGTCAAGTTATTGTGTAGAAAATAATTTTTGTAAAATTAGAATTACACAACCTCCACTTATTTACAGCAGACGTATTTCTCAATATATGGATTTTGCTTTTAGAAAAGCAGGATATCATTATTTACGAAGAGAGGTTTCAAGCATTTTATTTTTGGAACGCTCTGTAAAGGAAAATTTGGTAAAATTCAAATCAACCCATAGGACTGCAATCCGAAAAGCAGAAAAATCTGATGTAATAATCAAACAAACAGATGAATATGAAAACTTTTATAAAATACTTGAAAAGAATTTAAGCATTCGGCATAATGTCTCTCCTACGCATTCGTTATTAGAGTTATTATATTTGAAAAAATTATTTCCGGATAGAATTATTTTGTTTGGTGCATATTTGAAAAATGAAATGATTGCAGGCGTCATCAATTTTGTTATAAACGGTAGAATTGTTTTGGCATTTTACGTAAGTCATAAAAAACAGTATCAAGAATTACGTCCAATAAACCTTCTCTTTTATAAGATTTTTGAGTGGGCAATTCAACAGCAATTTAAAGCATTTGACTTTGGTATTTTCACCGTAAATGAAATCCCAAATATGGGCTTAGCACGCTTTAAAGAAAATTTTGGAGCCAGTGGTGTTTTTAGAGATACAATTGAGCTGAATATTTCTTAATGTCAGTAAAATCTCTCGGAAAAGAATCCTTGATATATGGGGCTGGACATGTTGCAGCTAGAGGCGTAACCTTTCTGCTTTTACCCATTTATACAAATTTATTTTCACTATCGGATTACGGAATCATTTCCCTAGTTTATACCTTCTTAGGGTTTATGAATGTCATTCTACATTATGGGCTAGACGCATCACTCCTGAAGCATTATGTACCAGCCGATATTGAGGAAAGAAGGTCTATATTAACCAATGCATATACATCCTTTTTATTAACTACAATTGCATTTGTCTTATTATTAGTATTTTTCAGGAGTAATATATCTGGACTATTATTTGGAAACCCCCTCCCCTCAATTGCACTAATGGTAGCTGGAATTCTGTTTTTTGATGTATTATGGTCCATGCATGTATTACTACTGCGAGCAGAGGGGAAACCGGTATTCTATACCATTGTTAGTTTTATTAATGTTTTATTAACTCTTGGTTTAAATATTCTGTTTGTGATTTACTTGAAGCTTGGTATTTCCGGAGTATTAATAAGCAACCTGATAACATCCGGATGTATATTTTTTATCACACTTCCAATTATCATCAAACGAATTTCAATTACATCCCTATCTATAAAACAGTGGAAGCGAATGATGAAATTTGGCCTTCCTTTTCTCCCAGCAGGTATTTTTTCAATGATACTTGAATTATCCGATCGTTATATTTTGCGTTATCTTACCAACATTGAAACCGTAGGGCTTTATAATGCGGGCTACAAACTTGGAATGTTGATGATGCTCGTTGTCATGGGATTTAATATGGCATGGCAGCCATATTTTCTAAAAAAGAAAAAAAATGAAAGAAAATATGTTGCCAACGTGACAACCTATGTTTTATCAGTACTTGGTTTTTTATGGATTTTAATACTCATTTGGACAGATGCTATGGTGAAATTACCGTTTGGAGATTCTACATTTTTTGGCGATCAATATTGGGCATCAACCCAAATTGTTTCTATTATTGCCTTGGCTTATATTTTTCATGCAATTTATCTGCTTCAACTACCAGGAGTTTATTTATTGGAAAAGTCGGGGTTGATAGCATGGATTAGAGGTCTTGGAGCAGTTTCCAATATTATTCTCAATTTTTTATTTATTCCAAAATACGGAATAGTGGGAGCAGCGGGCGCAACATGTATTTCATTTATATTAATGGCGCTTATTCTTTATCTCATTAACCTAAAAATATTTTCAATTCCTTATAATTGGAATAAAATAGGTTTAATAACTTTTACCACAGGATTAATATTTTTTATACATTTCAATTTTCACCTTGATTTATATATGAAAATAATATTGAGTTTTTCATATCCAATAATCCTGATAATAACAGATGTGGTAAGAGTCAATCAATTCCAGACAGTTCTTAACAACTGAATTTCTAATGCAGGTATATTCTGTTATAAATAAGGTAGAAAAAAAATATCCCATAGAAATGATCATTGCAGAAGGCTTACCAGTCTGGCAATTCCTGCGGAATATTTATGCAGACAAACTGCATAAAATGTATTTTTCTAAAGATAGTAAAAACCCGAACAGGATTCCCAATATTACACACACAATGTTCAACATCCTCTGGGAGAAAAAAAACAGAAGCCAGCACTATCCTGCGGTTTTATTTACTGATGTTCTAGAAGAAAGACCTATACATGGATTAATGAGTGATAAACTTGCTCATAATATTTTACCAATATTAAAAGACCAAATTCTTGTTGTTTTAGATCCATTAGGAGAAAAACACAAATCAGTATCGGAGTACTTCCATTCAGAATTTTTGAGTATTTACAACTTTGTGTTTTCTGCCAAATTCAAAATGAAAAAAATCAAAATTGAAAATAGTCATATCTTGGATGAAATTGAAAGAGAAATTAGTTTATATATTCCTTACAAGAAATTGGTGAATCAATTTTTTCAATATGCTGAAGTATTCCACCACTGGATAAAGCAAACCAATCCAAAAGTTATTTTTATAAATTGTTTTTTTTCACTTAAACACCAAGCCTTGATTTATTCTGCAAAAAAAAATAATATAATAACTGCAGAACTTCAACATGGTATTATATCCAAGGCACAAACAGCCTATATGCCGCAAAAAAAAATGGGCAACCATTCATTTCCAGATTATTTGCTCAGCTTTGGTGAATTAGAAAAATCTTTAGTCTCTCCTTATTTTCTTTCCAGTGAAAAAGTTATTCCTATTGGTAATTTTTATTTGGAAAATCTTTTGAGTAAAAACAATAATTCCCATCCTGAAAAAATGATTTCTTCGCTTCGGAGAACTTTCAAAAGGGTTATTTTAATTTCATCACAGAAATTAATAGAACAGGATCTGATTTTATTTATATTGGAGGTTGCTAAAGAACTTTCTGATACCGTTTTCATTTTGGTACCCCGTAGAGGACAAGATTTTATTAAATTAAATGCTATGCCGGAAAATTTATTAGTTAAGCCCAATATCAATTTATACCAAAGCTGTCAATTCTGTGATTTTCACTCTACGGTATTTTCAACTTTTGCAGCAGAATCAATTTATATGGGAGTCCCCAATATTTTTATCAATTTAAATAACTTATCGGATGCTTATTTTTCTGAAATTTTTTCCAATCATAAAGGGGTGAGGTTTGTAAATAATGTACAGAGATATGTTGAAACTATAAAAACCTGGAATCCACCAGATAGAGGCGAAATAAAAAAAATGTCTTTTCATTTGTTTGCAAAAAATAATTTGGACAAAATAAAATTATTTCTGAAAAACAAAATAAATTTATGAAAATACTTTACATCTCACCAGAAAATACGGTTGGAACATTATCTCTCTGGAAAAGAGCCCATGAAGAGCTGGGGAATGAATGCACATTTGTCACCCTTTACAAATCAAAACATAAATATGACCCAGGCATTTGTCTGAATCTGCCACTGGTTAATACGAGTTCTTGGTATTTGAATGGGCGACATCGCTACTATCAGATGTTTCATGGAGAACTGGGTAACTATAAAGAAAAAGATGGTTATCCACCAACTTGGCATCCAAATACACGTTTTGAGAAACTCTATTTTCAGTTCAGAGATTGGGTTTGGCATTTTTATATTGAGCCGGCTATAGAAAAATATGGTTTAATGGATTATGATATTTATCATTTTGATTGGGGACTGGACTTATATCGAAACTGCCATTTTGCCAAGAGAATTGCAAAACTAGGAAAGCCAATTGTGTGCACTTATCATGGGCAAGATATGCGAACACGGGGTGTTATCCCCCAAATGAATTCTTTGAGTCAATTAAATTTGACTAGTGAACTGGATTTATTAAAAAAACATCCAGACATTCAATATCTATTTTTGCCTTTTGATACAAAATTATACCAACCCTCTTTCAAAACAAATAAGACGATTAAAATATGTCATAGTCCAACAAATCGTTATTATAAGGGTAGTGAAACGATAATACCCATCTGTGAAAAATTAGCTGAAAGAGAAAATGTAGAATTTGTGTTAATTGAAAATATGCCGCATGCCGCAACCCAAAAAATTAAACAGTCATGCGATATTTTAATCGACCAAATTCATAATCGTGGTGGCTGGGGATATGGTATGAATTCTATTGAAGCATTATCGATGGGACTGTGTTGTGTAACTGAATTGGTTCCTGAGTATGTGGATTTTATCCCTGATCATCCCTTTATAAATGTAACGGGAGAAAATTTATTAAATTCACTGAAGAATCTAATAGGTAATTCTACAAAAATATTGAAACATAAAAAAAAGGCGAGAGAGTGGGTAATAAATAAACACGATTTAACCTATACAGCAGAAAAATTATACGAGCTTTACCATGAGAAAGATTGGCTCTAATCCTGAATTAAATATAGTTTCTTTTGATGTGCCATGTCCGCCGGATTATGGTGGCGCCATTGATATTTATTATAAGCTAGAAACATTAAATAATCTGGGAATTAAAATATATCTCCACTGTTTTCAATACGGTCGCAGTGATTCAAAAAGATTGGAAGAAATATGTGTAGAGACTTTCTACTATCCTCGAAAAAGGAATATTATTCGCCATTTTTCTCATAAACCATATATAGTTGATACCAGATTTTCTTCAGAATTATTAGAAAATCTATTAAAAAACGATGCTCCTATTTTATTTGAAGGTCTACATTCTACTTATTGGGCAGAAAACTCAAGACTTAAAGACCGAATTAAAATTCTCCGCGCCCACAACATAGAGCATGATTACTATCGAGAACTTTCCAAAGTTGAATTAAACATATTGAAAAAATGGTATTTAAAATTGGAATCTTCGAAGTTGGAGGTTTACGAAGAAAAACTATGTAATTTCAATTTAATTAGTGCAATATCTGAAACAGATTTTACCTATTTCGCAAGAAAACATAAAAATGTAGTTTACACTCCAATTTTTCATGGATTTACAAAACATTATTCAACAAAATTAGAAGAATTTGCACTTTATCATGGAAATCTTAGTGTGCCAGAAAATGAAAATGCCGCATGTTTCTTAATTAGGGAAGTTTTTTCCAATTTGAATTTTCCTTTTTTTATAGCAGGGAGCAATCCCAACAAGAGAATTAAAAACTTAATTAAATGTTATTCAAATATTAGTTTAATTGATTCCCCATCAATTGAACAAATGGAAAGACTTATTTCTCAGGCAAAAATACATATTCTACCCACCTTTCAATCAACGGGGATAAAATTAAAATTGATACATGTACTTTTTACAAAAGGAACTGTAATTATAAATTCAAATATGATAACAGATTCTGAATTAAAAAATTGCTGCATTATTGCAGATACTGTAGAAGAAATGAAATATTCTGTTGTGAAATCTTTTACCGAACCCGTAAAAGATGAGGTGTTGGAATTACGAAAAAATTTGCTTAATCAAAAATTTTCCAATAAAGAAAATGGCAAGGAACTTATAAAAAATATTTTTGCTTGTATCTGATTTAGTTATGTATTTTCCCATTCACCGGACTTCAGTTCTTCTTCTGTGGCCATTTCCCAATCATCACTTTCAAGTTCAGGTTCCGGGGCTGTGTCATTTTCATTCAATTTATTCGTTTCCGATAAAGGAGTTTTTATAGAACTTAATTGATGGATGACTAGTAAAGGAAACAGAGAGAACAGTCCCATTCCTAAAGCGCCAGCTATTCCTCCGGCATGAAAGACAATTGCTCCAACGGGATGAGGTACTTCCTCAACACCATAGAGAACAAAAACAGAAATAGCTAACAAGAATCCCGTAGCTGAAATCACCCAGGCAAAAATACGCACGTCAAAATCATCCAAAATAAGCCCATAAAGGACCCAGATAATTAATGTGCTCGCAAGATATATTAGGGAAAGATTTAAATGATTATTTAATAGGGAAGAAAAAAACAGGAGCAACCCAATAACGAGAATTAGCCCACGGGCTATTTTTTTCAAATTCTGATTCATTTGGTAATTTGTAAAATCAAACTGTTTTCCAAGTACTTAATTTCCGACTATCTCAGGAATATAGCAAGCATTAGGATAATTAAATCAAATAAAAGGGATTCTTTTTGTCATTGAACAGTATAGTGTAAATTTTCAGGTGAAAAAAGGCAATACTATTCGAATTGGAGTTATCGGCGTAGGTCATTTAGGAAATTTCCACGTAAAGCAATTGAAGGAAATATCCGGAATTTCAATTTCCGGGATATATGATAATAATCCAATACGTGCTGATGAAATAAGCGGCCAATATGATGTTAAGTCGTTTTCATCTCTTGAAAAATTATTAAGAATAAGTGATGCTGTTTCAATTGTTACACCGACGCCCTATCATTTTGAAATTGCGAACCTCGCTTTGGATAAAGACTGTCATCTTTTTATCGAAAAACCTATTACAGATAATATTGAGCATGCTGGCCTGCTTTTGAACAAGGCAGAAAAATTAAATAAAATCATCCAGGTTGGACATATAGAACGCTTTAATCCTGCGTTTACAGTTCTTAAAAATTTACATATTCAACCTCTATTTATAGAAGCACATCGTTTAGCAGAATTTAATCCACGAGGGAATGATGTCCCTGTAATTTTAGACCTAATGATCCATGATTTAGATATTATTCTTTCCTTAGTTGCTTCAGAAATTAGAGATATTCGAGCAAATGGTGTAAAAGTAGTTTCATCCTCCGTAGATATAGCAAATGCGCGAATTGAATTTGAAAATGGATGTATTGCCAATGTAACGGCCAGCCGAATTTCACAAAAAATAATGCGTAAAATGCGACTATTTCAAAATGAAGAATATATCACAATAGATTTTCAAAATAGAGTTTTGGAGGAATATAAAATATGTACTAATCCTCCAAAATCAAATGAGACTGAAAAGGTCGTTGAGTTAGGAGGGCCGGAACAAAGATATGTTTTATATCGAAAACCACACGTTCCTAAACAGGATGCCCTGAAGGAAGAACTTACTCATTTCACGAATTCTATTACAAATGTTCAAAAGCCTGAAGCCGACGGTGAAAGTGCCGCAAAGGCTTTAGCATTGGCACTTGAAATTCAGAAAATAATTGGCAACCAATTCCATTTATAATACACCCCCACCAACCTATTTTATTATTGCTGGAGAACAATCTGCTGATAGCCACGGCGCTTTGCTAATGAAAGCGATGCTTGCGCAAAACCCTGAAATAGAATTCAAAGGAATTGGTGGAAAAAAGATGACAAATGCCGGACTTAACTCCATTGAAGATATTGAAAAATTGGCGGTAATGGGATTTGTTGAAGTCATTCGCCATTTAGGTTTTTTTAGAAAATTAACAGAAGAAGTTTTATCTGAAATAGAAAAGGAGAAGCCCAATCAAATTATTCTTATTGACTATCCGGGATTTAATTTAAGATTGGCAAAAAAAATCAAAAATAAATTTGATATTCCCATAACTTATTATGTCAGCCCACAGCTATGGGCATGGAAAGAAAAACGAATTAATATCATCAAAAAACATATTGATCAAATGCTGGTGATTTTCCCATTTGAAGAACAATGGTATAAGGAAAGAGGAGTTAAGGCTGTATTTGTTGGGCATCCAATTTTTGATGAATGGACGCCTTCAACTAAAGAGGAGTTATGTGGATTATTAAATCTAAATCATGAAAAACAGGTATTAGTTTTATATCCTGGAAGTCGTTTGCAGGAAGTGAAAAGACATTTACCCATATTGTTGCAAGCGACAAAAAAAATGAAGGATGAAATCCCCTCATTACAAGTCATTTTAGGAGCGGCCTCTCAAATTGACTGGGCTCAATGGGATCTTCCTGACTGGATTCAAGTGGAATCAAAATATCCACAAAAAGCATTGGAATGTGGTGACCTTGTATTTGTTGCATCAGGAACTTCAACGGTGGAGGCAACAGTATTTGGTACCCCTATGATTGTCACTTATAAAATGGCAACCCTGTCATGGTGGTTGTCAAAAATATTGGTAAATGTCCCGTTTGCAGGTATGGTTAATATCTTAGCAGAAGAAGAAATTATGCCTGAATTACTTCAGGAAAATGCAACGGTAGAGAAATTATCTTCAACAGCCTTATCTATACTCAATAATTCTGAGATACTTCAAAAAATGAAAGAAGATTTAAACCTAATTCAAAACAAATTAAAAGGGGAGGGGGCTTCAAAAAGAGCCGCAATTAAAATATTGGAATTGGTTAAATAAATTGAAAGATCAATTTAAAATGAAAGTACTCTCATTTATTGGTCGTTGTGTTTTTCAACTCCTCTTCTTGTTGAATAAGGTGAAAATTCATGGAGAAGATAACCTTTTACAATTAGCCAAAGCAGGTAAACCCATAATGATTTGTGTTTGGCATGGCAGACTCTTATTTCCAAGTTGGTATATTCGATTGAAAATGACCAATCTGCATGCCATTGCCAGCCGTCATTCAGATGCAGAAATAATGGCTCGCATTCTAAGACATTGGGGGTATAGTCTTATCCGAGGGAGCACCAGGAAAGGTGGCAAAGCGGTAGTACAAAAAATGGCAGATGTTTTTAAAAATGGTGGAATTGTAGCAGTAACCAATGATGGACCTAAAGGACCTCCCAAAATTGCTAAAGCCGGAAGTACGGGACTGGCTATAAAATACGATGTGAATATGATTACTATCACCGGTTCAGCAACTAAATATTGGCAAATGAAATCTTGGGATAAATTCATGCTTCCCAAACCCTTCGGCCGTATTGATATATTGGTTGCGCCACTATTACAAATTGATATTCCACCAGAAAATAATGAAGAAGAGATAAAACTCTTGTCAGACTATATGAATCATTATCAGGATGAGGTCGACCGGATGACAGGTAAAATTTAAATTTGATATTGTTACGATCTATATTGACGCCCATTACAATTCCCCTTTCGCTAGTGTATGGCTGCATCATTTATCTTCGAAACCTATTTTATGATTTGGGATGGTTTACCACAGAAGACTTTAAACTGCCTATCATTTCGGTGGGGAATATTACTACTGGTGGAAGTGGAAAAACCCCACTGGTTATGTATTTGGCAAATTTATTAATAAAGAATGGAAAAAATCCAGGTATTGTGAGCCGTGGTTACGGACGAAAATCTCAAGGTTTGGTGGTAGTTCATGATGGAAAGAAAATGAAAGCAAAGGTAGAATCTGCTGGAGATGAACCATTTTTAATGGCAACAATTTTAAAATCTGTACCAATTATTGTTTGTGAAAATCGCAGAAAGGCCATTTGTCATTTATTAAATTCTTCAACGGTAAATATTATTATTATGGATGATGGATTTCAGCATCGCAGAGTGAAACGAGATTTAGATATCATTACCATTTCTGCAAATGATTCAAAAAATGATTATAGATTACTGCCTTGGGGGGAATTAAGGGAACCATTTAAAAATATAAACAGATCCAATGCCATAGTTTTTACAAAAACAGATAATTATACTCCTCCCAATATGCTTGCTGAATTACAATCTGCATTTAAAGGAGTTTCCATTGCAAGCAGTATAATTTCGACATTAATGAGATATGATTCATCAGGTTATCATAAATCGCTTCCTTCCCCTGAAGTACTTTTTGCCTTTTGTGGAATTGGAGAACCAGATTCATTTTTCAAGTCTATTAAACAATTAGATTTAAAATTAGGAGGGAAACGGATTTTTTCGGATCATCAAGAATATACAGAATCAGTGATTACAGAATTATCAGCTCAGATAAAATCAAGTAATTGTACAGCTATTATCACAACGGAAAAAGATCTGGTAAAATTACCTGAAAGCTTTTTAGATGAATTTGAGACTTTTGTGATTAAAATTGAAGTGGAATTTGAGACAGAAAAAGCTGTTTTGGATATAATTCAACCGGTATTTTTAAAATGATAGTGCATACCCTAGGATACGCACCATACACTAAACGTTAGCTTGCACCATCTGTTCACACACTCCAACCACACACTTCTCCAAAGCCCCCAGATCATAACCACCTTCTAATCCAAGGAGAAAGTTTGGTTGAATTTCCCGGCAGCGTTTAGTCATATAAGCAAAATCTTCCGCCACTAGATTAATTCCTGCTAAAGGGTCATTTCGGTGGGCATCAAAGCCAGCACTGATAATTAAGAGATTGGGGTGAAAGTTTTGAATAAAGGGGAAAACCTGCTCATCAAAGATTTGCTTATACTCCTTACTTCCAAAACCAGAAGGAACGGGAATATTCAGCATATTATTAAAATCTCCCCTCTCAACCTGAGAACCTGTGCCTGGGTAAAAGGGAAATTGGTGAATTGATATATAGGCAATATCCGGATTGGACTGTACAATATGCTGGGTACCATTACCATGATGTACATCCCAATCAAAGACAGCCACTTTATTTATCGCATTTTGTTTAAGGGCATATACTGCTGCCAAGGCAGCGTTTGAAAAAAGGCAAAAGCCCATAGCCCGATCTGATTCTGCATGATGCCCCGGCGGTCGCGCGAGTATCAAGGCAGAGTTGCCACCCATAATTTCATCCACACCACCCAACCAGGCACCAGCTGATTTCAGGGCAATATTATAACTTTCAGAGCAAACAGGCGTATCGGGATCAAGATAGCCCCCACCCGATTTACATACTTTTTTGACATTATCGATATGCTCTTTGGTGTGTATCCATTCTAACTCAGTTTCAGTGGCTATGCGAGGGAATAGCCAGTTTAATTTATGAGAAAATTCACAGGATTCTAAAGCAGACACGCAGGTACGCAAACGGTCAGGTCGCTCAGGGTGCCCCACTCCAGTGTCATGATTTAGAAAATCAGAGTGATATATTACAGAAAGTGAGATATTTAATTTTCTGCAGAAACTAGTTTATAATAGGATTGCAATTTTGCTAACCTCCTTCTGATTTTTAACCATTATTAGATTACCTTCGAGACTTTTTATTTTTAGAATCAGACTTCATTTTTTTTATTGTTTCTTTATCTTTTATTCCTCTTTTATTGAGTTCAAATTGAGACTGCTCCCCTTTCATTTTATGGAAATTATCATAATAGGACCGATCAATTTCATTTTTTTCAAGGGCCATAAGCACTGCACATTCCGGCTCAATAAGATGAGTACAATCTGAATATTTACAGGAATCTGAAAGTGTGAAAATGATTTCAAAGGTAGATTCCAACGTCTTGAAACTCTCAGCCACGCCCAACTCACGCATTCCTGGAGTATCAATAAGTACGCCGGAATCTTTTAAAATAAATAATTCACGATGACTAGTTGTATGCTGCCCTTTATGAGATTTCTCTCGTAATGACTTGGTGAGCATCACCTTTTCCCCCACCAAATTATTAATAAGGGTAGACTTGCCTGCCCCTGAAGCACCAATAAAACAGTAGGTTCTTCCGTACTCAATCATATTTTGAATAGCAGAAAATCCTTCCATACTTTTATTACTGAGTAGAAAAATGTATATGTCATTAAATCGTTTGTCAATTTGTGCCACTCTATCTGCCAATTCAGATTTGTCTGCAATATCTATCTTGGTGAGAATCATTACGGGTTGAATTTTAGAGGCAAAACAAATGGCAATTAATCTGTCCAGCCGATTTAAGTTGAAATCATGAGCAATATCCTGCATAACAAAGGCAACATCCACATTGGTGGCAATGGTTTGTTTTTTACCAAAACGGCCAATGGCTTGACGTTCGATAATAGTTTTCCGGGGTAAAATTTCATGGATGATGGCCCGATCTTTTTCCACGGGTTTAATGGCCACCCAATCTCCAACGGCAGGGTAATCAGACCGGCTTTTTGCCTCATGCCTCAGTTTCCCAGAAATTTGGCTGTTATAATTATTAAGTTCGGTTTTCACCACATACTTTTTCTTACTCTCACGAATAATGCGACCAATCTCAAAACCGGCTAAATCATGAGATTGAATAAAAGTATCTAATTGGGAAGTATACCCAAGGTCATTGAGGATTAAAGGTATCAATAAAAATCAGGGTTCAACGGAAGCGATAACTTGCTGTGATTTTATTTCGATCCAGAAAAAATAAATTGTCATTCCCAAAGAAGTAAAGAGGTAACTTAAAATCAAATTGAGACTAAAACTCGATACAAACCCAATCCTCTCATTAAGTGTAATAAATAATACCATACCAAATACAAACTTTAATCCTTCCAGGGCTATAGCCATTTTCTTTCCATCCAACAATAAAGTATAAGCCATTACATGTACAGCCAATAATCCCCCTAATAGTAGAATTATACTTTTAGACAGTATAGGCATGTTAAAAAAAATTAGAATCATTAAAGTTAAAGTCATAAATAATTGGAAGTAGGACCAGCCCAATAAAAATTTAGAATTTTCTGTTGTATACTTCTTAAGCGAAGCCGGATTTTCAACAGTTCTAACAGGATTTTTTTCAGCAACATCTAAAGGACGCCAACCCGTTGGCATGAACCATATTCGAATTTTGTCCCAATAACTATTGGCATGGTAGGCATCTTTTGTCAGTTGCCAGAGATGCTTAAAATTAATGAGGATGGGGTTCCATGTTTTGGCAGGTCGCAATATTCCATAAACAGGCGAATTAGATTTTTCTTCTGGCTGAAAGGTGCCAAAGAGTTTATCCCAAATAATAAAAATCTGGCTGTAATTCTTATCCAGATATTCTGGGTTTATGGCATGGTGAACACGGTGATGTGAAGGTGTCACCAATATATTTTCTAATATACCCATTTTATCAATCAAGCGGGTATGATACCAGAATTGTAAAAATAAATGCACAGGACTAATAATGGCAAAAAGAGCGGGGGGTATTCCCATCACAGCAGCCGGAATTAATAAAATGGAAAAAAATTTAATATTATCTGAAATTGATTGTCTCAATGCACAGGAAAGATTATACTCTTCACTGCTATGGTGAATGACATGGCGATTCCATAAAATATTAACACGATGACTCATTCTGTGAATCCAATACCCAGCAAAATCTTCTACCACAAATGCGATAACTACCGCCAGCCATAGATTTTCAACCTTATAAATAGTTATATGGTTTACCAACCAGGTATAGCTGATGAGAACCACCCCAAATTGTATACCGTCCCGGGTGGCATTCGTAAGGCCAGAGCTGAGACTAGAAATCATATCAGCCGCATGATTTATCTGTATTCCTCGGCGGTAGGCAACAAAGGATTCCAGCCCAATTAATATTATAAAAATAGGGATGGCAAATAGGAGTGATGTGATATAGGCGCTCATTTATAGAGGTAAATTATGTACTGTTTTTCTAAACTAAATATAGAATTATCCAAACACCTCCTGCAAACTGCGGTATTGAAGTGAACCATTCTTAATATTTCGAATTCCCCGCACTGCTGCCTGTGCTCCAGAGATGGTGGTAATGGCTGGTATTTTATGGCGGATGGCAGAACGGCCAATTTCATATTCATCTTCTCGAGCCTGAGCACCCATGGGCGTATTTACCACCAACTGAACCTCGCCATTTTTAATAGCATCCACAACATTTGGGCGACCCTCACCTACCTTAAATATGGGGCGAGCTGCCACACCATTTTCAGATAAAAGGTCTGCTGTGCCATTGGTAGCAATGATATCAAATCCCAATTCTTGAAAATCCCGCGCCAGCGGAATGGCCTTAACCTTATCTAAATTATTTACAGAAATGAAAATAGTACCCTTCTCAGGCAATGAGTTTCCGGCACCAGCTTCTGCTTTAGCATATGCGCTACCCAAATGTTTATCGAATCCAATTACTTCACCAGTGGATTTCATTTCCGGCGATAAAAATACATTCTGTTGAGGAAATTTATTAAAAGGGAATACAGGCTTCTTAACTGCAATAAGTTCATTTTTAGATGTGGATGGAAGTTCAAATTCAGACAACGTTTTACCCACTGCTAATTGTGCCGCTACTTTGGCTAATGGAAAATCAATCACTTTGCTAATAAATGGCACGGTTCGACTTGCCCGCGGATTTACTTCTATCACATATACTACATCATTCTTCATTGCAAACTGGATATTAATGAGCCCAACGGTATTCAAACTCAATGCCAATTCTTTGGTATAATCTTTAATCAATCTTCTAGATGTTGATGTGAGCTCATAAGCTGGTAGTACACAGGCCGAATCTCCCGAATGTATGCCAGCTTCTTCAATATGTTGCATAATTCCTGCCACAAAAACATCAGTGCCATCACAGAGGGCATCCACATCAAACTCAAAGGCATCTTCTAAAAAGGCATCCACCAAAATAGGATGCTCACCTGAAACCAGTGCGGCTTTACCCACATAGGTTTTGAGGCCATCGTCATCGTAAACAATTTCCATTCCCCTGCCACCCAATACATAAGAGGGTCGAACCAAAACGGGATATCCCACATCATGAGCCACTACCAAGGCTTCATCCACAGAAAAAGCAGTTCCCCACTTGGGTACAGGAATTTTCAAGCCATCTAAAATTTTCCCGAATTTATCACGATTTTCAGCCAGATCAATGGCATCAGGATTGGTACCAATAATATTTACCCCTGCATCTTTTAAACGATTAGCAATATTGAGAGGTGTTTGACCCCCAAACTGAACCAAAACACCATCTGGATTTTCTAAATCCACAATATTCATCACATCTTCAAATGTGAGGGGCTCAAAATATAGGCGATCTGCAATGTCAAAATCGGTAGAAACTGTCTCCGGATTACAATTTACCATGATGGTTTTATAGCCGGCTTCTTTCAAACCAAATACAGCCTGAACACAGCAGTAATCGAACTCAATCCCTTGGCCAATTCGGTTGGGACCACCACCCAAAATCATCATCTTTTTTCCTTCTATAGATGTAATTTCATTTTCCGTTTCGTAAGTGGAATAACAGTAGGGAGTGAGTGCTTCAAACTCCGCAGCGCATGTGTCTACCACTTTGTATGTTGGTAGGATATTTTCATCCTTTCGCATCTGTCGAATTTCATCATCAGTTTTTTCCCACTTCTGGGCGATTTGGTGGTCTGAAAAGCCATTTTGTTTTAATTCTCGTAGGGAAACATTGAATTGTTTTCCTTTAAAAGGTGGAATGCATTCTGCCCCCACAGATATTAATTTCTGAATTTGATATAAAAACCAAGGGTCAATTTTAGTCTGTTCAAAAACATCTTCAATAGAATGTCCCTCTTCAAACGCCTGTTTTACTTTTAGTAATCGGAAAGCTGAAGCAAAACGAATTTTACCCAGATCCAAATCGCGGTATTCAGTTTCCTTCGGTTCAAATCCATTCAGCCCAACCTCTAATGAACGGAATGCTTTCTGCAGACTTTCACGGAAAGTTCTACCAATGGCCATTACTTCACCCACCGACTGCATTTGAACACCTAATATTCCGGATGCTGAAGGGAACTTCTCAAAATCAAATCGGGGGATTTTGGTTACCACATAGTCAATGCTGGGTTCAAAGGCAGCCATCGTCTGCCCGGTAATATCATTCTGCAGTTCATCTAGAGTATACCCCACTGCAAGCTTAGCCGCCACTTTGGCAATGGGGAACCCTGTTGCTTTGGATGCAAGAGCTGATGAACGGCTCACACGGGGATTCATTTCGATAATGATCATTCTACCATCAACAGGATTCACGGTGAACTGTACATTTGATCCGCCAGTATCCACACCAATTGTTCGTAAGCATAGGATTGACCAGTTTCGCATTTTCTGGTATTCTTTATCAGTGAGTGTCTGTGCTGGAGCAACCGTAATTGAATCACCAGTATGCACACCCATAGGGTCCAAATTCTCAATAGAGCAGATAATAATGGCATTATCCATACCATCACGGACGACTTCCATTTCATACTCTTTCCAACCCAACAAAGATTCTTCGATGAGCACTTCTGAAATAGGGCTGGCAGATAATCCATTTTCTACTAATTCATGAAACTCTTCCACGTTATAGGCCACAGAACCACCAGTGCCTCCCATGGTAAATGAGGGCCGGATAATTACCGGAAAGGGTATATCTTCAATAACCTTGTCGGCTTCATCCATTGTATTGGAAAATCCACCCCGGGCAGTTTCAATACCCACCTCATCCATGGCAATTTTGAATTCTTCCCTATCCTCAGCCCGCTGGATTGCCTCAACATTAGCGCCAATAAGTTCCACTTTATATTTTCCCAAAACACCATCTTTGTGTAACGCCATTGCCGTATCAAGTGCAGTCTGACCACCTACGGTGGGAAGGAGAGCATCCGGTTGTTCTTTCTCAATAATAGCCGTCACAGCTTTTGAAGTTATCGGCTCTAAATATGTGGCATCTGCCAGATTGCGATCTGTCATAATAGTAGCCGGATTGGAGTTCACCAAAATGATTCTATAGCCTTCTTCCCGCAAAGCCCTGCAAGCCTGAGTGCCAGAGTAATCAAATTCACAGGCCTGCCCAATAATAATGGGTCCGGCGCCAATAATTAATATGGATTCTATATCAGTTCTTTTAGGCATATTCTTTTTCCGTCATCATGTCTATAAAATTTTGAAATAAGTACCGACTATCATGTGGCCCCGGACTAGATTCGGGATGATACTGAACTGAAAATGCCTGCACATTTGTACATTTTAAACCTTCTACTGTTTGATCATTCAAACTCAAATGAGTAACTTCCATATTCTCAGATAATGAATTTGCATCCACCGCAAACCCATGATTTTGACTGGTAATTTCAACTACTCCTGTTGCCTCATTTCTTACCGGATGATTACAGCCTCGATGTCCAAATTTCAGTTTATAGGTTTTAGCACCCAAAGCCAAGGCTAAAATCTGATGTCCTAAACATATACCGAAAAGGGGTTTTTTACCTAATAGTTCTTTTACAGTTTTAATTCCATACGTAACTGCAGCTGGATCACCGGGGCCATTAGAAAGAAAAATTCCATCAGGATTTATGTTTAATATCTCAGTTGCAGAAGCAGTTGCAGGAAAAACGGTTATGTCACATCCATGAGATTCAAGTAATCGAAGAATGTTATGTTTTATACCGAAGTCAATGGCAGCAATTTTATATTTCCCTTTGCTCCATTTATAGCTTTTATCACAAGTCACCACTTTGGCTAAATCTAAACCATCCATTGAAGGGGCCATCTTAACCTTTTGAAGCAAGGAATCATCATCCAAATCAACGGTACTGATTATACCATTCATGGCGCCTTCATCTCGAAGAATTCGAGTGAGCATGCGCGTATCAATTTTTTGGATGCCCACAATCTTTTGAGTCCGTAAATATTCACCCAATGATTGTGTCGATCTATAATTTGATGGAACGACATTTTCTTCCCTAATAATAAAGCCAGCAGCATAAATTTTATTAGATTCAATATCTTCTTCATTTACACCATAATTACCAATATGCGGGTACGTCATAGTGATGAGTTGTCCGCAGTAAGAGGGGTCGGTGAGAATTTCTTGATAGCCTGTCATACCTGTATTAAAACAAACTTCGCCGATAGTTTCTCCCTCCGCACCAAAAGAAATCCCAGAGAATATGGTTCCGTTTTCAAGTATTAATTTTGCAGATTTAGTCATTAATTTGTATTATTGCTGGATATAAACATTTTGAGTAAAAAAAAACCCCAAATAAATTGAGGTTGTCTCAGTGTAAAAGTTTAATATTTCTTCCCCTTGCATCGGTATGAAAATTAAGTTAATTTTCATACCTAATCCAAAATCATTCTGCCTGAAACTTCAGGGATGCAGAATTGATTCAGTAGCGTTTGAAATCCGGCGGTGGACCATCATCAAATACATGTCCCAGGTGAGCATCACAATGATTGCATTTGACTTCAATCTGTTTTTCCCCAGAACTGAAATCATCCACATACTTTATTAAACCTTCGGTTATTGCTCCTGTAAAATCAGGCCATCCGCCACCGGAATCATATTTTGTTTCAGAACTGAAAAGGGGGGTGTCGCAACAAATACAGAGATAAGTGCCCGGTTCAAAGAGGCTGCAGTATTTCCCAGTGAATGGTGCTTCCGTGGCACCCTCTCTGGCTATTCGGTACTCATCCGGATTTAGAATATCTTTATAGTTTATTTTGCTGTCATTCATTAATCCAAAAGATAGAACTTTTAATTAATTAAATGATAGTTAATTATTAATGTAATAATTATATTTCTTTATATTGAAAACTTTTACTAAAGGCAGAGGAGGTTTGATCATTTATTTCCATAATAGGATATATGAATAAATTAGTAGTTCCCATTTCGTAGCCTTCCAATTTAATATCTCTACCCAATATCATTTCAACACGGTTATTATCTAAGGTACCAAAATAATAATCCTTACGCTGAGGATCTTTATCTCCCTCCGAAATATCTACAGGATACCAGCCCTCGCCCTCAACATAATAATCTGCCCAGCAGTGGTAGCCACCAACTATACCCTCGCGCTCAGATGGAATAGGAAAACCCATATGAAAACGAACAGGCACACCCAAGGTACGTCCCAATGACATAAAATAAGAATGGTAATCGGTACAGTTTCCCACACCGATATTACAGGCATAAATAGAGTTGCCTTTCCCAAACGTGTAATCTCCACCATCATTTTTTGATTGTTGATACAATCTCACCACATCATCTCGAGTTACTCCTTTCTGACCATACAGATTTTCTGCATTCAACCAGGGGGATTTATAGTAAATATTATCCACACTCTTCGGTTTTCCGTAATGCATCCCCTCAAAAACAAAATCATAAATGCCTCTTATATCATTTCTAGACAAATCATTTTCATTAATGATTTTGGTAAAAATATTGCCAGTTGGCACATTGCTATATGACCCTAAATAATTATTTGGGTCTGCATTTTTATCTGCAATATTGCCATGTTCTTTCCGATGTACATCAAATGTCATGGTTATTGTAGTTGGATTAGCTATTCCCATTTTACTAAAAATATACAGATATCTATTCCCATGTATGGGCTCATCTTTTACTGTATATGCCAAATGTTCACTCATTATCTGCAAATTTGAAATTTCCTGAACATTGCTGGATGTGGGTACTGGAAGCCACAATTCCAGTTTATTACCATGGGTGGGCTCTACTAGAACTTCATAGGTAAATTGAAAACTTCGGGTATTATGATGATCCATATTTAGAGTATTTTTATTTGAGCATGCCAAAATAAAAATGAATGGAATAAGAAAAACATTTTTCATTTTAAAAATATTATGTTATTAAGGTAATGAATATGCGAAAACGGTCGTTCCGCATAAGGGGATATTACAATATTGCTATTCTTAAAAATCGCCGACCGGCGGAAACTAAAAGCAGTCATTTACAAATAAAATAAATTATTTTCAACATAGGCATAGGGAAAATTAGGGAGAAAATAGAAATATTTATATCATATTTTTTACGATATGTAACAAAGAATTATAATAGTTTACCCAATAATGTTATTCCATTTAAATTTTCCCCTTTCAGGAATAAACATAGTTAGAATTACTGCCACCGTAGCTCAGTTGGTAGAGCAAATCATTCGTAATGATTGGGTCGGGGGTTCAACTCCTCTCGGTGGCTCACAATAAATAATAAGGAGATACCATGCTAGCAGCCATTTCAAAAACTAATATCAAAATATTTCAGAAAGCGTATAAAAGTAGCCCTACTAATAAACTTTCTCGGAATGCCCTTACCCGAACCAGCATGTTAGACGTTGCTATGGATTGGGATGCCTTTCGCAAGGTAGATCATACCTATTCCCATACCATTCCCAATGAAATAAAAAAAGTCACCAATCAGAAATCCAGTGGGAGGTGTTGGGGATTTGCCGGGCTGAATCTCATGCGTTTGGCTGTATGCGATAAATATAATTTAAAGGAATTTGAATTTTCTCAAAATTACTTCATGTTTTGTGATAAACTAGAAAAATCAAATTACTTCCTGGAAAATATACTGGCAACTTTAGATGAATCCTTCGATAGTCGGCTCATGATGTGGTTGCTGTCTGAGCCTATTGGAGATGGAGGTCAATGGGATATGTTT
The DNA here is from genome assembly GCA_030748955.1 of Fidelibacterota bacterium. Classification (GTDB taxonomy): domain Bacteria; phylum Fidelibacterota; class Marinisomatia; order SCGC-AAA003-L08; family D37C17; genus D37C17. Next base: position 28,866 of record JASMKZ010000002.1, on the reverse strand, counting down.
GTAAACCTCATGGAAAAATATGGGGTAATGCCTAAATCTGCTATGCCAGAAAGTTTTCAGAGCAGTCAATCCCGGATGATGAATCGCTTTATTACTCGAAAACTAAGAGAGTTTGCATCTCAATTACGGGAAATGCATTCCAACGGAGCCAAGCTAAATGAACTTCGTAAAGAAAAAGAAAATATGTTAGCTGTAGTGTATAATATGCTTTGTATCTGCCTAGGAACTCCTCCTGAAACTTTCGATTGGCAATTTAGGGATAAGAAGAAAAAATTTAAACGAATTAATAATTTGACTGCATTAGATTTTTATTCTAAACATGTAGATGTAGTTTTAAAGGACAAGGTTTGCCTCATTCACTGCCCCATGTCAAATAAAGAAATGAATGAACATTACACTGTAAATTATTTAGGAAATGTAACGGGTGGAGATGCTATTTCGTATGGTAATGTGGAAATTGAGATAATGAAACGGGCAGCAGCAAAATCCATCAAGGCTGGTGAAGCAGTTTGGTTTGGCTGTGACGTAGGCAAAATGTTTCATCGGGATTTAGGAGTAATGGATATGAACCTCTATGATTTTGAGCTTCTGTTTAACACGGAGTTTAACATGGATAAAAAGACCAAACTGGAATATGGTGATAGTGTTATGACCCATGCCATGCTCCTCACAGCCGTAGATATGAAGGGCGGCGATTCCATTAAATGGCGGATTGAAAATAGCTGGGGAGAGAAGGGAGGCGATAAGGGATATATGCTTATGACAGATAAGTGGTTTGATGAATACACCTATGAGGTAGTCATTGATAAAAAGTATCTGGGGAAAAAAGTACTAGATATTTTTGATCGGGAACCTGTTGCTCTGAACCCCTGGGATCCTATGGGGTCACTGGCTCTTAAATAGATTCTGGAAAGAATAATAAAAAGCCCTGAATTTATCAGGGGCTTTTTATTAATTAATTGCTGTGGTATCAGTAGGAATATCTACCGGAGGCGGAGGAGGAATTTCTTCTTTTGGCTTTTCTCCCCAATAAGTTTCACGAGTATTTAACATATAAGTCACATTCTCATCGGCCAAATAAACATTTGGATCGTCACCAATTCGCACATAAGACCGGGAATAATCTGACTTTGACCGTCCGAAAACATAATACCCAACGGTTTCACCGTTAAAATCTATTACAGCTAAATGGGTTCCTGTGGAATCATCTATTGAATATTTACTATATTTTTCAGGATTTTCAGAAATAATGGTACCTTTGTTTACTTTTAATACTTTCTCAAAAAGGTTTTTCATTGATTGAGGTTTAATATCTAAAGTATCATTCCCGGAAATTCTCCAAATGGTATCCACTCGGGCAAGCTCAATTGCCTGTTCTCCATTTTGAATGAGAAATTTGAAAATATCTTCCGGATCATTGAGAAAAATTGCCTCCGTAGAACTTTGGTGTTTGGATTGAGAACTCTTATTTAATAAGAGTAGTCCAATAAATACTAAAAGAACAATCAATGCAATTTGTAGATTTTTAGCCATAGATTTCCTCCAAAACCTTTGCTCGGTTTTTTTCACGTCTCATTCTTAATCCGCCAAATGCCATTACAATAAGAGATGGGAACAAAATATTTATCCATTTCCAGCGAGCTTTTACATCATCTTCTAATTCCTGCAAGGGGCGGTTTGTAATTTCACGGCTTCTGAGAGAAATTAACTCTTTATCACCCAATAGATAATCAACTGCATTCATGACAAAAATATGATTTTCAGGTGCAGCACCCCCTCCATCATCGGCAATAAATTTAGAATCAGAAATCAAAATTAATTGACTTAATGTTTCATTTGTAGAATGGGCAATCTCTGCCAATACGCCTAATACTTTTCCAGCCTCATTCAGTTGACGGAAAGAAGGGTTTGCTTTTGGATCAGGATTCAAATTAAAAAACTCTTCCATCGTCGTAGATCGATTTGAACTTGTAAATAAGGGAATGATATTTATATTCTCAACACCAGGTATACTATCATTAATTACAATTTCACTAGGGAACATCAAGCGTGCCGACTCTAATCCATTTACCATTACCACTTCATCATTAAAATTATCCTCCTTTATAACAGGGAGGAAGGGATAGTCCATGGGAACCGGAATTCGAATGAAACCCAAGTTTTGCTGTACATTCACCTTGCCGCAATTCTGGTCTAGAACCAGATTGGGCGCAATATGTAATCCATAAGTATCCAGCAGTGAATATATATCAGATTCCACTGGATTTGCCTGTTGGGTAGCAAGATCCGTTTTAATTCTATTTTGGTTTAATAATATATTCCCACCTCGAGCAATAAAACCTTTTAAATTTTGCTGTTCATCTGCAGTTAATGAATCTTCTACCCCATTTATTAATAGTAATGAGATATTGTCAGCAACCGCCCCACTTAGATTTATATTTTGAATGTTATATCGCTGAGCTAAAAGCTGGGAAATAGTTTCATTTTTGATTTGTTCCTGGCCTGCAGTTTTAGCAATGGCAAGGGTCTCTTTATTGGTATCTACCAATTTTTTAATTTTAGTAGTAATATCATATTCTAATCCGGTGGTAGTTTGAATTACTGGAATTGTTTCCCGCTCATCTTCATAAAGGAAAACCATGCCCATATAAACCCGCTTCACCTCAATATTATCATTTTCAATGACTTGTAATTGTACAGGTTGAATCCCTGATTTTTGGGCATCTTCCTGCATTTTTTCATCATCATCAGTATGGTAGAATTCAAAATGAATATTACCATCCGAATAGGCCGCATACTCTTCTAAAATATCTTGAAGATATCTTCGATTGTTTCCATATTCTCCAGGGAGATTATCGGAAAAATATACCTTCATTGTGAACCGGTCATCAATTTTTTCTACCACTGATTTACTGGAATCAGATAAACTGTACATTCTATTTTCTGTTAAATCCCATCTGAAAAACCAGTTTCGGGAAACAATATTTAATAAAATGAGAATAGTTACAACTATTCCAATATATGTCAAAAAGGATTTTTTATTTTGAGTACTCATTGTTATTTCCACCTCCGAATTTCTAACGTACGAACAGTCATAAACAAAAATAGGCCGACGACCGAAGCAAAGTAAATAAGATTTCTGCTGTCAATTACCCCTCGAGAAATATTAGAAAGATGATAATCAACACTTAGATATTGTATAATCCCTGTTAGTGCAACAGGAACAAACATAAGCATTTTATCCATAAGAAAGAAAATCAGTACAATAAATATCCCTATAATAAATGCCACTACTTGATTATCCGTAAGGCTGCTGGCAAAAGTGCCCACAGCCGAATAAACTGCACCAGCAAGTGCAAGCCCAAGATATCCTGTAAACACGGCGCCATAATCAATATTGGTTCCAACTTGAGTCAAAGTAAAAAAATGTACCATAGAAACAAGCAATCCCGCCAAGACCAGACTCAATGCTGCCAGAAATTTACCAGCTACAAAATCCAAGTCTTTTAGAGGGAGTGTGGAAATTACTTCCATGGTTCCCAGGTTTTTTTCACGGGCGATTAGACTCATTGTTACTGCAGGTATAAAAAAGAGATATACCAAGGGGATTATATTAAATAGTGACCGCATATCAGATTGGTTAAAGAGAAAAAAGGTCCGTGTGAAAAAGTACCCTGTAATAAGAGCAAAAATAACCAGAAAGATATAGGCCATTGGACTATTAAAATAAGACTTCATTTCTTTAAAGTAAACTGCTTTCAGATTACGCATTTGCTTTATCCTCCATTGTGAGAGTACGAAAGATAGATTCTAGATTTACACTATGGGGACTCATTTCAGTCACTACCCAATTAGAATCTACAGCATATTTGAACAACTCTTCTCGAGGGTCAAAATCCTTGGCATATTCCAATTGAAGTATTTGAGATCCATTGTGCGATTTTGTATCAACTAAACTGATGGATGGAATTTTTTCAGTTAACGTTTTAATAGTTTTATCCTCTGCATTTTTAATTTCTAGAGTGAGTTTAGTATTTCCGATAAATCCGCTCATAAGTTCTTCATTAGTGCCATCAGCCACTATCTCTCCCTTATTAATAATAATAATTCTGTTCACAGTGGCTTGAATTTCCTGTAAAATATGGCTAGACATTAACACCAATTTTTCCCTTCCCAAATCTTTTATCAAGTTACGAATTTCTACAATCTGATTAGGGTCGAGACCCGTAACCGGTTCGTCTAATATAAGTATTTTGGGATCATGGATCATTGCACATGCCAATCCAATTCTCTGTTTATATCCTTTTGAACATTCAGAAATCATTCTATGAATAACTTCTTTTAATCCACACTGCTCAACGACTCGAGCCAATGAGTTCTTAAAGGCTTTCCCAGTAATGTTGCGGATAGTCCCTGTAAATTCCAACAAATCATATACCCGCATTTCAGAGTATAAGGGGTTTAATTCTGGCAAGTAGCCAATATGTTTTTGGATTTCTAGAGTATGCTCTTGAATTTCCAAGTCATTTACATATACATTGCCCGATGTTGGAGTAAGAAATCCAGTCATCACTTTTAAAGTGGTAGATTTTCCTGCACCGTTTGCCCCTAAAAATCCAACAATTTCACCATCGTTTAATTCAAAATTTATGGATTTTACAGCTTTAACATCACCGTAGAACTTGGAAAGATTTTCAACTTTAATCATTGTGGCGCTTCCTATTTAAATTTAGTGAACGGCTTTTAATTGATGCCGATAAGAATGTTTTCAGACTTTTAACTACTTTCTTTAACGAAAGAAGTTCCATCCCATTTAAAACCTTCATATTCAAATCCTGAAAAACCTTCTATATCGGTTATATTATTTTCAGCAATATAACGTATAAATTCTCCTTTTACCGCTTTACCAAAATGCCCGGCAGCAGATTTTTTCCCTTTATTGGTTATTTGAAAGTCTACGGGTATTACATTCTCTTTATTGGGTTTATATGCTTTTCTATGAACCTGAGGGAGAAGGTCAACAATTACTTTTTCGTCTTTAAGAGTTTCAGTAAGAACAGGATTCCAATGGTGCTGAAGGGATAGGACATTCATTTTGAGTTTATAATCTGGGATAGGTGTTTTTGGAGTGAGCAATCCAAATAAACCACTGAAAATATAGATATACTTTTCCATATAATCTTTTGCTTTTTTTGAAAGTGTAGACCAGCCGATATGTTCATATACGACTCCCGTATATCGTTCAATTGCTGGCGCACAACGACTGTTGAAAACATCTTGGTTTTGTCTGTGAAACATCAACGCTTTTTCCGCTGATGTACCGTACACAGATGAAAGATCTTCATCATCAATTAATTCAAGCAATCTTACAACCTGGTTTACTTCTCGCTCATACCGGAATTTTGTTTCTGAAAAGAGGGTGCCCCCTGGTTTTACTTTCGCTTTTCCCTCGCTTGGCGGGATTAATATTTTCATATATTTTCCTTATAAAAATTTAAAGTTGGATAAATACTAATTAAAAAATGGTGGTAAACTTAAGATTATAGATAAAATAATCTCAATGGATATTTTAAATTGTCTGGAAATTTTTATTATCGTTCGGAAATTTCAATGAGCAGTTGTTTATATAGTGAACGATCAAGCATATTAAGGATGTCTAAAGTTTCCTTTACTTTTTTATTTTTATTTAATTTATAATATGCTTTTCCCAATGCAAAATATATTTCGGGATCTTCTGGATCAATTTTCAGCGCCTCTCTAAAAGTTCGTGCAGCATCTAATTCTTCATCTAAACCAGACAGGGATTTGCCTATATAATATAAAATTCGATGATCATTTTGAGAAAATTCATTAGCTCTTTGCAGGGCCAAAAGTGCGGCAGGATAATCTCCAATTTCAAAGTAACATTTACCTAAGAGAAAAAATGCAATTTCATCTTTAGAATTATGTGTTATATACTCTTCAAAATATTGTGCCGCTATATTAAAATCCTGCACCTCCATAAAAGCCACCCCTAATTGGTATTTAATTTCTACATCATCCGGCTTAAGGTGTAATGCTTCCTGAAATGCCAAAATTGCAGACATAAATTTCCCTTGATTGCCATAGGTTAATGCAAGCTGATAATACATCTGCATAGTGGGGGCAGTACAATTTATAGCCTCATTAAAAATAATTTCTGCATTATAATATTCCCCTAATTCATTATAAATACTTCCCATCCTGATCATGATTTCGTAATTCTCATCATCAAAAAGTAATATATCTCTATAGACTTTTATTGCATTTTCATAATATTTCAATTGATAATAGGACTCTGCTAAAGCAACGTTAATTTTCAATTCTTCAGGAAAAATTTCCCTGATTCTATTATAGGTATCTATGGCTTCAGGAAAACGGTTTTCTGAAATAAAAATTTCTCCCATAGCTTTTAAAACATGAATACTATCCGGTTGAATTATAATAAATTGACGTAGGGGTTCCATTGCTTGTTTTAATTGTCCGGTACGATATAGCAGCATACCCAGCCGATAATGTACATCTTCAATTTCCGGTGAATATTCCCGTGCCTGAGAATAAGCAAAAACAGCTTTATCAATTTCCATAATATTTTCATTTATTAGTCCAAGATAATAAAAGGCGGGACCATATTGTGGATTAATATTAATAGTTCTGTTGAATGCTTCTCTTGCCTGAATGATTTTTTCAGATTCAAAATAGGACTTTCCTAAATTGAAATAAGTGTCACTATTTTCTGGATCTAATAGAAGTGATTGTGTAAGGTTTGGAATGGCTTCCTTAAATTTTTTATCTTCCATTAAGGATAACCCCAAATAATAATATGAAATATGATTATAGGGATCAATTTTTAATGCCATTCGTAACGCAGAAACGGCATCCTTGAATTCTGCCAAATGATACAAGCATAACCCAACTCCTATTTGGGCATTTGTGTTTAGTGAATCCAACCATAGTACCTTTTGGTATTGGAATAAAGCATCGAACCATTCACCTTTATCAAACAATAAATTTGAATACAGAAGCAGACCTCTTAAATCTGATGGTTGATTGTAAATATAATTTTGAATATATCCGTATGCATCTTCATTTGAAGAATTAAAAAGTGCTAAATAAAAATAGGATGCCCCTGTTGTGTCAAATTCAATCTGAAATGAAAATGCATTTGTCATATTTTGTATAAAAGCGGAATCGTTTGGAAAAAAATTCATTAAAAATTGTAAATCCAGATTAGCAGTTTGATTATCCAATGCTTCATTAAACTGGATGGCTGCTTCTGAATATAAACCGTGTTCCATATAAGATAATCCTAAATTCATTTTATCAAATGCAATGTCTTCTTCAGGAGAAAAAAGGGTATCATCTTCAATTGGGAATTCAGGATAAATGCTGTTGGGTGATTGGAAAATTGTGGAGATAGATTTCAGTTGGTTTTCAACAATTTGAATTCCAAGAGAATCGCTTTGAAAGGAGTATATTTTCATTAAGCTTAGCAGGGGTTGCTCTAATGCATTTTGTTCTAATTGAAATGAGTCTTGAAAAATTATTATTGCTTGATGAAAATAATAATCTGCTATATCAGGCATGCCTGAAATTGAATACATTTCACCCAATCGCTGCAGTGTTTCCCCAATTTTAATGTCATTTTTGCCGAAGGTGATTTCCTGTTCGGCAAGTAAATCCTCAAACACTATTATTGCATTACCATAATCTCCTTGATGATAATAGTTTTCTGCTTTAGCTTGAAGGAGAATTAATTCATCTATATCTTGGGCAGAAACCAAGAACGTCATGAGGAGAGTATAAAGTAAAAAATAAAGAAGTTTCATTTGGCTTAAAAAATTATAAGATATCTCAAATGCATAATAAATGAGGATGTTCCAATAACATCAAACTTAATTTAATTCAATTTTAAATAATTCAGATAATTCCATTAAATCATTTATCACCATTGCGCCAGTGCTTTGTAGTTTTGAAATACAATTATGCCCATGACTCAAAAGTATGCAATTAACTCCCATTGTACTGGCAACTTCAAAATCATGATCAGTATCTCCAATCATTAAAATTTCTTTAGGATTCATTTTTAGATGTTTAATCCAATTAACTCCATTTTCAACTTTACTATGTGCGTAATGATTATCTAGTCCAATAATACCAATGAACTGATTTCTAATTTTATAATACTGTGTTAGATCGTCCAACAATATTTGATGTTGTGCCGATAGAATGGAATGACTAATTCCTAATTTCTGTAATTCATTCAATAGGGGAATTACTTGAGGATATAGCTTAGCTTTAAAACAGTTTTTTTCATACTCTTTGATAAATTCTAAACCTGAGTTTTCAAACGATTCCCTGTCAAAATCAAACCCCAATTTTATATAATAATCTTTTACTGGAAATCCAAAAATCTCACGATAGCTTTCAAGAGTAATGGGTTTCATTTTTCGCCGTTTTAAAACGATGTTCATAACCTCAACAAACAACCATCCATCATTAAGCAAAGTGCCATTCCAATCCCAGATTATATGTTTATATTGAGTAAAATTATTCATAGTAAATATTGGCTGGTGACTGATTAACAGATCATTATTCTTTATCAATTTGAGCTATAAAATGGATTTCTTTTTTCGAATTGGCAGATACGTCCACAGTAAATAGTGCTCTGTATGCATCCAACCTCTCAAATTTTAAATTGGAATTTGTAATATTCCAACGACCATCTGAAAATTGTTCTGTCCAATTAATAGAAACAGGTTTATCTTTTCGATTTTCAAATATTGCATTTAATTCTGCCCTGCCGCTATCCTTATTTATTTTGTATCCTTGAATTATAAAAGTACAAAGAATATCATGGGTTTTTCCCGTTTCAAGTTTAATTTTATCTTCGTTTTCTACAATTCCCGATGAACCAACACCAATATAAGTAAGAATGCCGTTTTCTCTTTCATACACATTAAAGTTTCCACCAGGAATCTGAAAATCACCAATATTTTTTGCTACTATCTCGTATCTGACAAATACGGGAATATCCGTTGATTGAGCAGGTGTATTTCTCCGATATCTGTTAAGAGAATGGGAAATATGATAAGTGGTATTATAGGGCAATTTATTTTCAGTTAAAAATTTATGGCGTATTTGAGAATTTTTAACTAAGCTGATTTTTTCAGGAATGGTGAAAATGACATGCTCTTCAGACTTATTTGCTTCTGGCTGGTCAGAATAAGAATCACTACTACTTGACATTGTACGAGCCATTCGTTTTGTAATATTAGGATTCCCTCCTTGGGCTCCAAAATTAACCGAGCCAGATACTAATGATACATTTGCATACTCATAGGTAATTTTATTATCATTTCTAATGGAATACCATCCCTCAATTTCCCCAATTTTATCAGAGGTCAAATAAAAATTATATTCAGCACTCCAGTCTATACCTCTGGTAATATAAGTTAAATTATAGTTGGCCTGTTTTGTTGAATTATTAATGACACAATTTAAATAGGGGTAATCAGTAATGCCATTCGGGATATCAGAAAATCGGTAATTGTAAGGCGGATTAATTACAATTTTTCCATCGATTTCAAAAACAGGAGTAGTAACATTAGAAATAAGTTTTCCTTTTGTTGAAAAAGTTATACTGCCATTTTCACCATATTTCACCAGTTCAATCTCATTTCCAATATTAGCATTTAACATATATTCATCAGAAATAGGGAGGTAAAGGTATTCTTTTGATATAACTTCCATGTCATCAGAAGATATATTTATTGACGAGGATTCAGCCGCATGAGGTATTTTAGATATTATTATTTTTTGTTTTCCTTCCTGAGAAAACTTCTTTTGTCGTTCTTCTTGAACCAATGCACGCCCCTGGTTGTAAATTTTAATAGTTGTTTGAGCGGCCATTATACTACACAACATGGCATTTAGAATTATAAATTTAATCATAGACATATTATTCCATATTTTAAAACTAGGTTGTTGTTAGGCTTGTATAAAGCAATTAATCCTATTAAATTTATTGATATTATTCCATCAATGAAAACAGAATGACATTCGGAGAAAAAATATTTTTCTTCATCTTTGGTTTTAAATTCCTGGTAGCAACTACTGTTCCTTTGGAATTTTCCTTAGTCCCTAAAATCAACTGTTTTGACCTGAACAGGAATGGTAATCCAGATTTTATGGCTCTAAGCAATTCAGCCTCTCCCAGAACAATATACCATATAGAGGTTTCCTCATCCAAAACTGAAATCCTGTGGGAATTTACAATGCCGGAAACTAAAAAGGGGTATTTTGTAGATATGATATTAGGAGATTTCGATAAGGATGGTGTCATTGAGTTAATTACAACTGCCTACCAGGATGATAGCAATGACATTTTTTATATTTTTTCTCTTGATGAATTTGGTTATAATGGCACCCCCCCAACAATTACTGGCATAAAAAATATCTCCAGTATTAATAATCCCAGAAGATTATACAAAATGCAACCTGGCGCCAATGGACAATCCCTATTTTTATTTACTCAGGGAAGTCCAAACCGACAAGTAGTCATGTGTGAATATTCAGGAGATGAAATAATTTCTGTAGGTTTTATGGGTAAAGAATTTCTAAAAAATACCATGTCCCTTATTGATATAGCCTTGGGAGATTTTGATGGTGATGGTGGAGAAGATATTTTCATATTAGATAATGGATTTACACCAAGTAGCTACATTATTTATTCAGATGGAAAAGAAATGTCGAATACACTAAGCGGTTATCCTCATTTGAAATATCTCCATGAAAATGGAGTGGACTTAAACTTTGATGGTACGGATGATATCATTATGGTAAACAGGAGTGGGGAACTTATGAGCAATATTTGGGGAAATGAGCCCCTTTCTTTTTCAAGGGATAAAATTAATAGTATCATCATTAAATCAGATAACGGATTTGTTTATCTCACAAATATTACAAAATCAGGAGAGATTGAAAATTACAGCCTTGACCCTCTTACCCGAAGTATTTTATCATCTGAAATTATCTCACCAAAGTTTAATCATAATGGATATAAAACGGTCCATTCTCTTATAACTCAAAAAGATATTTTATTATTCCATGATGGTAATAATCCCGAACTTTGGTTAACATCCTTGGCTATAGAATTAATCACGGATACTTCGCCCCCTCTGCCCATTCAACGAATATATAATAGAAACCCTGATTATGTAATAAATGTAGGCGATATTTTTTCACATTCAATCCAGTGGGAAACTTCTGCCACATTTCGAAATTTTACTGAGGAATTTCTTCCTGAAAATATGGAATTTGATTTGGATGAGTTAACGTTGAATTGGATCCCAAGACAGACACAGTTGGGGTATCATGAATTATCTTACAGATTAGAATTACGTGAAGAGGGTAATCGTAAGTTGGCGTCTGATAATGGGAAAATTTATGTAAGTCAAAATGAATCTCTCAGTGAAAAACCATATTCGTTTCTTTTATATGTAAATGACCCAATTTCGTTCCAAAAGCAACAGGATAGTATTACCATTGTATATGGGGAATTATTTGAATGGATTATACCCATTGATGATAACAATGCTGACGCACAATTATCGGTTGAAATAATTAGTGGGAAAAAAAGTGCAAATTATGATTTGCTCCAGCCTGAAATAACCCCGATTCCTACAGCTAATAAAATTAAAGAAGAGCCTGCTGTGGTTGAATCTGAGCCTGCTGTGGTTGAATCTGAACCTGCTGTGGTTGAATCTGAAGAAATTGTAGAAATTGAGTCAGAGGTTAAAACCGATCCTGTTGTACCCCAACAAGAAACGATTAATGAAAATATTAAAATTGAGATCGAGAAGCCGATTTATGTAGATTCGATACGTACTGAATATGAAAAGTTTGCCGAAGAAAAACTAGAATTAGAAGAAGATCCGTTTAAAAAGACAAAACAGGAATCTGCAGTTGAAGAATTTAAAACAATGGAAGAGGAATATAGGGAAAAACTCAAAACGCATAAGAAAATTCTAAAGGATGGTAATAATATCTGGATACCCATTGACTCACTATTAGTATCTGAAGATAGTACCACAGTTGAGGAGCCAAAAAATGAAAATCCGGAAGTAAGTGAAGTAGCAACAATTCCGGCTTCAGATTCCTTATCAATTTCAGATAAAACTGGAGATGAGGAATTAATTGTAGAAAATATTGAAGAGATATCCATTGACTCACTATTAGTATCTGAAGATAGTACCACAGTTGAGGCGCCAAAAATTAAAAATCCGGAAGTAAGTGAAGTAGCAACAATTCCGGCTTCAGATTCCTTATCAATTTCAGATAAAACTGGAGATGAGGAATTAATTGTAGAAAATATTGAAGAGATATCCAACATTGATAATCAATTTGTTGAAATTACTTATGCTGAACTCGTGAAGCATAAAACACAATTTTCTTGGCTTCCACACACTGCTCCTGGAGATTACAATTTTACAATTGCCGTAACAGACGGATTTACATCCGATACTTCTTTGTTTACAATTACTGTTCATCCGGAAATCGATTTAAGCTTAAATAAAACTTATTTTACTGCAACGGTAGATCAGATGTTTAATACAAGCCTTATTCTGAAACCCTCATCCCAATCTGAAAAATATAAATTTAATTTAATTGATGCTCCCGAGAATATGAGAATCGATACAACTGGAACTATTAATTGGGTGCCACTACCAACTCAAGTTGATGATTATAATTTCCAATTAGAGGTTACAGATGGGATTGCAACTTCTAGGCTACAATATGAAATTTATGTAAATGCCCTTCCTGTTATTTCGTCAAGACCTGAAGAGATATTTATTTTACCCTTAGGAGAACAATTAAATTTTCCTATGGAAAATTTTGATATGAATACTAATACCGAATTAAAATGGAAATTGCTGAGTGGTCCTACTGATATGGCATTGAATTCTCAAGGTGTTTTAAACTGGAGAGGATTTGAATTAGGACATCATCCCTATGAAATTCAACTCACAGATGGAATTGATTCTGTTCAGTGGGAAGCATCTATTTATGTGAATGCCCCTCCAGTTATTACCAGCAAACCAGTTGTGGTAGTGCTAGAAGGAGAGCGGTATGAATACCCCTTATTTGCAATGGATGAAAATACTATTAGTCCTAATGATTCGTTGGCAGAAAACATAATCACTTTTTCTTTGGCACAAGGCCCAGAAGGAATGAAAATAGAAAATAATATTTTGGTATGGGAAACCAATGATAATCACCTTGGTGAATATATGGTTGCTATCACTGCTAACGACGGTGTCCAAGATGCTATTCAAGTGTTCCCAGTATTTATTAATTCACTTCCGGTTATAACTTCACCTGATAGTGTGACTGTTCAATTGGGTGATACTTTACGAATGCAAATTGAGGCGTATGACCCTAATCCCGGAGACTCCCTTACCTTCCATTTAGATTCACTGCAGAATGGTTTGGTTTTAGAGCTTAACACTGGATTGATCACATGGTTACCTAAAAAATCAGATATAGGTCTGCATAAATTTACTCTACAGGTAAAAGATGGACATGATAATACCGGAACAGCAATTCCATTTCAGATATATGTTTATAGACCACCATTGTTGACATCTAAATTATCAACCGAAGCCTTTGTAGGGTTGGAATATGCAGCTTTCATTACAGCGGAAGATTTGTATGGGAAAAAACTTAGCAGACCCGAATCTATTCAAATTGACTCTGCATCCTTTAATTATTATAGCCTATCTGAATACGCACATTTATTTAGATGGACACCGAGAGACATAGATAAGGGTGATCACGAGTTGATTATAAGAATTACAGACGAACATGGGTTTATAAATCTCCACTCTCATAAATTTTCTGTATTTACAAATCCATGTGTTCAATGTTATATTGATGAAATGCCCGCCGATTCTACCGGCAATTAAATTTTCCAATAAAAACCCAATAGAAAGGAAATAACAAAATGAGAAAATTAGTATTTTCAATATCTACAATGATGTGCATAGTGATATTTTCATCCTGTCAATCCAGAGCAATATCAAGATGGACTGGTAGTGCGCTAAAGTTAGAACTTCCTGATGATTTTGACCGACCTATTTCCTTTGCATCTGGGCGAAAAGGTGAAAAAGATTTGTTTTACTGGTCAAAAGATGGTGAGATGATTGTGAAAACTTATACAGATTGGGGAGTATTAGAATCTCATATAATCTTTGTGGATAAATAATAGGAGTAATTTTACAAATGATAAAAAATTACATCATTACATGGGTATTGAAATGAATATCCAAATCTAACCCAACCTATTTTAAATTAACTGACCTATCTATAACCTAATTAAGGAAATTATTTGGCATATCTTATATTAGATATTGAAACCATTCCATTGCCGCCCATTGATAAAGAAGTGGAAGAAGCTATTGCAAAAAAAATACAGGCGCGAATTGAAAAAACAGGTGATGATCCTGAAAATGCAGAATCGTTAATTAGGTCCACATCACCCTTTTTTGGACAGGTGCTTTGTGTGGGGATGCGTTGGCTACAAGATGATGGAAGTACTAGAGACAAGGTGGTCTGTGAGGAAAATGAAGAAGCTACATTGCGAACATTTTTTGAGGTCATTAATCATTCCAGCACACAAGGCGCCAAATTCGTTCACTATAATGGCATGGCATTTGATATTCCCTTTCTCACCACGCGGGCAGCCCATTACAATATTGAAATCACCAATCGAAAATTTACCAATCTGCGACGATTTACTTTTGATCACCATATTGATGTGATGCTCTATTTATGCAATTGGAATAATTATAATGCAGTGAGTATGGATATTGCTTGCCGCTCTTTTAGAATTCCTTCTCCAAAGGAGGGGGATGTAAAAGGGGATACTGTGGCTAAAGCATTTGATGAGGGGAATATTGAGGCAGTAAATGAATATGTTATGCGGGATGTGGAAGCCACACATCAGCTGTTTGAAAAGTTAAGGCAATATATAGTTTAGACATACAATGTATTGTGCCCTTATCCAATTATTAGAAAAAAATTAAATTATAAAGGAAACATGAAACAACTTTACCCAGAAATTGACCCATTTAACGAATTTGACTTAAAGGTCTCAGCTCTCCACACCATTCATGTGGAAGAATCCGGCAACCCCAATGGAAGTCCGGTCATCTTTTTGCATGGCGGTCCCGGAGGGGGGATTGAACCCATTTACCGGCAGTACTTTGATCCAAAGAAATGGCGAATCATTATTTTTGATCAACGTGGATGTGGAAAAAGCATTCCCCATGCTGAGTTAAGAGAAAATACAACGTGGGATTTAGTAGCAGATATTGAAAAAATTAGGGAGCATTTAGAAGTTGAAAAATGGGTGGTATTTGGCGGTAGCTGGGGATCTACACTTTCACTAAGTTATGCCATTACACATTCAGACCGCTGTAAAGCGTTAGTTTTACGAGGCATCTTTATGATTCGCAAAAAAGAGATAGACTGGTTTTACCAAAATGGTGCATCCAATATTTATCCTGATGCCTGGGAGCAATATTTAAAACCAATCCCGGAAAATGAACGTCATGATCTGGTAGCCGCTTACCATAAGCGTCTTACCTCAAATAATGAATCTGTACGATTGGAAGCCGCCAAGGCATGGTCAGTCTGGGAAGCAAGAACCAGCAAACTATTTCAATCTGAGAAATCACTACATGCTTTTGAAGATGCTAAAGTAGCCGAGGCATTTGCCCGTATTGAATGTCATTATTTTACCAATCAGGGTTTCTTTGAAACAGATGAATGGCTGCTGGAGAATGTGGATAAAATAAGGCATATCCCCACGGTGATTGTTCAGGGACGTTATGATGTTGTATGTCCTATGGTTTCTGCATGGGAGTTGCACCAAGCCTTTCCCGAAGCTGATTTTGAGATAGTGCAGGATGCAGGGCACTCTATGACCGAAGAAGGCATTGCTGCTAAGTTAGTTGAATATACAGACAAATTTTCAATGCTAGAAAAATTAAATTTAATATTATCGTAGATTAATAATTGAACAATAGAAATAAAGATGATAAATCAAGCTGGTTAGATAGAGTACGTACCAACAGCTGGGAATCTGAAATACTTATTGTTGGCTTTGTATTAATTATACTGCTTCAAACAATTGGATATTTTGAAGTACTAAAAAATAATCAAGCATATTTAAATTCTTATTGGGGGGGAATGGAATCTGTAGTTAATTCTATTCTCGTTCCACTTATAATCAATGTATTATTTATTTCAAATTTTGTATTAGTTATTAGTTTATCTATTTATCTAATTATGAGAGGTTTTTGGGTAGCTGTAATAGGGCTATCATCAGTATTTCCAAAGGGCATTAATGTTAAAAAATTAAATTACAGCAAACATTATACATCTAAACTTTATAAATATGACATTGATCATTATTCAATTATAATAGATAAAATATGCAGCTCAATTTTTTCTATTTCATTTTTAATTATCATGTTTATAATCAGTCTTTCGTTCTTTTTTTCGACCTTTATTCTGCTATTATTAGGTTCTGACTATATTTTTGTAATACTAAATAGCTCCTTAAATTATAAACCCCCGGGGTGGCTATTGAGCCCTTTTGTGTTGATGTATTTTTTCCTTGGTATTATTCATTTTATGGATTTCATTTTATTGGGACCCTTAAAACGAATAAAATGGAATTGGTTTTCACGTCATTATTCTAAAATAACTAAGTTTTATAGTATTATTACTCTAACCAAATTTTACGAAATTCTTTTTTATACATTTATTAGTAGACTTAAAAAGCGATATATATTTTTATTTATTATAAGCCTTATTTTTTTAATTAAATTTTGGGGAAACTGGTCTTTTTATAATTATCACTTGTTTTCAGAATACGTTGATACAAATAAATTGTTTAGTTTCAAAAAATATGAAGATAAATATGAAAAGCATTTACAGTTAAGCAATGCAAAATTTTCCTCTAATTATAATATGATGATACAATCTGGCGTAATAACGGATTCGTTTTTAGAATTACATGTTCCTTATAATCCTACATTAAATTATTCAATTATTAATGAATGTGATGGGATGAAGGAAGAGGAAATATCAAATAATCAAATACTAAAATGTATTGATGATATATATATAATTTTATTAGATGGAATTAATGTTGGTGAATTAGAATGGGTTTTTGAATCACATTCTTATATACAGCGAATAGGTTTTTTCACTGTTATTGATCTATCAAATCTAAAAAAGGGCAAGCATAATTTAATAATACACTCAAATCCAAAATATTCATTGAAAGATGAATTTAATACAGAAAGTGGAGCAATTCTTACTTCTCTTAAGGTAAATATTAGAGAGGAGATCCCATTTTATTATTATCCTCAATAAAGAAGTTATAAAAATTAATTATTAAGTATTTATTTTTGGGTTTAGTTGGGCACCAACACTTAGTCCATATCCAAACCTTTATTAATCGACAGCCTGTACCACAATCTTCTTCTACAGAATATAATTGATCTATTCTTGAAATATTGGATAAATCGTATAGAACATTTAAATTCGCTAAAGAGAATTGAAAAATTAAAAAGAAGCTAATTATAATATTTAATATTGGCATTTTCATTTATATAGTCTATTAATTTACAATAATATGGATAATAATTAAAATATTTTTAAACTTAATCTAATATTTCCTCACCTGAGTATTGATTTATAAATTCCTTTGCCCAAGTTTCAAAATTACCTTCTTGAATCCTATTCTGCATAGTTTTCATAATATGTATATAGAATCTAAGATTGTGCTGTGTAGCAATACGGTAGCCTAAAATTTCTTCTGTCTTAAATAAATGATGCAGGTAAGCCTTGGTATATGTTTTAGACATAGGTGAAATTTCATTGTCATCTATTGGAGTAAAATCTGTTTTATATTTGGCATTGCGGATATTCAGCTTTCCATTGAACGTAAAAAGCTGACCATTCCGTGCATTTCGTGTTGGCATAACGCAGTCAAACATATCTACTCCCCGAGCTACATTTTTTACTAAATCAGAAGGAGTTCCCACACCCATAAGGTAGCGGGGTTTATCTTTAGGGAGAAACTCATCCATCCATTCCACCGTTTCCAGCATTTCTGGTTTGGGTTCACCAACAGCCAAACCGCCAATAGCATAGGCATCTGCATCTAATTCACAAAGCTCAAAGGCTGATTGTTTCCGCAAATTTTTATCAGTACCTCCCTGAACTACCGGGATCATAACTTGATTGTGGCCATAAATAGGCTCCGTTTCTCGGTAATGTTTCATTCCTCGCCTCGCCCAATTTGTGGTGGTGTTCAGGGCATCAATCCAGGTTTGCCGGTCTGCATCGCCTGGTGGACAGATATCCAACATCATCATAAAATCTGAACCAATAATACGCTGGATGTCCACAATTTTTTCAGGAGTAAAATGATGCTCTGACCCATCTAAATGAGAACGGAAAGTGACACCATCATTGGTGATTTTTCGATAGCCTTCCAAACTAAAAATTTGAAATCCACCTGAGTCAGTGAGTATTGCACCTTCCCAATTCATAAAGCCGTGCAGTCCACCTGCTTTTTGTAAAATTTGAGTACCTGGTCGTAGATATAGATGATAGGTATTGCTCAGCAGAATAGAGCTGGGAAGATCAGAAATTTCCTCTGAAGATTGGGTTTTAACAGCGCCGTAGGTTCCAACTGGCATAAAAAAAGGTGTGGTAATATCTCCATGATCGGTGTGTATTACACCACTACGAGCAGAAGTATTTTCATCTTTATGATTTATGGTAAACAGGGAAGCCACTATTTAGGAATTTAGATTCTTATTTCTTTAAATTTGAGACAAATTCACCTAATACAACTTTTAGAATGGCTGCAATTGGGATAACAAACAGCATCCCCAGAATACCTCCAACAGACGCACCAAGCAATACTAGAATAATTACCAAAATCGGATGAAGCCCCACACTTCCACCCATAATATAGGGAGATACCAACAAATTATCGATAAGCTGGACGATGGCAAAAACCAACATTATAAGAAGAACATAAATGAAGTGAATAGGCATTGCCTGGTCTGTTACCAGATACACTATCACAGCGGGGATCATTCCGGCGATTGGACCCACAAAAGGGATTAAATTGAAAAGCCCGGCCCCTATCCCAATGAGAATAGTGTAGGGGATTGATATTCCAGAAATCCATTGCAGAATATATAATCCAATTATTGAGGTTACCCCTACGGATGTGGCTGCAATCAACTGGCCACGAATATAGGCTTGAATTTGAAGTGATATTTTGCCGAGCATTCGCTTGGCAGTACCATAATGTTCTCCTGGTACAGCATGTAAAAATGAGTGAGTAAACTTTTTTCCATCCAGTAAAAATATGATCATGAATACGATGATTATTAAAAAAGAGAGAAAGGCGGATCCTAAAGCAAAAGCCAGAGAACCTGCACCTCCAATAAATGATTTAATGTGTGATAATCCCGTTGCCCAAATTTCTGTAAATGTGGAGTCTAGCTGAGTTGTTATGTCTGTATAAAAATTAAATAAAAATGAAGGTAAAATACTTTCTATAACCAATGTGAGTTTGGTTTGAAATTTTACGAAGGTTTCCATTGAAAGGGAAGACTGTAGAGCTACAACCTGCTTGCCAATTATTGGGAAAAGGGAGCTGGAAAGAATGATTAAAAACACCAGCAGCAATGTTATTACAAGCATCACCGACCAATTATGATTTCCCGTCAATTTTTCTACTTGCCGAACCACGGGGTAAAGTATTACGCGACCCAGAAAGGCAAATACTAGCATGAGAAGTATTGGGGCAGCATGTTCCCAAAATAGGAAAACGACAGCGAGAGGTACTAGCCACCATATATTACGAATAATGAAAAGAGAGGTTTTACTCATGGTGGATATTAATTGTTATTTTCTATATAAAAAAAAATAATTTTTAGTTCTTTATTTGGGTGTATTTTTGTTTTCTCTCAATAAAATATTTTTTCACAATACTTTTTTTAAATATTAAATCAGGAGTTATTATATTGTTATTAGTAAGGAAGTTTCGTCTTTTCATTAACAGTCTTAAATGCCCCATTATCCACATCCAAGACTTTATAATTGCCAGAGCATGCCCCCATTTGAATGTCAATATTTCTTTAGTTAGAGAAATGCATTCCATAAAAAATCGAGGGAAAAACAAATAAAACGATGTACCAATTGGATAATTGGTTAACAATAAAATCATACTGTTGCGATAATTGAGATAGGTTTTTTGCGGGGATGACACAGGTAGCGTCACAGCCCCTTTGTGAAAAATGACCGAAGCTGGCTCAACCCAAATCTCATTACCCAACATTTGAGATTTCCAATGGTAATCGATTTCTTCCATATGGGCAAATAGGGTTTCATCAAATCCGCCCAATGTATCAAAAGTAGATTTTTGCGTAAGGTATGCTGTACCAGATGCCCAGAAAATTTTGCAGGGGTCATCATATTGGCCATCATCTTTTTCAACGGTACTGAAAATTCTTCCCTGGGCAAAGGGGAAACAATATTTATCCATAAAACCACCGCAGGCGCCAGCATAGTCAAAATAGTCACGATTATCATAATTTAATATCTTTGGCTGAACGGCCGATATTTTTGGATTGGAGTCCATCATTTTAACCAAAGGGTCTATCCAGTCTGGATCATGAATGGTATCATTATTTAAGATGAGGAGGTATTTACCCTTCGCATGCTGAGCGCCAAAATTGCAGCCACCGGCAAATCCACGGTTATATTCAGATTGGATGAGTATTATATTTTGAAAATTAGATTTAATAAAATAAATCGAGTCATCAGGAGAAGCATTATCTACAACAATGATTTCCAGATTGGGATAGGAACATTTATTCAGCGAAGTAAGGCATTCACCAAGAATATCCGTGCCGCCATAATGGGGAATCACCACTGACACCAATGGGTGAGTGGAACTCTCTGTCATTATTGAGTTGGCGGATTTAGAATAGACAGCCAGTCAATTGCCTGAGAATCATTGGGGTGAGAACGTAGCCAAAGTTCTAATACATCCACCGCTTCAGATCTGCGCTCCGCTTTTGCATAGGCCTGAACCAGGGTATATAGAAAATCAGGAATATAGGGGTATTCCTCCAATAAATTTTCATAATGTTCAATGGCAGCATCATAATCCTGAAAATCACTCATGAAAACCTGACCAATATACATTTGGGTTTCCAATGAAACATCCTTCCGCTTCTGTACAGTTTTCAGGCGGTTCTTTAATTCTTCAGGTTTTCCAGCCTGCATATAAATTCTCCCAATTTGAATGTCAAGCTCTGCATCAGTAGTGGGAATAATATCACTTGGAAAATAACTATCCATTTTATCTAAAATGTTCAAGGTTTTTTCTTTACTTCTTTCATCGGAAGAATACAAATTCTGAAGACCTAGCTGCAGAAAACTGGATCTATAATTCTGAATGAGGCGTTGGATGTTTTCATTAAAATATACATCTTTATTATCTAGGTTTGTATAGCGGTAGATACCATTTCCTGCATTGATATGGTTCCAATAGTCATCTGGCTTTACAATCAATTGCGACGAATCTGGAGCTTCAGTTATGTTCTGAATCATTCGGTCATAATTTAGTCTGGGCATGGAGGTGCTACTGGAGGATTCTTCAAATGTGATTTTATAGACCAATCCTTCCATCTCTAAATAATTATCCAATCCCATTCTATTATTTGGTGCTACTGTAACTGCAAAATAAATGGGACGGTCTTTAATAGCATCCTCAATAATCTGAAGAATCATAATATCTTGAACTCGCAGATAATTACTCAGCTTAGGACGAATATCCCAATTTATTTGGTTTACACCATCTTTAATTTCTGCCTCCACCGGCCCCCACTTACTTAAGATGCCAAAATTTGAAACGGAATAACTTGTCCCATATTGTGCTTTGGTATATTGGTTATACTGGGCTTTCAGCTCTGGCCAGATAGTTGTCCACTTATTTAGGGCGTATGCCGTACCAAAAACGGGATCGAGTTTGGCAATGTTTTCATCCTTAAGATTGAGATTTATTTTAGGAGTCTCGTTTTTCAATTGCTCAATATACCACGGAGTATTCAGCAGGCTGAGGTTTACCACGCGCACATCCTTACGGACTCCTTCTACTTCCTGAATATACCAGAGGGGGAAGGTGTCATTATCACCATTCGTGAAAATAATGCCATTAGGTTCACAGGAGTTCAGCATATTATAGGCATAATCCCAGGCAACATAATTACCATCTCTATTATGTTCTTTAAAGTCGGTTGCCAACATGGTAAAAGGCATAACAATAATAATAATTCCCGTAAGACCCAGAGAAACAAATGCAGCAATTTCCACCCCTTCCATCCATTCCTTTATTTTCTCCTGTAGGGCGGCAACCCCCATACCTATCCAGATGGAGAAGGTAAAGAAACTGCCTACATAGGAATAATCCCGTTCCCGCGGCTGGGGATCATATTGGTTCAGATATAAAATAATCATGATTCCGGTTGCTAAAAATAAAGAGAGCACTGCCAAGGCTCGCTTCCAATCTCTGGTAAAATGAAATATCATTCCAAATATACCAAAGAGTAAGGGGAATGGAAGCCCATATCTACCCCAATCTACTCCCCGTAATTTTTTGATGACATCGCCCTTAAGGGAGACTAAATCCCAGCTTCGTTGTTCATGAGTTTCTTTTCCTACAAACTGCCAGGCAAAATAGCGGAGATACATTTCTTTAATTTGATAATTCCATAGAAAATTCAATTCTTCATTTGTGGTTGGGTTACTTTTATTATTTGTCCAGCGGCCTGAATAGGAACATTCAGCACGTCCCAAAGTAAAGGCAGGATTCAATATTTCCCAATCACCATATTGATCTCTGTTCATATATGCTAAAGCGCCTTTAATGGTGTCAGGATTGTTTTCATTTATATTAGGGTGCTGGGATGCCCGAATAAAAATGGTAGTATATGTTGAAAATCCAATGAGAATAAGAACAAGACAAGTGAGGATGGTGGAGAGCTGATTATGATTTTTCCACACAGCATAGGCAGTGGCGGCAAAGATAAGTAATACTATAATAATGGGGATATTTAGGCCATAACTATTGGCCATATTGGGGATGCCTTTAATAATACCAAGATAAATTACCATAAAGGTAACTAGAGTAATTCCAATAGTTGTTAAAAAAGTACTCACCTTGAATTCATATTTATTAAAATATACAATAAGGGCAATAAAAGGGAGGGCAAGTAGATTTAATAAATGAATGCCGATTGCCAAACCAAACATATAGGCGATTATAAGAATATAGCGGACATTTCCTACATGACCAGAATTTGTATTCCATTTTAATATAAGCCAGACTACAATACTGGTAAAGAAGGTAGATATTGAATATACCTCTGCCTCTACTGCATTGAACCAATGCGAGTCTGTAAAGGCAAAAGTAAATGCCCCAATTATTGCACTGCCATAGGTGATGAGGAAGTCAGGCCAAGTTTTTGCCTCACCTCGCCACTCTTCAATAAGTTGGACAATAATGAGGTATAAAAACATGACAGCAAAAGCGCTGAAAATAGGAGAAATTAGATTCACCCGTGCTCCTAAATCATCAAATGTAGGAATCTGTGAAAAGAAATTGCCTAATAATAAATAAAAGGGAGTTCCTGGAGGATGCGGAACTCCCATAATTACAGAGGTGGCAATAAATTCACCACAGTCCCAGAAGGATGTGGTTGGAGCCATAGTTAAAATGTAAACTACCAGTGAAAATACAAATACAATGGCTGCTAAAATTTTATTGAGATTGTTCATTTTACCCTTTTCGAATTAACTGATATTAACAAACTCCAGCATATGCCGATAGTTTTCTTTAAATTGTTTTCTGATATTCTGATGCTTATCAAGTTGTAGCTTCGGATCATATTCAACCATTTCGAATGCGCGCTTTCGTGTTTGTCTAATAATAGGACCATCTTCTACAAAATTAGCAATTTTTGATTTAATATATCCATGTTGTCGTGTTCCGAAGAACTCTCCCGGACCTCTCAATTTAAGGTCTTCATCTGATATCTTAAAACCATTGCTTGTAGATTCCATTATTTTTAATCGATGCTTAGCTTCAGCTGATTTGTTATTTTTTACCAATACACAATATGATTGAGAGTTGCCCCTACCAATTCGTCCTCGTAATTGATGTAGTTGTGTCAGCCCAAAACGATCTGCATTTTCGATCACCATGACAGTAGCATTGGGAATATCAATTCCCACCTCAACAACTGTTGTTGCCACAAGGCATTGAATTTCATTATTTGCCATAGCTGCCATTTGCTTATCACGGGTCTCTTTTTTCATTTTCCCATGAATATACCCTACTTTGTAATCTAAAAAAACTTTTTCACTTAGATTTTTAAATCCGGTATCTGATGCTTTCCAATCCATTTTTTCTGATTCTTCAATAATAGGGTAAATAACAAAACATTGTTGCCCTGCATCCATTTCCTTTTTCATAAAGTCATAAACTTGATCCATCCGGTCAGGTTCCATAACTTTTGTAATAATGGGCAAACGGTTTTTGGGAAGTTCATCAATAATGGATATATGCATATCGCCATGAATAGTAAATGCTAAAGTACGGGGGATAGGGGTGGCAGTAAGCGCCAAGACTTCTGGTGAATAGCCTTTGTCAATAAGAGCTTTCCGCTGCTCTACACCAAAGCGATGCTGCTCATCAACAATAATCATCCCTAAATCTTGAAACACGACACCTTCTTGAATAAGCGCATGGGTTCCCACAACTAGCTTAATTTCACCTGACTCTAATTCAGAATACACTTTTTCCTTATCTGCTTTTTTCTGATTCCCAGTGAGGAGGGCAATTTTAATATTTACAGGTTTACAAAATTGTAAAAAACTGGAATAGTGCTGCTCAGCCAAAATTTCCGTAGGAGCCATAATGGCTACTTGGGAACCATGGCTGATGACTATAGCTGCTGCCAAGACTGCTACAATGGTTTTGCCTGAGCCCACATCTCCTTGTATGAGGCGGTTCATGGGGTTTCTTCTTGCTAAATCACTGCGGATTTCTTTGAGCACATTAATCTGGGCATTGGTTAAGGTAAAGTTTAAGCTTTCAAAAATATCCTTTTCATATTTACCCCGCTGTGAAAATACACGCCCTGAATTTTCTTCTTTGGCTTGTCTTTTAAGCGCCATGAGAAGCTGAAGAAAAAAATGTTCATCATATTTAAGGCGGGAAATGGCATTTCCTAATTTCTTTTTGTTTTCAGGCTGATGAACTTGTTCCAATGCTTCATGGAGGGAAAGTAGTTTTTCTTCATCCCGAAATTCGGGGGTAAAATAATCCTCAATTTCATCAACAACTAATTCTAATGCCACATGAATAATTTTTCTAAATCCACGCCCCTCTAACCCCACCGCTTTTAATGCTGCGGTGGAAGGATATTGTGCCAAAATTTTTCCTGTGTTTACAGGGTCTTCTCCCTCTTCCAATATATCAAATTCTGGGTGAATAATCTGAAATCCCTTCCGGAATTCAATTTTACCAAATACGGCAATGGAGTCTCCTTCATGAAATTTATCTACAATCCATGAAATGCTGTTAAACCAAACACAGGTGAGATACCCCGTTGGGTCGTTTAAAGTCATTTGAAAGAAACGTCGACGTCGCGCCTGCTGCATACCAAATGAAGCAATCTTTCCAATGATGACGGCCTCTTCACCTATTTTAACTTCACGAATATATTTAATATTGGTACGATCTAAGTAGCGCCGGGGAAAATGATGCAGGAGCTGCCCTACATTTTCAATTCCATACCTTTTAAGAGCACCTCCTCTTTGCGGACCAACCCCTTTCAGGTAGGTTATATCTGTAGTGAGATTGGTTTGATAATATGTGGTTGCTGAAGTCATCAGCGGTTAATTTAGGTAATTATTAAATGAATTTAATTTTGTAATGAATTCAAATTTTCCTGCAATTTTATTAAATCTGCTTGATAATTCTGCATTTTATTCCGCTCGTGTGAGATAACATTTTTAGGTGCGCGCTCAACAAAATTAGCATTGTCCAATTTTCTACTCACAGCATTTAGCCTTCCCTCCATATCCTGAATTTGCTTTTCCAGTCGCTCAACTTCTTTACTAATGTCAATTAATCCCGCAAGGGGAACAAATAGTTCTAATCCCTTTACTACAGCGGTTGCAGATTGAGCGGGCTTCTCTGTTTTTTCTCCATAATGTATTGCATCTAATTTTGCCAGTCTTTGAATGTAATTTTCATTTTTACAAAGGGTATCACATGTGTTTTTGCTGCCCCTTATGGAAAGATCCGCTTCTTTCGCTGGAGACACATTCAAACTGGCCCGAATATTTCTTACTGCAGAAATCACGTCCATTAGAATTTGGACATCCTGTTCTACATCCTCATTTATCCATTCTGAATCAGACAAAGGCCATGTTTCAGAGATTAATAATTTTTCTTCCGGCTTTTTAAACGATTCCCACAGCTCTTCCGTAATAAATGGAGAGTAAGGATGGAGGAGTTTCAGGATGATTCGGATAACATGTACCGATACAATCTGAGCGGTTTTTCTGTCTTCTGCATCGTCTCCATAAAATCGGGTTTTAGCAAATTCAATATACCAGTCACAAAAATCAGCACGAGTGAAATCATACACTTTTTTAATAGCTTCATTCATTTTATATTCTGAATAGGCATTATCTACGGCACCAATCACATTGTTTAATCGAGAAAGTATCCAGTGGTCAGTAGAATCTAATTTTTTCTCATCCAGAGTAGAGAGGTCACCTGGAAGATCAGCATCCAGATTCATTCGAATAAAACGGGCTGAATTCCAGAGTTTATTCATAAAATTCCTGCCTTGTTCCAGCCGTTCTTCAGAAAAAAGAATATCTAATCCCTGAGGGGCAATCATTAATATAGATACCCTCACAGCATCAGCTCCATATTTATCAAAGAGATCTAAGGGATCTGGAGAATTCCCCAGAGATTTACTCATTTTTCGGCCTTGATCATCGCGGATGATACCGGTGAAGTACACATTAGAAAAGGGAATTTCTTTTTTGAAATATAAACCTGCCATTATCATTCGCGCCACCCAGAAGAAAATAATATCGGGTCCTGTAACCAAGTCCTGAGTAGGGTAGAATTTTTTTATATCCTCCGTTTTTTCCGGCCAACCCAAAGTGGCAAAAGGCCAGAGCCAAGAGCTGAACCAGGTATCTAATACATCTGGGTCTTGAACCCATCCGTCTCCTTCTGGTTCTTCTAAACCGCAGTATATTTCATCTCCTTTATACCAAACAGGAATCCGATGGCCCCACCATAACTGCCGGGAAATACACCAGTCTTTAATATTTTCCAGCCAGTGATTGTAGGTCTTTACCCAGCGCTCAGGGTATATTTTAACTTTGCCATCTTTTACCACTTCAAGAGCCGGCTCTGCCAAAGGCTGCATTTTTACAAACCACTGTTTTGAGAGATAGGGCTCAATAACGGCATCCGTTCGCTCTGAGTGCCCTACGGAATGTTCATAATCTTCTGTTTTATCTAAAAGTCCTAGAGATTCCATTTCTGCTATAACCTTTTTTCGAGCTTCATACCGATCTAATCCCTGAAACTCTTTAGGAGCATTTTCATTTAGTGAAGCATTGGCATGGAATATATTGATAATATCTAGATTGTTGCGCGCACCCATATCAAAATCATTAGGGTCGTGGGCTGGAGTAACTTTTACACAACCCGTTCCAAATTCCATGTCCACATAATCGTCAGCAAAAATGGGAATTTCTCGATTTACAACAGGGAGGAGAGCTGTCTTTCCAATTAAGTCTGTGTACCGCTTATCTTTAGGGTTCACCGCAACACCAGTATCTCCCAGCATGGTTTCAGGGCGGGTAGTTGCAACCACTAAATGACCACTGCCATCACTGAGCGGATAACGAAAATGCCAGAGATGGCCCATAGTGTCTTTGTGGATAACTTCTTCTTCAGACAGGGCGGTCTGTCCTTGCGGATCCCAATTGATGATACGCTTACCGCGGTAAATCAGACCGTCATTATATAGCTGAACAAATACCTCCAAGACCGCTTTTGAGTAGTCTGCATCCATGGTGAATTTTTCACGGTCCCAATCACAGGAGGCCCCTAGTTTTTTCAGCTGTTGGAAAATAATGCCGCCATATTTTTCTTTCCACTTCCAGGCATGATTTAAAAATTCTTCCCTGCCTATCTCCCGTTTATTAATGCCCTCTTCTTTCAGCATTTTGGTGACCTTTGCTTCGGTAGCAATGGAGGCATGATCCATTCCTGGCAGCCACAGGGTAGATTTCCCCAACATGCGCGCTCGGCGCACCAGCACATCCTGAATGGTATTGTTGAGAACGTGCCCCATATGCAGAATGCCGGTAACATTTGGTGGGGGAATCATGAGGGTAAAGCAGTCAGATCCATTTTTGGAAGGTTTATATGCCCCTGATTTTCCCCAAATGGGGTACCACTTTTCCTCTACCTGGGCAGGACTATAAACCGTGCTCAGTTCTTTATATAATGTTTTGATCTCTGTCATTACTAATTATTATGTACGAAAAAAGGATATTAACTAAAGGGAAAGTTTACTCTGTTTTGTGTTTATTCTTCAGGGGAAATTAAAACTCCTTTTATCACTTTAATAGCTG
>JASMKZ010000029.1 GCA_030748955.1 Fidelibacterota bacterium | reverse complement strand
AGAGAATGCACAATTCAGTAGTATTATAGGGAATTTTTCCCTCTTTCCCACCCCATCGTTAGAAATTAAAACTGGGCTTGGGTTTACACCTGAAAGGATTAAAACAGATTCTACAAACTATTTAACTTTTTCAGCTTTATCTATACCAGTTGATGTCAATTATTACTTACCTATAGATTTTTCTGGACAAAGTAATTTTACTAAATTTAAAATTGCATTGAATCTGCATGTTCAAAGGACATTGGCTGATGGTATATCTGAAAATTGGTTTGGGATAGATGATGGTTCATATGGTTATGTACATGTGGGCATTCTTATTCAATTCTACCAATCATTTTTTCACTAATTTCTTAATATTGATTGTTTCTTCATCATAGATAAAACGACATCTCCTTTTTCTGTTCTATCAAAAACCAGTAATCTGGTTTTATTAAAATATCTTCATCAAAGCATAGTTTAGTTTTTCTGCAATTCATCAGGGTCTGTATTTAATACACTGTTTATTGCATATTCATGAAACTGACTTTTTAGAAAATAATAAGCCCCCAACAAAGTCAATAAAATATATCCGTAGGCATGGAGTAATATGGCAAATGAATTACCTTCGCTTGGTGTAAATGCAAATAAATCCACCATGGTATATTTTACAGCTGCATGAAAAGTACCAATCATACCGGGCGCAGAAGGAATGGAAAGCACAAGGGAGGATATTACTAAAACTGTTAATGACTGAGCCCAACTAAGATTAAATTGGAATGCTCTCTGAATAAAATAAACATCTAATAAATAGATACTCCAGATTAGAAGGCTGGAAATAACTACAGGAATGACCTTTTGTTTTCTTAT
Organism: Fidelibacterota bacterium; assembly: GCA_030748955.1. Classification (GTDB taxonomy): domain Bacteria; phylum Fidelibacterota; class Marinisomatia; order SCGC-AAA003-L08; family D37C17; genus D37C17. The sequence continues at coordinate 17,389 of JASMKZ010000029.1, read as the reverse complement.
ATATAATAACCCATTTAGTATTTGATTTAATATGCTCATAAATTTGTTGTTGTTACTATTAAATTTTAATCTGCTTAAAATTGCACGCAATAAAATTATTATTAAAATAGCGACTCCACCTTTTACCAGATAGTCGCTAATCCATCCTTCTTCAAACGGGTATAAAAAAAATAAAATGATGGCAAAGAAAATCAGTGCCAACATATCCATCAATCTTTCTAGTACAACTGTACCAAATACAAAACTTTTAGAAAGATTATTTTCTTTCCCGACAATATAAGTTCTTAATAACTCTCCTAAACGTAATGGCAGTACATTGTTCCCAAAATATCCTATTAGCTCTGCTCTGTATAGTGATGAAACCGAGGGGGAAGATGATTCCTTGAAAAGCCATTTCCATCGCAACCCTCTCACCCAAACGGAACCCCATAAAAATATTGTTGCTAATATTAGATATACTAAATCGATTTGCTGAATAGATCGTTTGAAATCAATATAATTAAAATCTCTAAATGCCCAATAAACTCCTGCCAAACTAATTATTATTCCAATAATCGCTTTTGGACTTTTTGCTAAATCAATAAAATTTAGTCTTTGTTTTTCACTCATCTCAAATCAAAACTGCTGGAACTTTCATTTCCAATTTCTAAATTAAGATTCTTTTCTATTACTAAGGTAATATGAGAAAGTTCTGATCTCATTTCACTTTGAATTATAACAATTGATTCTAGATTGTTGGTATTAGGGTTAAAATAAGCTCGGACATCATTCCCTTTACCAAGCAACTTAATTTGATAGCCTCCATCTTTTTTCTGCTTAACAGGCAATGCTTTTATTTTTTTAATTTTTACCCATGAAAACAAAGACTTTTCCAATTGTTTATCTGGTTCTTGAATGAATATCTGATCTGTTCTTGAATCATAACTTTTCCAAACCTTGCCATCAGATACAACTGTACGTGGACCTATTTCAAATCGAAATTTATTTTTCTTACCAACAGTAATTTTTCCTGGAATTAAAGTATCATTTTGACCTGGATAATATTGAGTCTCAATTTTTAATTGAAAGGATACTGATTTTATATCTTCATTGAGTATATCTTTATGCTCATCTATCCAACCATCAATTGGATTTGAGGCAAAACACAATGTGAGAAAGAAAATATACTTACCCACTAAAAATGGTATCTAAGTACGATTCATCAACTAAAACTTCACGTGCTTTACTGCCACTATAACCACTAATTATGCCTAAAGATTCTAATTCGTCCACTAGCCTACCTGCACGACTATATCCGATTCGGAATTTCCGCTGCAACAGTGAAACAGATGCTTGTTGGTTTTGGATCACAAGAATAGCTGCATCTTTAAGAAGTTCATCCTGACCTTCTTCTAAGACAAATTCTCCATCAGATATTTCTTTTCTAGTTTCCGGAAGTAAAATTTCTTCCGGCTTAGGTTGATTTGAGATATGTTCCATTACGGCTTCAATTTCATCCAAAGTTACATAAGCATTATGTAATCGAATTGGGGACGCAGTACCTGGCAACAGAAATAATAGGTCTCCATTCCCAAGCAATTTTTCTGCACCCATCTGATCGATAATCGTTCTTGAATCAATTTTTGAGGAAACCTGAAAGGCTATTCTTGCGGGGAAATTGGATTTAATAACCCCTGTAATTACATCCACAGATGGTCTTTGTGTAGCAACAATTAAATGAATCCCTACAGCTCGTGCTTTCTGAGCCAAGCGGGTAATAGGTTCTTCAATTGCACGCCCAGAAGTTAACATTAAATCTGCTAGCTCATCAATTACTACAACAACATAAGGTACCGTTTCTAAATCTGGATTCTCTTTTTTTCTATCATGATATTCAGCTATATTGCGAACACGTGCATCAGCAAATACCTGAAATCTTCTTTCCATTTCTACAATGGCTGAGTCTAATATGCCAACTGCATTTTCAGGAGTTGTCATGACATATTCATCCAAATTAGGGGCTGTTATGAGATGATATCCCTCCAATGTTTTATAGGTTGCTAATTCCAATTTTTTTGGATCAATTAAAATAAATTTTACTTCATCAGGTTTTGCCTTGTACAATATTGAAATTATCATCGTATTTATACAGACTGACTTACCTGCACCAGTAGCACCAGCAACTAGAATATGAGGCATTTTTCCTAAATCAAAAACATATGCATCTCCCGTAGTGGTCTTGCCCAGACTAATACTTAATTTTGATTCAGCCTGAATAAATTGTTCGGAATTTATAATATTTTTTAAGAAAACGGTAGAAGGATTATCATTAGGAAGTTCAATGCCAACCGATTTCGAGCCCGGGATAGGTGCAATTATCCGTACCCTTTGGGCTTTCATTACCCGCGCCAGATCATCGGACAGATTTGTAAATTTATTAACTCGAACACCTTCTGCTGGCTCTATTTCAAAAAGTGTAATCACTGGCCCTGGCGATATACGTACAACTCTACCAGTTACTCCAAAAGTATCCAGAGCATGAGACAGTGAATTTGCTTTTCCCTTTAGCTCCTCTTCTGAATAGGGGTTCCTAATTTCTACTGGATCATGGAGGTAATCTAAAGTAGGCATTTTATATTGGCGATATTTTGCTCTACGCTCCTTCTCAGCATCTAAATCCCCTTCTTCAATTTCTTTCTCATCTTCGATTGCAATATTTTCTTCATATGAATCCTCTAAATCATTTTCAGTGGTTTCATTTTCTTCAGTTTTTGGTTCCAAATCTAATTCACTGACAGCTTGCTCCTCTATTGGTTCCTCAACTTCTTCAGATTCTATATTTTCAGGTTCAGACATATCACCACTAGGTGAAAGTTCCATTTCATTTTTCTGAATAATCACTTTTCCTAATACTCTTCTTTCCTGCCATTCAGTCCATTTATCATTTATTTTCTGATAAATATTCTTGATTACAGAATAAATAGAAAAATGAAACAATCCGCTAATTAATAAAATGAATACTACAATTTGAATTATACCAGATGCGTATATACCAAAAATATCAATAAGAAAATTCCATAAATTATATCCTATAAAACCTGGATATTCGGCTTCCCACATTCCCCCACGATATTGACCAATCCAAGCAATAAACAAAGACAACCAAATTCCAATTCCCGCTAAAAATCCAGAATAGTGTATAGTTTGTTCCCAATCTCTTTTTGTGAATAGTGTAAACCCAGCAAGACCCATAATAATGGGAAGGAAAAAAGTCCCCCAGCCAAAGGAAAATTTCATTAAATAATAAGAAGTGTAAATACCAAAAAGCCCCATGATATTTGTCTGGGCGACCTCAGGTGTTAATCCGGATGGTGTCTCATATGGGTTATAGGTTGCAAAGCTTAAGAAAACGCAAAGTGCTAAAACACATAGAAGAATTCCAATAACTTCTTGCCGACGATAATTCATACTATAGGGTGATATAGTTTAACAATGAAGGGAAGTTTCATTAACAAACGGGGGTTTAATAATCTTTGCAGACACAAATTTATTCCGAATCTGAAGTGATATATTTTGACCTATTTTATGAAAGGGTATATCAACATAAGCCAAACCGATACCAGTTTTTAATTGTGGTGACTGGGTGCCGCTGGTAACAATTCCAACTTTTTTGGAATCTACAAAAACTTCATAGCCTTGACGAGGTATTCCCCGTTCTTGCATAACAAAAGAAATTAATTGTCTGTCAGGTCTATTCTTTTTTATTTCTAATAAAGCATCTTTTCCTATGAAATCACCTTTAGATAATGCCGTTATCCAACTTAAGCCAGCTTCAATTGGATTTGTAGTATTATCAATATCATTTCCATAGAGACAATATTTCATTTCCATTCGTAAAATATCACGTGCTGCCAGTCCTGCTGGTTTAACACCAGCATTAATTAATTCAGCCCAAATATAAACCAGTGAATTTGCATCCCCATAAATTTCGAATCCCAACTCTCCAGTATACCCAGTTCGGCTTAGCATTACAGGATATCCACACACCGAAACATCTTCAAAAGAATAAAAGGGCATCTTCAAATTTGCATGTGTATATGTAGATAATACCTCACGGGATTGGGGGCCTTGGAGAGCAATTAATGAATAATTTTCTGAAACATTTTTTAGAATTACATTTTCTGTTTTGTGTTCATTCAGCCAATCAAAATTTTTCTGAATATTTGACGCATTTACAACCATGAAATATCCATCTGATTTTCGATATAAAATTAAATCATCAATTATTCCACTATTGGGGTAACACATAGCAGAATATTGAGCCTCACCAACTTGAAGTTTTTCTACATCATTGATGGTCATTTTCTGTAAAAATTCTTTTGCGCCCCTACCACTAATGGTAAACTCGCCCATGTGGGAAACATCAAAAATGCCAACTTCATTACGAACAGCAAAATATTCTGATCGTATCCCATCTGGATAAGAAACTGGCATTTTATACCCAGCAAATGAAACTAATTTGGCACCTAATTTGACATGAAAATTATAAAGAGCTGTTTCTTTAATTGGTATATCTAATATTTCTTCAGTCATCGCAACTCTGCTAAAGCCTCTTTTATCAATTCTTCCGTACTTAACTTTTCACTTTGGTTTGAAGCTTTTAAAATCGCATTTTTAATATCCTTCATTTGGAATCCCAATGCTAGAAGTGCATCATAGGCATCACTGACTTGTGGTGAAACATCTAATTCTTCCTTCGGCAATTCATCCTTGGAAAGTTTGACAAATTTATCTTTCAATTCCACAATAATCCTCCTCGCGGTTTTAGGGCCTATACCCGGCAAGGCAGTTAACATACCAACTTCACTTGCAATCAATCGTCTTTTAAATTCGTCGGGAGAAACTGCAGATAGCAAAGCAATAGCAGTTTTGGGACCAATGCCGGAGACACCAATAAGCATCATAAATAATTCCCTCTCTGTTATTTCGCTAAAAGCAAATAGTTGTTGATTATTTTCCGTTACATGAAAATAGGTGAGAAGCGAGACCTCTTCCCCTGGTTTAGGGAGATGATCATAGGTATTGTTTGATATAAAGCAGACGTATCCTAGGCCACCCGTTTCAATAATAATTTCATCTGGCACTTTTCGGGTAAGTTTACCTCTAATACTTACAATCATAAATCTGCCAGCCTGAATTGATGATCATGACAGAGTGCGATTGCTAATGCATCAGCAGCATCAATGGGCTCGGGATTATGATCCATTTGTAATTTTGCTTTTACCATAAATTGTACCTGAGTTTTATGTGCATTTCCATTGCCAGTTATAGATTGTTTTACCTTCCGTGCAGAATATTCATATATTGGAATATTTTTTGAGGCCGCTGCTACCATTGATGCCCCTCTTGCCTGCCCCAAACGCATTGCAGATTTTACATTTTTACCATAAAATACTTCTTCAATTACAAATATTTGGGGATTATAACTCGAGATTAATTCACACACATCATTAAAAATTGTAAGGAGCCTCTTCGCAAGGGTATCTTTAATTTTCGGTTTGATAATCCCATAATCTATTAATGTGGTTTGATTATTACTTACATTTATAATTCCAAATCCTGTTTGCACAAGTCCCGGATCTATTCCAATTATTTTCAATTACAGCAGTGAACCTAGCTCAGATTCATCCAAATCAAAATTTGAATATACTTTTTGAATATCTTCGTTTTCTTCAAGTTTTTCTAGAAGCTGCAACAATTGTTTGGCATCTGCTCCACTTACATTAACAGAATTTATGGGAGACAGCCCAACTTCTCCTTCAATTTCATAACCTTCTTTTTCTAATCCATCACTTACATCTCCAAACAATTCTGGTGATGTTGTAATTTCAATAACATCATTATCAGATCCAAAATCATCTGCTCCGAGCTCTAGCGATTTTTCCAAAACAACATCTTCATCCACACTCCTTTTGTTAAGGGTAATGGTTCCTTTCTTTTCAAACATCCAATTTACACAACCAGACTCTCCTAAATTCCCTCCATTTTTAGACATAATATGACGAATATCCGGAACGGTTCTATTTTTATTATCAGTCATCACTTCCATCATGATGGCTACACCTCCCGGGCCATATCCCTCATAGATATAATTTTCATATTTCATTCCCGGTAAATTTCCAATTCCCTTATTTATAGCCCGTTCAATATTCGCTGAGGGCATATTCACAGCCTTCGCTTTTTTTATTGCAAGCCTTAATGCAGGGTTCATCTCTTGATCACCCCCACCCTCTCGAGCAGCTAAAGTAATATCTTTGGAAACTTGTGTAAATGCCGCTCCACGCTTGGCATCTGCAGCACCTTTCTTACGCTTAATAGTTGACCACTTACTATGTCCTGACATAATTTCTCTTCTATTTATTTAATATGAGTTTATACCCTAAATTTAGCAATTTAATTTAGGGATTTCTATATTAGAATTTAATATTATTGAATCAGTCTAATCTGATCGTTAGATATCCACCCTGTTTTACCATCCAATAATTCAATTTTAACCCAGTCATTCTCTAATTGGTTAATAGATACTTTTAATCCTTCATGAACTTCAAACAGGCGAGTAGAAAATGTGTTAGGCTCTGAACGAACTTCAGCTTTTAAGGAATAAATAACTCCCAGGTCAAGTGATTTATCAGTCCAAATAGAATGGAGAGCCAAGAATAGAGAAATAAAAAATATTGTTAAAATAATCCCTCTTAAATTTTGAACTAATGAAAAAAGAAATAGCCGATTTACTGTTACCGATAGAGAGAATAAGAAAAATATGAAAAGTGTAATATTAATCCATGTAGTTGGTGTAAACTGCTCTTTTAAGCCTAAATACCATTGCAGGTATAATGGGGGATCAGGCAAATCCATTCTGTCTATTACCTTTAAATTTGCTAATTTTAAATTATATTTAGCATCAGAATGAGTTGGAGATAAATTCAGGCAGCTTTCGAATGCCCAAACTGCTCCAGCAGTATTTCCAGAACGAAAAAAAGCGTTTCCCAAATTATAATATAGTTCTGGTGAATCCCAGTTGCTGGATAAAATAGACTCAAATTCTTGAATGGCTAAATCATATTGACCTTTTTTATAAGCATCCATACCGCTTTTATAATGTTGAGAAATCTCCTCCTCTACAGCAAATAAGGGGATGCCGATAAAAAATAAAAGTAATAAAGATCGATTACCAGACATGATCGACCTTTTTCAATAAATCCTTAATTTTTTGCATATCATTTTGGGCATCTTGAGAAGAAACTGGGGCAAACCTTACAGCTTCCCCGCGAGTTAAAATTTGCTCAAATTCTTTATATACTTCGGCACCATCATGACTTTTAATAATCTCAATTATTTCCTCTGTTGAATATTCAATCTTTTTTGTCCCGTTCTTTTTATTAATATAATTTATAATCGATCTATATATATGGGTATAAATTTCTTCAGGAGAATCAGGTGCTGAATCCAAAATACCAAACGCAGAAATTAGTGCTCGTCTGGCTTGCCAACCTCCTGATGATTTTTCCATTCGTTGTTTGGTAATATTTTGAGCATGGGGAAACGCAAACACCATTCCAGATAAAAGTAACAAAGTGAGAGCTGTACCCGTAACAAGAGCCCTATTTCTATTTCGCCACTTAGGTTGAGATTCATCAATAAAACGAATATCTTCACCCATTAATTCTACTTCCTCTTTTGATAATCCAATGGTTGATATTAAAGCTTTTTCATTAGGTGCAACATTTAACTTATGACGCGGCGCAGACTTTGTTACCCACTTCCCTTGTTTTGGATCAAAATAATTTAATTGAATTTTAGGAATAAAAATATCACCTGCAAACCTAGGTATTAATACCCACTCAAATTTCTTTTCTCCTCCGATTTTATCTCTTAATGGATTTTCTTTAGATTCTATTTCTGGATCAAATACTTCTAATTCATTTGGAAAGTAAATTTCCGTCATATCAACAGTTTGTAGATTCCCAGTTCCATTAATGATAACCTTAAAAGTGATTGCCTCATCCTGCTTTATTCTGGAGGTACTAACTTCTGATTTGATATTCCAGTTCCCAACAATTGCAGATATATTTCCATTCTCTCTGGCGGGAAGCGGCTTTACATCAATGGATAATTCCCTGGTTGAAACAGTATATTTTTTTGACGGGGGTCCAAACAAACTGAAATCATTCCAACGTTGCTGCTTCTCCCTGATACCAATCACTGCTGACATTGGCTCAATAATTATTTCCCCAGATTGGGTTGGGAATAATGCAATTTTTTTAATGGTGGCAGCATAATATTTAACACCATTTTTCCTTTCTTCTCGCAATTTCAAATTTTTTGGTGCATACAATTCCTCTGTCCAAAAACCTTTAAAACTTGGCACATCGTCATCAAAACTGGTAACATCTACTTTAGTATAAAGGGTATAAGTGAGAGTGGTTTGTTCGCCTCTATATGGAGTATTATTGTCAACTTTAGCTTCAATAAAAAATTGTGCTACTTTACCAGCTTGACTACTTCCTCGTTTTGATACTGAAATTGTTATGGGAGTTGATAAATATGATTTCTTCCCTGCTTGAATTTTAATCGCTGGAATTGTAAGTTGTCCTGTTCTTTTGGGTATCAAATTCCAACTTAGAGTTATAGTAGAATTTTTGGTCATTTTTCCGTTTATAAATTGAACATTGGTGGAACTGGATTGATTGGGACCGCTCACTACTTTAAAATCAGGTATTTCAGGCAATTGCAATTCGGGGTCACTTTTTACATTATTAGTTGTAACGGTGAGAGTGATTGATTCACCTTCAACTATATCACGGCGATCTACAGTAACATTTACTGATTCATCAGCCCAAATCAAGGTGGCCATTAAGCTAAATATGAATGCTCTTATCACCAGTCTTTCTCCAACTTTATTAGTCCTTTAGCTTTATATTTTCTGGGTTTTAAATTATTTGCATCTGCCTTTAAAGCATTAAGTATTGCTTCCGCTTCTTCTTTCCCCAGTTGTTTTTCTTTTTCTTCTTGAATTTGAGATTCCGTTTTCTGTTTTTCTGCCTCCTCATTTTTTTCATTACTATCTTGCTTTTGAGTTTGCTCCTGTCCTTCTTCTACATTTTCCTCACCATCTTCTGACTGTTTTTGCTCATTTTCATTATCAGATTTTTCACTATTTTCAGAATTCTTGTCCTGCTTATTTTCATCACCTTCTTGAGACTGTTGACTTTCTTTATCTTGATCTTTCTGGTCGTCATTTTCATTGCTATCCTGACTTTTATCCTGGTTTTCCTGAGGTGGCTGCTGCTCTAACATTCGCTTACTTAATTCATAATTATAGCGAATATCTTCATCATTTGGGTTTAATGATAATGCCTCCTTGAAAAAATCTACACTATTTTGCAAATCTCCCATTTGGTAATAAGTATTTCCCATATTATACAAAGCATCGGCTTTAGTCTTTGGGTCAGAATTTATGATAGAATTTTTATAATTCTGTAATGCAGACTCTGAATCACCACTGAGAAAATTGAGATTTCCTAAATTAAAATAAAGTTCTTTTTTATCAGGATATTTGTTAATAAGCTCTTTATAATCCATTAATGCTTTTTCATATTCAGGATTTGGAATGAATTCTTTATTGGTTTGATTTGGTATTTGGCTTTGAGCTGGCAATGGGCGAATTGCCTTTTTCTGTTGGGAAAATAAGAACATAGGAATTACACTCATAATCCAAAAAATAAGAGAAAACCTCCAAATGTTTAAGCTTACTTCTTTAATCTTCAATATAAATTTCTCAATCTCTCGTAAACCTTCCTTCCCAAACCATTTCTTTTCTGGTTCGAGTAGGCACTAAAAATTCGGCTAAAAACAGCATTAATCCAATAACTAAAAACACCTGATACCGATCTTCATACTGGGAAAAAATATGTGATTTTAACTCTCTCTTCTCCATTTGATCAATTTCTCTCAATAGGGGGGCAATAGCATTCACCTGATTTTCTACACGAATATAGACCCCTCCGGTGATACGGGCAATTTCATCTAATGTAGATTCATTCAAAGTACTGGTAACCACCTGCCCGCTACGGTTTTTCTTAAACTCCACTCTGTTTCCATCATCATCATAAATGGGTATTGGTCCCCCAGCAGAAGTTCCCACTCCCAATGTGTGGATAATAATACCCAGTTCCCTGGCACTTTCAGCAAGCAAAATGGCTTCACCTTGATGATCTTCTCCATCAGAAACTAGTACAAATACCTTAAATTTTTCATCATTATTTTCAACATGATCCAGCGCTAATTGGATGGCGGCTGCTAAATCTGTCCCCTGGGTGGTAATAAGATCCGTATCCATCATATTCAGAAATAACCGGGATGCCGAATAGTCTTCTGTCAGCGGACAATGAAGATGTGCAGACCCAGCAAACGCAATTAATCCAGCCCTGTCACCTTTAAGACTGTTTAAAAGTCTCCCTAATTCATATTTTGCTTTTTCAATTCGAGATGGTTTTACATCAATAGCATTCATGCTGACTGAAGTATCCAGTAGTATAAAAATATCTACTCCTTCTCGAGTAAGCTCAGTTAATTTCATACCAATTTGTGGTCCTACCGAAGCCAGTAGAATGAAAATAATCCCCAATATGATTAATCGGGAACGCAGATGAATGCGAGAATATTTTACACGATTTAGAAGAAATTTTTTAATGGAGGATGTGCCTAAAGTTTCTAAACCCATTCTCATTTTTTTACCTTGATAGGCGTACCAAATCAATACCACTGTTAACGGGATAAATAGATAAAACATTTCTGGATGGGTATAACGTACCATTAGAAGAGCTTGTTAAAAATTCCCCGTGAGAAAAAAAGAAAAAATATAGACGCAAAGGCTGCGGGGATAGTGAACCAGCTATAAAGTTCAGTATAGTTTTGATATTCTTTTACTTCAATTTCAGTACGTTCCAATGCATCAATCTCTTCATAAATTTTAAGTAATGATTTATTATCCGTAGCCCTGAAAAATTGCCCTCCTGTAATATTTGCTATTTCTTTCAAACTTTCTTCATCCACATCAACCTGAACTTTTTGAATTACCTGTCTTCCCCATGCATCTGTTACCGGATATGGTGCCAAACCATGTGTTCCAGCTGCTACCGTATAAATTTTTATGTCAAATTTTGCTGCCAAACCAGCTGCTGTAATGGGGTCTAACTCACCCTGATTATTACTTCCATCAGAAAGAAGAATTATGGTTTTTGATTTTGTGTCACTCTCTCTAAGACGATTGATGGAATTTGCGATAGCCATACCAATAGCCGTGCCATCATGCTCCCGGTCAATTATTTCAATTTTATCTGTGAATTCCAATAACACATTAATATCCCGAGTAAGGGGACATTGAATATATGGTTCTCCTGCAAAAACAATTAGACCCAAACGGTCTCCTTCACGATCTTTAATAAATTTTTTACCTACTTCTTTCGCAGCCTCCAATCTATTTGGTTTAAAATCTTGGGCAAGCATTGAGGATGATTGATCAATTACTAAAAGGATATCCACAATTTCAGTTTTGCTCTCACGAATAGTATCCGATAAGCGGGGGCGAGCTAATGCAAAAATAATGAGGAGCATAATAAACAGGCGTCCAATAATAAAAAACATGTTTTTCATCTTTCCGTTCCGTATTACACTTTCTGGAATTAAATCAAGATTAGAAAATCGAATAGTGGCTTCTTGATTTTGACCCCTCTTGAAATACCATAAAACCAAGAGTGGCAAAATCAAAATTAAAAGGAGATAATATGGTTGTCCAAATTCCACCTAATTATATGAATATATTCTCTGAACTTGTCGAAGAGCAATATCTAAACATTGACTACTTATATTAAAATTATTATCTGGGAGGATCATAAACACTTATTGAGGGAAAATGTTCCAGAGGATAATTCAGAAATTAATGGGGAAATTAGAGATTAAGAATTAGTGGATTTTATTCCTTGATTTCCTTTTCAACATCTTCCACATCGTCAGCGACAGATTTTACTTCATCCTTAATTTCTCTGGTGGCTTTTTGAAACTCCCTTAATCCTAATCCCAAACCACGGGCAAGTTCCGGTAGTTTTTTGCCGCCAAACAGAATAATAATTACTATAATAATTAATCCTATTTCCCAAGGTCCCAATCCCATAATACCCCCTATTTAAAATACCGTAAAAAATACCACGAAATTCCCATACCCAAAATGCTCACCACACTAATATCCACAAAGAAACCCGTTTTGAATCTGATTACAAATAAATCAATCCAATTATCAGGATGTCCACCCCAACCAATAGAAGTACTGGTGAGAAAAAATTGTTTCACAACTCCAGGAGGGAAAATGGCACCTACAAATTGACTTAAAATAGAACCAGCCACCACACCAAAAAACAGTACTAGAAAAATAAATGATATAGATCGTTTTTGGTTGGATTTCATCAGGCCATTCCTATCATTGATTTGAAAATATCAATTCCATCATCTGACCCTAAAATGGATTCTACCGCTCTTTCAGGATGAGGCATCATTCCCAATACATTTTTCTCTTTATTAAGAATCCCCGCAATTCGGTCTGTACTTCCATTTGGATTTCCGTTTTTATTTTTACTATAGCGAAATGCAATGCGATTTTCATTTTCCAATATTTTCAGGGTATCTTCGTCTGCAATAAAGTTCCCCTGCTTATGGGCAATTGGCATAGTTAACTTGCGCCCCTTTTTTAAAGAACGAGTATAAATTGAATCTGTACTGTCAACTTCTAAAGTGACATCCTGACTGAGAAAACGAACATCCTGATTTATTATGAGTGCCCCCGGCAATAACCCTGACTCAATTAGAATCTGAAAACCATTACAAATGCCAAATACCGGTTTCCCCGCATTGGCTTCTTTTATAATAGATTCCATTACGGGAGAAAATCTCGCAATTGCACCCGTACGGAGGTAGTCACCATAACTGAATCCGCCGGGAATGATAATAGCATCATATTTTTTCAAGTCAGTTTCTCTATGCCATACAAAATTTACTGGCACATCTAAAATATGACGAAAGACATGGTAGGCATCATGGTCACAATTAGAACCGGGAAATACAATTACGGCAAAATGCATTATTCCTCCACAATTTCAAATGAATAGGTTTCAGTATTAGGATTCGCTAATAATTTTCGGCAAGATTCATCGGTGATTTCCGATGCCTTATCTTTAGAAATACCCTTAAACTCCATTTCGATATATTTACCCATTCGCACGGAGTTAATTTTTTTAATGCCAATAGTATCTAAAGCATGACTTATTGTTTTCCCCTGAGGGTCTAAAATGCCTTCTTTATAGCTGATATATATTTTTGCTTTCATTTATGATTCCTGATTTTTTGATTCAACATTGCCTAGATTTTTAAGGTGATTCCAAATTCCACTTAAGAGATAAAAGCTTACAAACCCTGCCAATACCCGATAGGGGTAGCCAATAAAAATAGCCCCAATAAAGGTCACTATAAAAAGTGCCACTCCCAGCAAGCGCAAGGAATTTTGCTTGCCAGAATTAAAATTTATAATGGGAAATTTGGCGTAATGCACCCGGCTCACCATGAGATAGGATAATGACAGTATAAGTGGTAATAACAACCGCGGTTGTGAATACTCGGGGTTATCAATTTTAAAATACTCAATAAAAAGTACCAAAGAAGCTATTGAAAGGGCATTCATGGGGGTGGGTAAACCAATGAAATATTCAGGGTTTTCACTTGCATAGTCCGTATTAAATCGTGCCAGGCGGATAGCTCCCATAATTAGAGGTGCCGAGGCAATGAGCTCCCCTGAAATACCGGGCATGTTCTGAGTATAGAGTGAATAGACCAAAATGGAAGGTGCCAAACAGAAGGAAACCATATCTGCCAGAGAGTCTATTTCTTTCCCAAAATTAGTAGAAATACCAATTAATCGGGCCAGTTTTCCATCCACAGAATCGAAGGCTCCAGCAGCAAGAATAATATAACAAGCAATTACATAATCTCCTGCCATAGTATTAATAATTGCCAGAAATCCCAAAAATAAATTAATGAGGGTAAAAATGCTGGGGAGATGTTGCTTAATTTTCATAAAAATGTCCGATGATAGAAAGATTTCCTGTTACTACATCGCCTAAACTTACATCAATTTGAAAATCTTCAGGTACGATAATATCCACCCTGGAACCAAAACGAATAAAACCTAATCGCTGCCCCCTCTCCACCAAAAGCTCAGGCTCCATATAGTTCAAAATTCGCCTTGCGATGAGCCCTGCAATTTGTTTGATTTTGTACCTTTTGCCACTTTCAGTTTCAAACATTACCACTGCCTGCTCATTATCTAGTGAAGCTTTATGATTGAAGGCTGCTAAAAACTTACCGGGATTATACGCTTTGGAGATTACCTTCCCAGATATTGGCACCCGCTGGCTATGTACGTTAAATACCGAAAGAAAAATGGATATTTGTTTTGCTTTTCCAATATCAGTATCTTCAACATCAATAATTTGAACAATCTTCCCATCCCCTGGAGATATAAAACCATCATTATTCGGCGGAATCCTCTGGGGATCCCTGAAAAAATACAAAGAAAACAGGATCAACAAGGCCACCATTAAGTTTATCCATTTTAATACTTCGGAGGGATAGTAAGTATAAATTCCTGTGCCAACTAGAACAAGCAGGAGAAGGGGAATCAGTATTATTTTCCCTTCAGGAGCGATCATGCATAAATGCCAGCTTTTTCAAGATTATTTTCTATACGGGATTTCACATCTCCTAATTTTGGATGGAAATCTTGCCCTGTAAGCTTGGTATAAAGCTCAATATAACTCTCAGCCAAAGCCGTTCTAATTTCATCGGTAAGATCTGGCGGTGTACCCTCCCCTGAAAACCCCCTCTCAATAAGCCATTGACGGATGTTTTCCTTATCCAACATTTTCTGCCCTTCCCCTTTATTAAAACGAGCTTCGTATTCATCTGCAATCCAATATCGGCTGGAATCTGGGGTATGGATTTCATCAATGACAATAAGTTCTCCATTTACCATGCCAAATTCGTATTTGGTATCCACTAGTATTAATCCCTGCTTGGCTGCCCATTCCTGACCGGCAGCAAAAAGAGCGAGCGCATAAGATTCTGCCTTAGCATAAACAGACTCTTCCACCAATCCATTTACAATAGCTTCCCGCGCAATAGGCTCATCATGTTCACCATATTCCGCTTTTGTGGATGGCGTTAAAATTGGGGTATCAAATTTTTGATCTTTTTTAAGACCCTCTGGAAGCATGAAACCATATTGACCATTAATCCCTTGTTCATATTCCCTCCAGAGACTCCCTGTAATATACCCCCTGACAATTACTTCTACAGGAAGGGTTTCTGCTTTCTTTGCCACCAACACCTGGGGGTCTGGATAAGAAATAATATGATTGGGTGCAATGTCTTTGGTTTTCTCAAACCAGAAGTTAGCAATCTCCGTTAAAATTTGACCCTTAAACGGAATAGTACCCAAAACATGATCAAACGCCGAAACTCTATCGGTAGTGACCATAATAATTTCATCTCCCGCATGAAAATTTTCTCTAACCTTACCTTTATAGCGCTCTCCTAGTTCTTCACCTTCAAAAGCATCTAATGTATAGGGTAATTGCTCTCTGATATAGCTCATATTTCTAACTCCAATCGTTTATATATTTTGTTTATGTTTGTCATTACTTTGTTTAAATCAAAAAGATTGTTAATTTCATTTTCATTTAATAAACCCATTATTTCAGAATCTCCCTTGAGAAGTATTTTAAAATCTAATTTATCTTCCCAAACCTGCATGGCATTACGCTGTACCATGGCATAGGCATCTTCCCGTGTAGCTCCTTTTTTTATCAATGCCAACAACACCTCCTGGCTGAATATAAGCCCGCCAGTTCTGTTCAGGTTCTCCACCATATTTTCAGGATATATCAGGAGGTTTTCCATGAGATACGTCATTTTATTTAACATATAATCCATAAGGGTTGTGGAATCTGGTATGATAACCCTTTCTACGGATGAATGAGAGATATCTCTTTCATGCCAGAGAGCAACATTTTCCATGGCAACCATGGCATTTCCCCTTAGGAGACGTGCCATACCGGTAATGCGTTCTGTAACAATAGGGTTTCGTTTGTGCGGCATGGCAGATGAGCCTTTCTGCCCTTTCTGGAAATACTCTTCTGCCTCTAATACTTCTGTACGCTGTAGATGGCGAATCTCTACTGCTATTTTTTCCAGGCTGGCTGCAATATTGGCAAGTGTGGTGAGATATTCTGCATGGTGGTCTCGCTGAACTACCTGGCTTGAAACGGTAGCAGCCTGAAGACCCAGTCTTTTACAGGCTTCTTCTTCCACTTCAGGGTCCAAATGCTGATATGTACCAACAGCGCCAGAAATTTTTCCAGTTGCAATAGAGTCAACGGCTCGTTCCCACCGATCTATATGCCGACCAATTTCTTCACTCCAGAGTGCTAGCTTCAGCCCAAAAGTAATGGGCTCTGCATGCACCCCATGTGATCGCCCAATCTGGAACGATTCTCTATGGGTCACCGCCTGACTGCGCAAAACCTCTTTAAAGGTTTTTAGTTTAGTGAGAATTATTTCACCGGCTTCCTGACAAAGCAGTGCCAATGAGGTATCCAGCAAATCGGAGGAAGTCATTCCCATATGAATAAACCGGGATTCCGGCCCAATATTCTCAGCCATATTGGTAAGAAATGCAATAACATCATGTCGGGTTTGCTTCTCTATTTCTAATATTCGCTCAACTGAAAAGGCTGCCTTTTCATTGATTACCTTAACAGCTTCTTTAGGTACTTCCCCTCTGTCAGACAATACTTCTGTAACGGTAATTTCCACCTTTTTCCAGGTTTCGAATTTATTCTGCTCTGACCAAATTTGGGCCATTTCAGGCGTTGTATATCTATCAATCATTAATTAAAATCCCCACCATTTAGATTTTGGCTCTTCCAATGTAAGGTAAACATCAACTGAATTGTTTTCCCGTAAAATTGTTAAGGTTACTTTATCTCCCACTTTATACAGTCCTTCATCTATTACTCGGATAATATCCTTAGGCGCATTAATTTTTTGATTATCCACTTCTAATATTACATCTCCAATTTTTAATCCTGCCCGTTCACCAGAGGAACGTTTTTCCACATCGGTGATGATAACACCTTCAGATGTGGGCAACCGAAGGTAGCGCTGCATTACCGGGTCTATTGCCTGTACATGTACCCCGGTGGTATAGCTTCTCTCCACTTTTCCGAATTTCTTTAAATCATCT
>JASMKZ010000299.1 GCA_030748955.1 Fidelibacterota bacterium | reverse complement strand
CCTAAGCGCATGATTGCCTTTTTTGTTCTGCGGGGTTACGCAACACTAATCGCCAGATTTTACAACTAACGACATTATTTAATAAAATAATAAATTACTATTTAATATTTTTCATTAATTAATTCAATTAATATTGTATTTTTTTACAATTTATTCAATCAAAATTTTTAAAAAATATAGATTATTCATAATTCCAATTTGGAAAAGAATATTTTTAATTTTAAATTTTTTAATTATATTTTTTATTTTTATTGTCAAAACGTAATAATTTCTTTTTTTTTTTATATTAATTAAATTAACATCAGATTTTTTTTTTATGCCAAATGTAATAATATTTAATTTATTTCTGATAGCTTTTTTTCTAAAAAAATTAAAAAAATTATTAATAAATAATGAAAATAAATGGTATTGGTGTTGATATAGTTGAAAATAAAAGAATAAAAAAGTTAATTAATAATAAGCAATTTATTTCAAGAATTTTCTCAAAAAAAGAAATAAATCAATCGAAAAAAATTAAAAATAAAACAATTTTAAACAAATTATTATTATTTAAAATTTA
>JASMKZ010000298.1 GCA_030748955.1 Fidelibacterota bacterium | reverse complement strand
AGCCGGGGATACAGATGCTTTTCAAAAACTGGTTACCCATAATTTGCGATTTGTCGTTGCCATGGCTAAGAAATTCCAGGGACAGGGTGTGCCTTTTGAAGACCTGATAAATGAAGGCAACCTGGGGCTTATCAGAGCTGTAAATACATTTGATGAATCGCGGGGATTTAAATTTATTTCTTATGCTGTTTGGTGGATTACACAGCGCATCCGTACCGCCATCCAGAAAACAGGCCGTGTAGTACGGCTACCATCCCACGTTACGGAATCTATGGGGAAATTATACCGCGAATCATTGAAACTCGAACAGGAATTTGAACGGGAGCCAACGACGGAAGAATTGGCAGAAATTTCCGATACAACCATTAAATGGATTGAAGACCTCGTACAGGCATATTCCGGTCCTGTATCACTAGAGGACAGTAGTGAAGCGGATCGCCCCCTGATTGAATATTTGATCTCGAGTGATCCGCGTCCTGAAATGCAGTTAATGCAGGATTCACTGAAAAAAGAGATCAGCAACCTTGTGAAGAAATTAAAAGAACGAGAAAAACAAGTTT
>JASMKZ010000297.1 GCA_030748955.1 Fidelibacterota bacterium | reverse complement strand
TGTAATTGAAAAGCCAATTGAATCAGATAAACATCCAGCCAGTAAATTAACCAAATGATGAGACTAGAGAGCATAACGTGTAGGACTACTTCCTTTCTGATTGATAGCAATCCGTCAAATATATTTTTAATTATAGTCACCAGTCTGTGTTGTGAAGATAAATTTCTTATTTTCCCAATAAAAAGTAACGCGGTAAAGACCCCGATGATTGATAAAAACCCTCCTGTGATAACATAGGTTTTAACAGGTTCCTCCAATGGAAAGACAAAAAGAAGAAGGAGGGATAATACTGCCAGAGATAAGGTGTCTAACAGTCGTTCTAACACTACGGTTCCTACAACAAAGCCTTTACTTAAATTCCATTCCTTGCCTACCAAATAAGACCGAAGTAATTCTCCCAAACGGAGGGGGAGTACATTGTTCCCAAAATACCCTATCAATTCTGCTTTGTATAGAGATGAGGTCGTTGGTGAATTTTCTTCTTTAAATAACCACTTCCATCGAATTCCCCGGAACCACACTGAGATCCAAAGCATAACAGTTGCAGCAAGTAAATAAATCG
>JASMKZ010000296.1 GCA_030748955.1 Fidelibacterota bacterium | reverse complement strand
TATTGTGAAATTTATACTGACGAAGATGGGACAGAAACTGATTGCGGAACATTATCTATATCTGGAAATAGCGCCACCATTCAGATGGTTTTTGAAGAAGAAGGAGATTGTACGATTATAGAATTGTCAAAATAGTAATATAAAATAAATGCATTAAGCCCCACATTCGTGGGGTTTTTTGTTTCTAGACATTTAGGACTACTACTTTGTAATATTGCAATTATGAAGCACTATTTAGCACTATTGATGTTTACTGGTCTGTTGTTTGGACAAGATGAAGAAATGATTTATTCAACTTTGATTGATACTAATTATGAACACGGACCTTTTGAATTTACCCCGGCAGTTTATAAGTTTACAATGGAAGGTTCAAATATTGAAAATGTGATTCCTGCTATTTCATATATTAAAGACATATCTGAAGATGGAACTAGAATAATATTTACTGCTAACGATTCAATTATGCTTTACAATGATGGGTTTATTGATACGTTAAGTATAATTGGAATGGAACCCAAATTCATTCATGATGGTAATATAATTTTTAGCCAGCTCGTTCTAGA
>JASMKZ010000295.1 GCA_030748955.1 Fidelibacterota bacterium | reverse complement strand
AAGTTATAGGAAGCGATGTAACATCATTCCAATAACTGTCTCCAGGAGTTGCGTATGGTCTTATATAATCATCTTTTTTTAAGGTAAAAGTTTCAAGTGTAAATCCGTGTGGGTCCACATTTCCTAATGGATTACCAAAATTAAATAATGTTCCACCATTAACTCTATCTAAAAATTTGGAATTATTAAAGTCAGTAAATTTACTTCTTACAATAACGTATCTATTATCATCATCTTGATTATTAATATGCCATTGAACATCTTCATCGCTATTAATAATTGCACCTTCTTTTACTTCTTTTTTGCTAAAAATCCCCATCTTAAATCTCCTTGAATTGATGAATCTAGTTACTTCTAAAAACATAAATTAAAAAAGCCCCACTATTGTAGGGCTTTGAGGCGTCGACCAGATTCGAACTGGTGCATGACGGTTTTGCAGACCGCTCCCTTACCGCTTGGGTACGACGCCTTAAAAAAACCTCCTGTCTGATACAAACATGGAGGTTGATTGTTGAGCGAAAGATCGGATTCGAACCGACGACCCTAACGTTGGCAACGTTATGCT
>JASMKZ010000294.1 GCA_030748955.1 Fidelibacterota bacterium | reverse complement strand
GGTTTTACGGGGATTTAATGACAGCGAATTTAAAGATTTTGCTGAGTTAACCAGAGAGCATTCCATAACGGTCCGGTTTATCGAATTGATGCCCTTTGATGCGCGACAGATATGGAAAACCGGAAAGTTCATGAGTGCCCAGCATATCAAACAGAACCTGAAGCAATATTTCCCAAATATATCCCCTGCTGATGGATCCAGGACGGAACATACAGTATATAAAATACCCGGATATAAAGGGAAGATAGCTGTGATCCCCGCATTCTCCAGAAGCCTCTGTGGTCAGTGCAACCGTATTCGTATTACTGCAGATGGAAAAATTCGCAACTGTCTCTTTACCCGTGATGAGAGTAATATCCTGGGTCTGATGCAGAGAGGTGGAACAGATGATGACATGAAAACAATGCTGGTTGACACTATGTGGAAAAAAGCATATGATGGATGGGAAGCTCAGAATTCAGGAATAGAAACGAGAAATTCCATGGCACAGATAGGAGGATAGATGAACAAGTTCAGTCATCTCGATACAGATGGAAATGTGAAAATGGTAGATGTTACAGAAAAAA
>JASMKZ010000293.1 GCA_030748955.1 Fidelibacterota bacterium | reverse complement strand
AGTAAGGGTATTCCTACAATAGAAACAGTAAGAGTAAATATTCCTATAAATAAAATATAGTTTTGTATTTTTGGATTAAATTCAGCTTGTTGAATTAATATTGATTTAGATTTCATTTTATCTCCTTGATTAGATATGTAAACTTAATATGGTTAGCCGATAAATAAAAAAGGGCAGCCAAAGCCGCCCTTTTTATTTTAAATGAGATCGAACCCCTCATGTTTTATTCTTAGGAGGAGTAAAAGGAGTAAGAGGAACTTGAACTCATCTATTACTAACCATATATTAGGAAGAATTACGTATCCAATAATGTAACTAGATGTATTATAGTGTAACTGAATGTAACTTCCTGATAAATAAAAAAGCCCCACAAATGCAGGGCCCGAATACTAATGCAGAGAATTAATAACCAAAAACTGACATTTCATCATCAATATAGCAAATGGTTAATAAGAAAGGATGGCTACGGCTGCCCTTTTTTATTTATCGGTTCTTTGTTTCCTTTGCCACGAATATTCATCATCATATTTATATTTAGCTAATTCTCTGAAACTACCATCACGGTTAT
>JASMKZ010000292.1 GCA_030748955.1 Fidelibacterota bacterium | reverse complement strand
CCTCAGCTCTCAAAGGAAATGAGACTGATAGATCAGCTATCTGATATAAGCTTCGCATTTCATCCTGGTTCACACTTCCTAAAATTTTACAGATATTTGTAAGATGATTTTTATCAATCTTATCTTTAACCAAATTTGTATAACTTGAGTTTTTTGTATCACCAGCAAATAACACTAATATATTCTGTGTATCCATTTTTTTTATAACATCAATAAAGTCTAATTGTCCTTTCCAACTTGTCATTCTTGCTGGAAATAAAATAATTTTTTTTCCAACCTTAAGCTCCCATAGTTTAAATAATTCATCTTCATCTTTTTCCAAAGTTGTAGAAGGATCAAAGTAATCAGTATTAATTCCTCTAAAAATTACTAAAAATTTCTTTTTAGTATTTAAGAAAACATTATCGCATACATCTATGATAGATTCAATATCTTCTTCCAATAAAAACCCCTTATCATAATCAGCTATTATAACTCCATCATAATTATTAATTCTATTTATAACATCTCCAATATCTACTCTATTTTTGACATAATCATGTTCATCCACCCTTAACAACATTTGATTTG
>JASMKZ010000291.1 GCA_030748955.1 Fidelibacterota bacterium | reverse complement strand
CAGACAGATTGATAGTTATGGATTCACCATCTACTATGAGTGTATAAGGACCAGAGCCACTCCAGTTGAAACTTTCTTCATTTATGGTACCTGTACCATCAGATGAAAAAGTTATAGAAAAACTTCCTTCATCTTCAAACCACATTGCAGTTACATCTGTGCATATACCTGAACAGTTTTCATCCTCAAAACCACAGACTGCAGACAATGTCCAAGCACCAATTATCAAGTCAACTGATTCTTCTTTCTTATCATCATCACAACCTATAGTGAAGAGAATTGATAATGTTAATAAGGGGTATATTAGTTTTTTCATTTTAATATCCTTATTTATTATTCAAATCTACAAATAATTACCCTACAATGTGTGAGGGGCTATAAACAAAAAACCTGCTAAGTAAATATTTTGAGATAATATTTATAGTGTAATATATATTTGTCATTATGTATTATATTTTTTACATTCAAATTATTATAGAAATAAAAAAAAGAGGAATTAAATGCAATTTTTAAATGACTATTCAAATAGAGAATTAAACATATGGGCAGAATTAGTTCTAGACATAATAGT
>JASMKZ010000290.1 GCA_030748955.1 Fidelibacterota bacterium | reverse complement strand
TTAACATTGACAAATTAAATTTAAAAAATTTTTTAATTAAAATAGTTGATAATAAAAGTTATAAAAAAAATGTTTATATTAAAGAAAATGTATTTAAATTTATTGAATTTTATTTTTTAAAATTAATAAAATTAAATAAAAATGATAAAAAATTTTTTTTTCTATATGAAAATTTTATTAAAAAAACATTTAATTTAAAAAAATACAATTTAGATGATGAAAGTTTTTTTATTGAATTAAAAACAAAAGTTTTAAATGGATAAAAATTACTATATCACTACTCCAATATATTATCCTTCTGCCAAACCTCATATGGGACATGCTTATTCTAGTATAGTTGCAGATGTGTTTGCACGATTTAAAAGATTAGATGGTTACAATGTTTTTTTTCTGACTGGCACAGATGAACATGGGCAAAAAATTCAAAAAGCTGCTGAAAAAAACAAAAAAAGTCCAAAAGATTTTTGTGATGAAATATCTAAAACTTTTAAGAATCTTACTAAAATTTTAAACCTTACTAATGATGATTTTATAAGAACAACAGAAAAAAGACACGCTGATGCTGTAAAAAAT
>JASMKZ010000028.1:295-18593 GCA_030748955.1 Fidelibacterota bacterium | reverse complement strand
TCAACATAATTCAATGTCATTATTAGGTTTATACCATTTTGATAATGGCTTCACCATAGCTTATGCACCTGGAATTTTATTTTCTGAACATGATGGGAATAGTGAAACTAAATTTACACAACATGTTGAGCTTTATTATGAATTTGAATTAGATAAATTTCATGTAGGGCCTCAATTTGATATTGGGATGGAAGATGGTGGTTTACACTATATGTTCGGTATACATCTTGGAATGGATTTTAATTAAATTTACGTTCCTAATATTTTTTACTTATCCCAGTATGGTATTAACCAGGAGCACCACATCTAGGACATTCAGAACCCCATCCTGATTCATATCCCCTAGACATACATCACAGCCATCACCCAGCACACAGTTCACCAGTGATACCACATCCAAAACATTATTTATTCCATCATCGTTTATATCACCAGTTCCGCACTCTTCACCACC
The DNA here is from genome assembly GCA_030748955.1 of Fidelibacterota bacterium. Taxonomy (GTDB): domain Bacteria; phylum Fidelibacterota; class Marinisomatia; order SCGC-AAA003-L08; family D37C17; genus D37C17. The sequence continues at coordinate 18,139 of JASMKZ010000028.1, read as the reverse complement.
TTCAAGCGGTGGCAATACTACAAAATCAATCCAAACAGCATCTGAGCCGCTAGTCACGCCACCATCTTTAATAAACAGCCACTCAAAGTTATGGGTACCAGCACTTACAGGAAATTCTTCTAATGACCAGTCAATCTCACCAGCCCATTTCTCCATTTCATTCCCATCTATGGAAAAAGAAAGATAGTCATAATAATTGCCGGTAACAGATCCAGTAGACTCACAGGATACTTTTTTATAAAATGATATTTGTCCATCTTCCACCACATTCAGGGTAATGGAAACAGAGCTTTCTTGATTATCACTTATATTTCCAGATCTGCCGCTATAATCTCCTTCGAAACTTTCTGAGTTATCGGCCTGCCAGTTGGAATTCCCTCCAAATGTCCACTCAAAATCTGAAAAATCACCTGCCTCAAAATCTTCTATATCCGCCTCAGCAAGCCAGGGATCAATGCTGAGTTCAAAATTCTGTTCTACAAATCCGCTTAAAGGTACAGTTACTGTTTCACTTTGTGCCAAATAGCCAAATGCATGTGCGGTAATGGTATAAGTTCCAGCTGGTAGTAGGCGGTAATAATCTCCGTTTTCTGGGTCTGGCAGAATATCATGATCAATTCCCTGAACCGAAATATTGGCACTTAATGGCTCACCGCTATCTGCATCTATAACAATACCTCGAACGCCGTCATGCACCTGTTCCAGGTAGACTAGCATGGGCTCTCTATGGTCTTCCCAAAGGCCTGCCAGCTGATTGGAACTTGGCCATTTGACTTCATTCTGTTCCAGAGTAATATCAAAATCATCTTCCCAGATATAATTCCAATCCTGCATGCCACCAGATATAGCATACCACTGTGAGCCGTTGGTAATGCCGTTTGAAAATCCACCAGACTCCATATTAGGGTGAGCATCAGCATAGGCTCGGGCAATATGAATAAAAAGATCATCATCCGGGCAAGCTGAATACACGCCAGAGTTTGGGCCGTCATAAGGATAATTTGCCACCAATGCTCCTGTATGCATATTGGCAGATAGAACAAAATGATGATCCCAGGTCCATTCCATTACTGCCCGGGTTTCCGGCTCTCTACCGATTGTGGTATTATTAGGATCACTGAACTGATCTGGGAAATCCCGGTTCAGGTCCGTTCCATTGGCGTTATAGCGAGATCCATTTTCAAATCCGTCTGGATTCATGGTGGGCATAATAAAAACATCTGTATTATTTACAATATCTGTTGCCCGGGGGTCACTGCCATAGCCCTCTACCAGCCATTCAATAAGGTATAGTGAAAGTTCCCGTCCGACCGTTTCATCACCATGCATATTAGCCACATACTTAAATTCAGGCTCTATCTCATTTACGCCGGGGTTATCAGAAATTTCTATGACCCAAAGCTCCCTGCCCTGAACGGACTGGCCGATACTCTCCAGGTGTGTTATATCAGGGTAGTTATCAGCAATATCCTGTAAAAATGCAGTAAGCTCAACATAATTGTGGTAATCTTCCATAGGATTTCTGGATCCCATGGTGCTTTGTTTAAGCTCCTCAAAATAGAGTTTAGCTTTATTAGGTATTTCCCGGATGCCAAAATTCATCTGCGAGATTAGCTGGAACTCTTCATCAGTTACAAAGGCATGCACCTCACTGTATGTCCGATGGTGATCTAGGTCAATACCCATGTCCACCAGCTGTTGCAGCTTGGTGATGTTATTAAAGGTAATTTCTACCATACGCTTTTCAGACAGAGAAAATCCCAATGTGAAAAGCACCAAAATTATTATTATATTTATCTTCATTTATCCATTATTATAATCCTTGTGGAAGTTATAAATTTTATTAAAGGGAAACCAATTCCAATAATGTAATAGATTGTATCAAATATTGTAAATTAACAGGATGAATATATACCATAATCACATATGAATATAGAAATACTAATAAAATATTGGTATGGAATAAGTTCACTATTTTTAGAAATGGCGCCATATTTAATACTGGGATTTTTAATCTCTGGTCTACTATATATAGTTGTATCAAAAGAAACTATTGCAAATAATTTAGGCAAGCCTGGAGTATTATCAGTAATAAAGGCTGCTATTTTTGGCGTACCTATGCCTCTATGCTCATGTGGTGTAATCCCGGTAGCTGCATCTCTATATAAAAGAGGCGCATCAAAGGGAGCTACTCTTTCATTTTTAATTTCTACTCCGCAAACTGGGGTTGATAGTATTTTGATCACCTATGGTATGCTGGGACCACTATTTGCAATGACAAGACCAGTTATTGCACTTATTACTGGTGTTATTGGTGGTCTATTTACTGAAAAAATTATAAGTGAAGATTATTCAACAAGCATTAAAACAAACCACAAACATCCAAAAAAAACATTAAAGGATGCTATAGTATATGCTTTTATAACTTTACCTCAGGATATTGCCATGCCACTTATGAAAGGGGTTTTATTAGCAGGTCTAGTTACCATTTTAGTTCCAGAAAATTTTTTCCACGACTATGGCATTACAGGATGGTCAGCAATGATGTTGATGGCATTTGTTTCAATACCTATGTATATATGTGCAACAGCTTCTGTACCAATAGCTGCGGGGCTAATTTTGTCAGGTAATTTAGAACCTGGTGCGGCTTTTGTTTTCTTAATGGCAGGGCCCGCAACAAATATTGCCACCATTTCAGTGATAAGAAAAACACTGGGTACAAAAATAGTGTATATTTATTTAGGTACTATTTTTACTTGCGCCATTTTTTTTGGGGCTATCATTAATAAATTTATAATTATATATCCCAATTTTATAGCTCATCAAATGAATCATAATAATTGGCTCCACATATTATCAGGGTTATTATTATTAGCTGTTTGTCTATATGCTGTACTAAATAAATTTTTTAATAATAATGTTGTAGATGAAATAGATAATAAAGCAGATGTAGCTTTGATTGTAAAAGGCATGACATGTAATCATTGTAAACAGACAGTAGCTGAGGCAATTAATGCATGTGACGGAATTCAAGATGTCACCATTAATCTCGAATCTGGACAAACATTTATTTATGGTAAAAAAATTAATAAGCAGCAAATCATTACTTCAATCAACAATGTAGGTTTTTCTATCGGGGAAATTGCATAAATTTTATTATTTCATCCATTAACATGATATATTTCATTGGGGAGCGGGTATCATTACCCCCTGTGCCGCTGGATGATACAATGGCAGTTTTAGTTGATAAATGTTACTGGGAATAATGTAAGTATAAAATAAATCGAGAGGGAAATGAACTATCATGTCCCCCTCGATTCTAACCTTGGCGTTTTGTGTCAGACACTAATTATCTGACAACAACAAAAATTAGACTGCTTTTTCGTAGAATTTCTGTGAGTTAAATCACAAGTTAACCTTCATATAATTTGATAATCAAATAAATTGGTTATAATGGATTATCAATCAGCATTAATTTTCCCCTCTACCCTTACAACGGAGAATTATCCCTTTTGACACATAAATTAAAAAGATGGGCACTAAACCAAGCACTTGAACATTCTAGGCGAACGGTTCTGCTGACTTTATTTATAACCGTAATTATTGGCTCTGGAGTTCGATTCATCTTTTTAGATGATAATATAATGAACATGCTCCCGAAAGATATTGATTCCCGACGAATTTGGGATGAAGTTATAGAAGATTTTAAGTATACAGATTTCATGTTTATTGCCTTTGGCAATTCGGGGGGTAATATTTTAAATTCTGAAGCCTTATCATTCGCTTGGGAGCTCTCCGAAAAATTTGACGATATCCCTCATGTAGATGAGGTTATTTCCATTTCAACCTTAAACCGAATGGATAGTGATGATGGGTTTCTGGAAGTGGGTGATCTCATGCCCCATAAAAATATGACAGAGGAAGAGGTGGCTTCACTGTCTGATTATTTAAAAAGTAATTCCAATATCAGTTCCAGAATTCTCAGTAAAGATGCGGATTATATTAACATTATTCTAAGACCTAAAAGTGACCATGACTTCCCTGGGATGGTGGCAGCAGTAAGTAATATTACAGCATCTTACCAAAACCAGTATGAATTCCATTTTGGAGGTCAGCCTCATCTAACAGGCGCGATTCCCGCATTAATTAAGACAGAAACACAGCAGCTCATGTTGCTAGGGCTTTTTATTATGGCGGCAATATTGCTCATAAACCTTCGTAGTCTGCCTGCTGTGGGAATGGTTCTTTCAGTTATTTTTTTATCAGCCCTATCTATGATGGGATTTATGGGCTGGGTATATCATTTTACGCAAACTTCTCGATTTACTTTTTCAATGGTGAATACCTCTATGCCAATTGTACTTTTAACCATTGCAAATTCTGATGGGGTACATATTTTATCCAGATTTTTTAGAGAAGCTCGTAAGCATAAAGATGTGAAAAAAGCACTCACTATGACTATGAATCAACTCATGTTGCCGATATTTCTCACCTCCATAACCACCACTGCCGCATTTCTCACCATGGTGTCATCACCTATAGCCACTATGACCGGTTATGGGGCAACTATCGGATTTGGTATTTTATGGGCGTGGATACTTTCTTCAACTTACCTTCCGGCTGTGATTCATTTAAAAAAATGGAATATGCAAAACACCGCAATTAGTAAACCGAGTATTTTGGAAAATCTCATTCATAGATTTGGGAGAAGTATCCTAGAGTATCCAAAACGAATACTTGCAACTGGTGTAGTAATTGTTGTTGTTTCATCAATTGGTATTTGGTTTATAAATGTGGAAGTAAATATCATTAATTTATTTAAGCCTGGTAATGAAATAAGAGAATCCACTTTATTTTTAGATAGAGAAATGGCAGGTTCCATGAATCTCATTGTGAAAGTAGAAGGTGATTTGAAAGATCCTGAAGTGCTCAATAAAATGGTAGATATTCAAAATTATATATCAAAGTTTCCAACGGTAAATACTACTTTTTCAATTGCTGATGTCATCAAAGAGATGCATAAATCCATAATGGATAATGATCCGAAATTTGAGACGATCCCTGAGACCCGTGGAAAAATAAATAATCTCTTTACTATGTATTCTATGTCCGGTGACCCGGATGATTTTGAGGCGCTGGTAAATTATGAATATGAAACTGGTCTTATTACAGCTATGATGCAGTCTGTATCAACCAAAGAAATTGTGATAATGGCTGACCAAATTAAAGCCTATATTGAAGAAATGGGATCGGAAAAGTTTATAACAGAAACTTCCGGGATGATGATGTTTTTAAAAGATTTTACCAACCTTGTGGTTCAATCGTCCATTAATAGTATCATACTATCAATTGTCATCATACTATTTATTGCATGGATATTTTTCAGACATTGGAAGTTTGGACTGCTTTCAGTCATCCCTCTAACGTCGGCCGTTATTCTTAATTTTGGACTTATGGGCTGGTTTGGTGTTGATCTGAGCCATTTTACGGCTCTACTCACTTCCATTATTATTGGGGTGGGTGTAGATTTTGCCATCCACTATATTTCAGAATTCATTCATTATTCTAAAAATGGAATTGGTACAGATGAGATCAGTCGACAGGTGGTGGATGACGTGGGTTATCCCATTCTATTAGATGTGTTTTCTAATATGGGATTTGGGGCACTCATTGCATCTTCATTAATACCGCTGGTTCATATGGGGGGGCTCATGGTTTTTGCCATGATTTCCACTTCGTTGGGCACCCTCACAATTTTAGCCTCGGTCATGGAAATTAATAAACAAAATCTATATAAAACAGGAAATGCATAATATGAAGAATTTGGCTATTATCATTATTATCATCAGTTGGATGTTCGGATTGACTGGTGATGAATTGGTACAAAAAATGGATGATAGAATTACTCCAAAAGATTCAAAGGTTGATATGGTAATGACTCTCACCAATAAAAAGGGGAAAACCAGAGAGTCATCCTTGCGTTCTACTACCAAAGACGATGGAGCCAAACAAATAATCTGGTTTCTTTCTCCGGCAGATGATAAGGGAGTATCGTTTTTGAAAATTGAGCATGATGATAAAGATGATGAAATGCGCATGTGGCTGCCGGCATTCAAAAAAATTCGCCGCATTTCTGCAAGTAAAAGATCGGACAGTTTTATGGGTTCAGATATGAGTTATGAAGATATGTCTACCCGCCAATCAAACGAATTCAAATTTAAGATTATTGGCAGTGAATTTTTTAAGGATGCTTCTTGCTATTTGCTTGAATCAAAACCGAAAGAGCATATTCGCACTGAATATGGCCACCATATTACTTGGGTTGATTCCACATTATTCGTCCCATTAAAGGAGGAGTCTTATGATAAAATGGGTAAGATAATTAAAGAAAAATATTTCATCTACACAGTGATAAATAAGTATCAAATTTTAACAGAAATAAAGGTGACAAATATCCAAAAAAATCATAGTACCACCCTTAAATTCAATAATATAGAATTGGACAGGGGAGTAAAAGATAGTTATTTTCATGAGCGATATTTAAAACGACTCCCCAAATAATATTACAGACAATTACAGAATACTTATCATCCTCCCTATTGGTATTAATGTAAATTTTCCTTTAAGCTAATTTCATAAAATGGATACAAAACCAAAAGAAAGTCGATTAGAAGAATTTATAGATAATCCCATAAAAGCATTATGGAAGTTATCTCTGCCAATGATGTTTGGTATGGCCGTACAGGCAATATATATGCTGGTGGATACCGCCTTCATTGGTAAATGGGTTGGAGGTACCGCCTTAGCGGCATTGGGCTATGTCTTCCCTTTTCTATTTATTTTAATGGGGATTACATTTGGAATTGGATCGGGAGCAACCACCGTAATTGCACAATTTATCGGTGCAAAAGATAAAAATAATGCAGATAATGCAGCGGAACATACCGTTTTATTGGGGCTCATTATGGGGGCAATTATTGTAGTGTTCGGATTTTTATTTGGGCACAAATTTATTGGCTTGCAAGGTGCTGAGGTAGAAACGGTAGAAGTTGCTCTTGATTATTTTTATATCATGATTGGAGGTTCTATTTTCATGATACTCTCCATTTTTTTCAGATCCATTTTGTCCGGCGAGGGAGAAGTGATGTTTCCCATGAAAGTCTTGGGTGCTGGAACCGTGTTAAATATAATTTTAGATCCCATTTTTATTCACTATTATCAAATTGCTGGAGCTGCGATTGCTACTGTCATTAGTCAGGCGATAGTTACTGTCATTTTTATTTATGTTTTGCTATTTAAGCAACGTAGCTACATAACCTTTAATATCAAAGATTTTTCATTCAACATGGAAATTATTAAAGATATATTTCGCTTGGGAATTCCAGCCTCCCTAAGCATGATAATTATGTCTATGGGAATATTATTATTTAATTGGATACTAGGCAGTTCAGATGCAGTTGCTGCCTATCAAACAGCAGGGCGAATTGAGCATTTATTTTTCCTTCCAATTATTTCCATTGCCACATCTCTGGTTACTTTAGTGGGGATGTTTTATGGTGCTAAACGATTAGACTTAATTCGAAAAATGATAAAATACGGATTAACTCGCGCTATAGCCATTTCACTAAGTTTCAGTGTATTTTTCTTATTCTTTAGCGATAGCATTCTTCCGGCTTTCACCAATTCACCAGAAATTATACGACTATCGGTATTATATTTTAAAATTATGGCATTTGCTTATCCCTTTATTACCATCGGCATGACCAGCACTAGAATAATGCAGGGGTTGGGAGTTGCATACCCCATGTTTATTCTCACATTATTTAGGGTAATCATTATTTCTGCATCTTTAGCATGGTATTTTGTAATAATATTAGAAAAACCTGTCTATTATGCCTGGGTTGGCACCTTAATTTCATGCATTTTAACTTCGGCTGTCAGTTTATTCTGGCTTAGAAGTATTCTCAAGCGATCAATGAAAATGATCTTGGAAACAGGCTGATTTTGTTACAATTTATTACATTAAAAAGGGAAACTTATTTTAGGAGACTCGCGTAAATTTTATAGGTGGTTGGACTTCTTCTTAGTTAACTCCTCCTTACAACAAACTAAAAAATTCAACCTCCTCCTCTATTAAGGGCTTCGGATACGAAGCCCTTAATTTTTTCCTTCCTAATCAGAATATTTTGAGTCAGATAGGATTTAATTCACGCCAGATAGATAATGCCGATATCAAGGATGATGTTAATGTGGATATTCTAGGTATTATTTTTTATGGTAAATTTGATTTTATATTGGGGTCATTGTTTTAATAGCCCCAAATTTTTCCCAATCAGTTTATCAAAAATTCGATCTGGCAATAGATTTGGCAAAGTAAAATGAGCAAACCGATTTGGAGTTATGATATATCGTGTTTTTGGAGAAGGATTCTGTAGAATATCCTTTACTTTGTTCCCAATAATATCAGCATCGTACCCCTTTTTTCCCATTTCAATAAAAAACGTATAAAATTTTCTAAGGGCGGGTTCATAGTCTGTGCCAGTAAATTCATTATTTTCTTGATCTGGCACTTTGTCCCAAATAGCTGTTTTGATTGGGCCCGGCTCAACAAGAATTACATCTACTCCATATAATAGTAATTCCCTACGGAGAGCATCTGAAAACCCTTCTACTGCAAATTTCGATGCTGAATAGGGGGCAACAAATGGATTAGCATTCCTTCCGGCAACTGAACTAATATTAATTATTTTTCCCTGAACCGTTGAATTTTTTACAGCACCTAACATGGGCAGAAAAGTCTTGGTTACTTCAATTAATCCAAAAAAGTTCACTTCAAACTGTTTCCGAAAGATGTCGGTATCAATGAGGGATACTGGACCTCCCATTGCAACCCCGGCATTATTCACCAATCCACTCAACACTTCTCCAGGTTTCAACTCATTTTTTACCAATTCAGCATTTTCTTGAATACTTTTTGCATCTGTTACATCAAAAATAAGAGGGGTGAAATTTTCACCAAAATCATCTTTCACTTTTTTGGCGTCCGCTTCTTTACGAACGGAGCCGTACACTAAGTATCCTGAATTACATAAAATTTTTGCAGTGGAATATCCAATGCCGGTACTTACCCCAGTAATGACTATTTTTTTCATCATAATGTATTTGCCCCTGTAATATTAAATTTAATGAAAAAGCCAACAACTGGCTTTTAAAGAGTCGCGAAATTTTCTTAACTTGAGTTACGTTAAACAACTATTATTAATGTGGAACAACTTCCACAATTTGGCATTAGTAATTGATCAAATTAAGAAAGGAAGAATATACAAAAATGAAAAATACCTTACCCATAATATGGATTACTTTTTTATTTGCATTTCCATCTAAACAAGAATTCAGTGAAGCATTTATTAAAGTTGCTGAAGTTGGTAATCCGGCTGTTGTTTCCATTGTCTCAGAAAAAGTGATTGAATCAAGTTATCATCAATTCTTTGACCCCTTTGGCGGCCAGATGCCAAGAAATGAGTTTAAAGGGCATTCTCTTGGATCCGGTGTTATTTTAGATACAAATGAAGGCTATCTAGTAACAAATAACCACGTAATCGATGGTGCAGACGATATTAAAGTTGTCATGTTTGATAAGCGTGAACTAGAAGCAGAAATTGTTGCCACAGATCCTCCTTCGGATCTGGCAGTACTTAGAGTGAATCCGGAAGAACTCTCTACCGTTACATTAGGGGACTCTGAAAAGCTTAGTGTGGGTGAGTGGGTAGTGGCAATAGGCTCACCATTTGGCTTGCATCTCAACCATACCGTTACGGCGGGAATTGTAAGCGCTGTTGGTAGAAGCTCAGTTATGTCTCGAAATAATTTTGAAGATTTTATTCAGCATGATGCAGCCATAAACCCAGGGAATTCTGGTGGTGCACTGTTTAATTTAGATGGCGAACTGGTAGGAATAAATACAGCCATAGCCACGGATGGATTTTCAAGAGCCAATGCTGGAGTAGGTTTTGCTATACCTATCAATATGGTAAAACGGGTGATGGAAGATCTTATTTCTGATGGAAAAGTAACCAGGGGTTGGCTGGGTGTACAAATACAAGATGTAGATGAGGGTATGGCAAAGGCACTTGAGTTAGATGATAGAAATGGTGCCATTATCAGCCAGGTGATACAAAATAGTCCGGCTGAAGATGCCGGGGTTAAAGAGCAGGATGTCATTATTGAAGTAGATGGAGAAAAAGTGAATGACTCTTCTAATCTAAAGAACCTTATTTCTTCTGGCAGGCCGAATGATAAAACCAAGCTTACCGTTATTCGAGATGGGCGTGAAAAATATCTTACAGTTACATTGGGCCTCAGACCTGGTGAAAAAGAACTTGCTGAAACATATCGATATGGAGAAAAACGTTTTGATATATTAGGCCTTCGAGTTGAAACTTTTGAAAACAGAGACCCGAAGAATTTGGATTATGTGAATGGTGTAAAAATAGTTGAGGTAAAAAAAGATTCTCCGGCATTTGATAATAATATAAAACGTGGGGATATAATTACTGAAATGGGTAAAACCAGTATTAAAGAAAAAAATGAGTATGATTTGGAATTAGAGAGTTATAGTAAAGGCAATACTATAATGTTGAGGATAGTACGGAACGGTAATCCTCTATATGTTGCATTTGAAATTGAATAAAGTTTAATACAGATAGAAGTTGATGGTAGTGGTTTTAAAATTTATTCATAATCAACGAAGTATTATCCCCCCCAGAATCGGCTGAGTTTATCATAATGGATTTTAAGTCCTTTCATTGATTTAAAGAATAAATCTGACCATTTTAACGAATTATGTGATCATAATCAAGTAGAGGGGAAAAGTTGATCCACATCAAAAAATAGTAATTAGAAGAACCCTTAAGTTATGGTTGTGGGGCAAGAGATGTTAACTCATCACCGTCTTACTTGAAGTGTCTCCTTATTGTATCAAAAGCTCTCTCCAGAGGAGGGGAGAGCTTTTTTTTAATTGCTTCCGAATATAGTCAAAATTTCTCATGAAAAAATTATTTTTTCATAAGGAACCTTTATTGGTGAATACCTGAATAAAATCTTAATTTTATGATAAATTTAATTAATGGAATAAATGTTAAGTATAGATTCAATTTGGAAAGAATTCCCTGATAAAATATTATTTAAGAATTTATCTTTCCGCTTAAAGGAAGGAATGCGCGTGGGCTTAGTTGGCCCCAATGGTGCGGGGAAAACAACTTTATTAAAAATCTTATTGGGATTAGAAATCCCTGATAAAGGTATCGTTGACATTGGGAAGTCGGTTTCTATTGGGTATTTGCCACAAGAAATTATTGCCGGTTCTACTCGAAATATTATAGAGGAAGCTTTGGCAGCTTTCCCAGAAGTTGCAGACCTCGAACATAAAATTCACTCCATTACCAAACAACTTGCTGAAGATCCAGAAAACAATAAATTGCTGACTGAATTATCCCAACTTCAGGAAAAGTTTGAACAGATTGGTGGTTGGGATATTGAAAAGAAAGCCAAAATAATTTTGGGGGGATTAGGCTTTACAGAGGAGCAATTATTTGAACCCTTCAATTCATTCAGTGGTGGTTGGAGAATGCGCTGTTATTTGGCAGGTATGTTGCTGAGAAAACCCAATTATTTATTTTTAGATGAACCCACCAATCATCTGGATCTGAATGCTATCATTTGGATGGAAAATTTTTTAGCCAAATGGAAGGGTGGACTCATTATGATTAGTCATGATCGTAATTTTTTAGATAAGTCCATTAATAATATTCTTGAGCTGAATAGAGGGCAAGCCATTCTATATGCGGGTGATTACAGTTTTTTTATAAACAAACGGGAAGAGCTGCTTCAGCAAACAGAGAAATCGTATAATAATCAGCAAAAAACAATTGCCCAGACGGAAAGATTTATTGAGCGATTTAGGTCAAAAAATACCAAAGCTAAGCAAGTGCAGAGCCGCATTAAGCAGTTGGATAAAATGGAAAAAATTCAAGCAGTAAAAACATCTAAAAACTTTTCTGTTCAAATTCCCCAACCAGAAAGGGGGCCCTTAAAAGTAGTAGATATCAAAGATGTGGGTAAAGCATACGAGGATAATATCGTTTATACGGATCTGAATCTTGTAATAGAAAGGGGAAATAAAATTGGGTTGGTGGGAGAAAATGGATCAGGGAAGTCCACCTTATTGAAATTATTGGCAAAGGTAGAAAAGCCAAGTAGTGGAGAAATTAATTATGGTCCCGGTATAAAAGCTCATTATTTTGGACAACATCAGGTTGAGTCATTGGATTTAAATGCTACAATCTACGAAACTATTTTTTCCATTTCAGGAGGATGGACGGAGACACAAATCAGAACTTATTTAGGATCATTTTTCTTTCAAGCGGATATGGTAAAAAATAAGGTGAAGGTTTTGTCCGGCGGCGAAAAGTCGCGGTTGGCATTGGCACGGTTATTGGTTGAACCTGCAAATTTGATATTATTAGATGAACCCACCAACCACTTAGATATTCACTCCAGAGATATTATTGAGGAAGCATTTAAAAATTATACAGGCACCATTATTTGTATTTCTCACGATCGACATTTCCTAAATGCTGTTACCAATACGATCATAAAGGTGGATAAAAATGGTATCAAGTCATATTCTGGTAACTATGACTATTTTTTGTGGAAAGACGGCGAAAATAATAAAATTATAGAAAAAAAGGTAAGTTCAAGAGATGCAGGGAATAATAAGAATTCATACAAGGAATTGAAAGGCCTGAGAAATAAAAAGCGAAAAATTGAAAAACGAATGGCTGTTATAGATGATGAGTTAGCAGAGATTTCTATGGAACTAAAAAATAATATTACGGGCTCAGATTTTGAAAAATTACAAGTTCTTCATGATTCGCAAAATAAACTAGAAAATGAATATTTAGCATTGATGGAGGAATTGGAAGGGTTATCGGAAAACTAATGCCTTTTTATTCATAATAACAATATCCCAGGTGTTTATGGATATTCTCCTCAGGAATAATAGCCACCACTAATGTATAGATGAACTATGCACCGAAGGATAGTTATGGAGACTGTTGTGGTTGTTTTATTACCATATTTTATAAATAAAATTATAAAGTAAAAGTTCTACATTACTGTAAATTTCCCCACCGCATTTAAAGCGGTTTTTTCATTCATATTTAAAACAATTTGGAGAGTATAAACTATGTATAAAACTGTTGATGCATTTATGGAAACAGTCATCAATAAAAACTCTGGACAAGATGAATTTCACCAGGCTGTCCATGAAGTGGTAGAGTCCATTTGGGATCACTTACAAGATAACCCACACTATCTTCACACCAAAATTTTAGACCGCTTAATTGAGCCTGAGCGGGTGATCATGTTTCGTGTTCCCTGGCGGGATGACCAAGGCATGGTTCAGGTAAATCGTGGGTACAGAGTAGAATTTAATTCTGCAATCGGACCCTATAAAGGCGGACTTAGGTTCCACCCCTCTGTTAGTTTAAGCATTCTTAAATTTCTAGGTTTTGAACAGATTTTTAAAAACAGCCTTACAACCTTGCCAATGGGTGGTGGTAAAGGAGGTTCAGATTTTGATCCTAAAGGAAAATCTGAAAATGAGGTTATGAGCTTTTGCCAATCTTTTATGACGGAATTGAATCGTCATATTGGTCCTGTAACGGATGTGCCTGCAGGAGATATTGGTGTTGGAGGTCGCGAAATTGGGTACATGTTTGGGCAATATAAACGTATCCGTAATGAATTTACAGGTGTTCTCACAGGCAAAGGATTAAATTGGGGCGGCAGTCTGATTCGTCCGGAAGCTACAGGATATGGTTGTGTCTATTTTGCTCAAAAAATGCTTCAAACAAAAAGGGATTCTTTCAAGGGGAAAACGGTAGCAATTTCTGGCTCTGGTAATGTGGCCCAGTATGCCTCTGAAAAAGTGATTGAGCTGGGTGGAAAAGTGGTAACCCTCAGTGATTCATCCGGTAGCATTTATGACCCTGAAGGAATTGACTCAAATAAATTACAATGGGTAATGGATCTAAAAAATGTTCGTCGCGGTAGAATGAAGGAATATACAGAAAAGTTTGGCGGCGAATATTGGGAAGGTAAGCGACCATGGGGCGCTAAATGTGATGTTGCTCTGCCTAGTGCCACACAGAATGAAATTAATAAACAAGATGCGGAAAAATTGATAACAAATGGCTGTATTTGTGTTGCTGAAGGTGCCAATATGCCATCCGATCCAGAAGCTATTGAAATTTATTTAGAAAATAAAATATTATTTGGTCCCGGAAAAGCTGCCAATGCCGGTGGGGTAGCAGTATCTGGATTAGAGATGAGTCAAAATAGCATCCTTATGTCTTGGAGTCGGGAAGAAGTTGATGAAAAATTAAAAACCATTATGAGTAGTATTCATGATGCCTGTGAAAAGTACGGAAAGGAGGGTGATTTTATAAATTATGTCAAAGGTGCAAACATTGCCGGATTTATTAAAATTGCAGATGCTATGATGGATCAGGGGGTCGTATAATATTAAAATGCTACTTGTCCATCGTAACCAGTGAAGCTTGGAGTAAATGGATGGTAGACCAGAGAGCCCTTTAATAATAATTAATAATTCCGCTCGTCTCCTTTTTATTTTCCTGCAATTCAATTAGGCTGTAATTTTGGGGGATGTCTTCCACCTCTCACTTATCTAAAAACTTACCACCACTGGCAGAAAGAATCCGTCCTCAGGGACTTTCTGAATTTATTGGGCAGAAAAATTTAATACACGAAAATAGTCTGCTAACTAAAGCGGTTGGTTCAAAGCAGCCGTTTTCACTCATATTCTGGGGGCCTCCCGGAACAGGAAAAACCACATTAGCCCGCATATTATCCCGTGAATTTGGAGCTGAATATTTTGAACTTTCTGCCATATCAAGTGGAGTAAAACAGGTGCGAGAGATATTAGAAAAAGGTAAAACATCCTTCGAATCTGGTAAACGTTCCATTCTGTTTATTGATGAAATTCACCGTTTTACGAAATCTCAGCAGGATGCACTTCTTCACGGAGTGGAAGAAGGTAGCATTACGCTTGTTGGGGCTACCACTGAAAATCCATCTTTTGAAGTTATATCACCGCTACTTTCCAGATGTCGCGTTCTACGCCTTCACCCTTTAAATGATTTGGATTTGGAATGCGTCATTAAACGAGCTTTAGAAAATGACATTCTACTATCTCAAAAAAATCTCCAAATTGATGATCAAACTAAATTTTTTCTAATTGAATCCTGTGGTGGAGATGCCCGGAAAATGTTAAATACTTTGGAATTAGCCGTATCTCTTCATTCTGAAGAAAGAGCAATGTTAAAGAAAGAGGATATTCAGGAAGCACTCCAACAAAAAAATGTCATTTACGATAAAGCTGGAGATTACCATTACGATGTCATATCTGCATTTATAAAATCTGTCAGAGGCTCAGACCCAGATGCTGCAGTATATTGGTTGGCGGTGATGTTGGAAGGAGGAGAAAAGCCAGAATTTATTGCACGACGGCTCATCATTTTGGCTGCTGAAGATATTGGAAATGCAGAACCCTATGCCCTGCAATTGGCCACAGCGGCATTTGATGCCGTACATAGAATTGGTATGCCCGAAAGCAGAATAATTCTTTCACAAATAACCACTTATTTAGCAGGAGTGCCCAAAAGTAATGCGGCCTATAAAGCCATAGATTCTGCATTAGAAAATATCCAAGAAAACGGAGCAGGACCGGTACCATTCCATTTACGAAATGCTCCCACAAATCTAATGAAATCTGAAGGATATGGAAAAGATTACAAATATGCTCATTCTTTTGACAACCATTTTGTAGAACAGAATTATTTCCCAGATTTTTTTAATGCACCGCCACAATTTTATAATCCTCAAAATGAAGGCCGTGAAAAATTTCTCAAGGAACGATTAGGCAAACTATGGAAAGACCGCTACTAATAATACAATTTATTACCGTTCTTGTTATGATATTTGGATTAACTTCTGCTCAGGAAAGATGGATTTTATCAGCTGAGGAAATGGAAAGCATCAAAATTAATGGTCAGGAAGTGCGTCGACTAAATGAAAATGTTCGCTTTGTTAAAACCGATAAAGTGATACTTGCGGATAATGCAGCGCAATTTATTAAAGATGACGTTCTGCACCTAAATGGCAATACCATGATGATAAATGGTTTGGATACACTCACCTGTGATTCCATGGTGTATTGGTCGAAGTTAGACTCAGGGTATGCCATAGGGAATGTTAGGTACATACAGCCTGAGAAAGATAGGAAACTCACCACGGATATTTTTCATTACTGGCAAACAGATGGATACCGGGGGTCATCTTTTTTTGCAAGTGGCTATACCCGTATTATAGAGATGAACAGGTTAATGGCTGCCAATGAAATTAAATATGATGATAAATTCCAATTAATGATCTTATCAGAAAATGCATCTGTTGAAGACCCTACCCGAGGGATTTTTGGTGATGAAATGAAAATTCAATATGCAGACTCATTGCTGGAAATGATTTATGTTAATAATAATGCATTTGCCTATAATGATCTTAATCTGAAGATTGAAAAGAATGGTTCCTATCAAAAATTCAGGGATGAAATGACAAGCAAAGAAATGATTGCTCATTTTCAGGAAGATTATATTTCACAACTTAAATTAATGAAAATGGCAACAACCCTATACCACGTCGTTGATGATAGTCTGCTTGCAGGAGAAAATACAGTTTCTGGTGATACCATAAGAATATCTTTTCAGGAGGGTGAAATTAAGCGGTTACAGGTTCGGGGTGGGGCTCTTGGTGAATTTAATCCTGAAGGGGAAAACACCCGAATTGACACTACTGTCTTCTATGGTGGAGAATATATTGATTACCATATTGATGAGCAACTTTCTTTCCTTTCGGAAGGTGCATTTATGGAGTATGAGGGGACAAAACTCAGTTCTGGTGAAATTTTGGCAAATTGGGAAACCAATATTTTGGATGCAATATTGGTTAATGAAGAATATCCAACGGTTCAAACTAAGGGCGAATCTCCCATGAAAGGCGAAAGCATGGTTTTTGATTTGGTAGCAAAACATGGTAGAATCGTCAAAGGGAAAACATCATTGAACCAAGGCTTCTACCATGGGAAAGAAGTTTTTCGGGATGACCCCAACATTTTTCATGTTCAAGATAGTAAATACACATCATGTGATTTAGATAATCCACACTTTTATTTGGGTAGCCGAAAAATGAAAATGATTCCGGGTGATAGAGTAATCGCTAAACCTCTATGGCTTCATATTTATGATGTGCCCATTATTGGACTTCCGCTGGCAGTTTTTCCAAATAAAGGAGGACAACGCCAAAGTGGCTGGATTATGCCATCATTTGACTCCTATAAAAGTATTGGTACCGGTTTTAGAAATTTTGGTTATTATTGGGCACCAAACGATTATATGGATGAAAAAATATTAGTCAATTTTTTTGATGAACAAGGTATTCATATCAGCTCAAATTTTCATTATAAAAAAAGGAATGGATTCCATTGGTACAATTTTCAATATAACGGGAGAATTTCTGGAACCATTAAACGGCGAATTATAACTGATGAAATAATAGATTTAGTAGATGAACAATATGTGAGGGAAGATCAACGATTAAGTTGGAATCATAGTCAAAAATTTGACCCCACTCAGAGATTGGCAATAAAATACGAATACGTCTCAAATAAAGACGCATATCAAAATGCTCAAGAAGTAAATCTACAAA
>JASMKZ010000028.1:0-285 GCA_030748955.1 Fidelibacterota bacterium | reverse complement strand
TCTGTTAATTATAGCAAAAATTGGAAGACCAGTTCAGCTTCTTTAGGGCTCAATCAATTTAGAGATCTATCCATTGAAAACAGAACCCCGGAATCATTTAGCTATTTAAATGAGGGTCGTTATAAATCATATAAGTATGAAGATGGTCCCAAGTTTAATTTTAGAATTGGCAGCAGAAAAGTTTTTGGAGTTGGAGACAGTTGGTATAATAGCATAACATCTTCCTATACTGTGAAAAGCAGCATGGGCCGTCGGGATCACTGGCTTATTAGAGAAACTGATTCA
>JASMKZ010000289.1 GCA_030748955.1 Fidelibacterota bacterium | reverse complement strand
CCAGAGAGTATGTGTGATATAAACTTGCAATGGAGAAATTTTAATATTATTGATATAAGGGACAACAAATTTTGTCCGCCATATCCGTCTTGTCTTGATAATAGAACAGGACAGCAGGACATATCTAACTGCGATTAAGCTTCAAGCCCCGTTCACCCGGGGTTTTTTGTTTGTGGGAGGATGGGTAGATTTTAATGATGGAGTTTATTCAGAAATGGGCATATCAAAAAGATTCTCTGATAGGTTTCATTTAATGGCTGTTTACAAGGCTATTGAAGAACTTGAATTAAAAGAAGACTTTGTTGACATTCTTACAAGGAATTATAAAAAGAAATGAAAGAATTAATAAAACTATGGAATGAAATGAGTACAAAGGAAAGGATTGCCATTGTGTTATTTTTAATTCTTTTGTTATTGGTTGGAAGTGATATAGATATAAGTCACTTGCGTAGGAAATAATATATCTACCCCTTGAAATTTTTGAAAGATCACAACAAAAACCCCACCCAAAGGGATAGTATTTAAGCAAGAGCCCCACATTCGTGGGGTTTTTTGTTTATAGATTAAATCGAC
>JASMKZ010000288.1 GCA_030748955.1 Fidelibacterota bacterium | reverse complement strand
GTAAAAAATGCAACTAATGGTACTGCAACAATCCAATTCAATCTTACACGATTGTTTGCTAATAATACTGAAATAAAAACTAAAAGTGATAAGAATATGGTTTCAAAAACCGCAATCTGAAATACATCGTTTGGCATAATTATTATTGAATAGACTAATTATTTAAATCTACCCATCATCCCACAAACAAAAAACCCCGGGTGACCGGGGCTTGATGTTGTTAAAAGGGTAATTATTTTAGCAGTACCATCTTCTTTGTTTTCATAAATTGTCCTGTATCTATCCTATAGAGGTATAGACCAGCTGAGACTGCTGAACCGGCATCATTGGTTGCGTTCCAACGAATCATCTTATACCCCGCTGTTTGTTCATTATTTATGAGTGTTTTAACATGCCTTCCCATCATATCATAGATAGTAATCCTTACCATAGCATCTTCAGGCAAATCATACTTGATTTGTGTTGTTGGGTTGAATGGATTTGGATAGTTCTGATGCAAGGCAAATACATCCGGGATAAGTTCCGATGGATCAATTGCCATTGCAGTAGCATCGATCGTTAATGTAAATGGGTT
>JASMKZ010000287.1:283-575 GCA_030748955.1 Fidelibacterota bacterium | reverse complement strand
CCATAATAATAAAGATTTGATGGTATTGATGGTTCATTTAATACTAAAAAAATAAAATCATATTCATCGGGAAACTTATTATATACATCATTAATAAGTGGAATTCTCATACCGCTATCAGTAAAACCATCGTTATTTATCCAATCACTATATTCGCTTTCTGTCATGAGTAATGATGAAACTCTATTATTCGAGTGTAATTCAAACTCATGTATTGTATTATCTGCATCTGAAGGTGCTTCATCCTCACATGCAACAAAGATAAGTAATACTAACATGATTAATATGTGTA
>JASMKZ010000287.1:0-273 GCA_030748955.1 Fidelibacterota bacterium | reverse complement strand
TACAAAGCTGTAGTACTAATGTCTAGAAACAAAAAACCCCACGAATATGGGGCTCGTATTAAGTATGTTCATTTAATATAGTGAAAATATTTTTATGGGTGAAAATGGTTACCGATTATTGGAATAGGTAATCCTACATGATACCCTGAAAATGTATTATTTTGTAAATCTAATTCAGGAATATCAATATTTTCCTTATAATATCCCGCTAAAAGGTATCCTCCAAAATATTTACGTCTTTTTAGTTTTTTTCCATCAATATAGGCAATTCCA
>JASMKZ010000286.1 GCA_030748955.1 Fidelibacterota bacterium | reverse complement strand
TCACTCCATTAGGCATATATAAAGATTGGATATCCTCTTACTGGCATCTTTCACGAATCTATACATCGTTAGACGATAGTAATTCATCTCAGGAAAGTCTTAATAAAGCGAAAGAAAGCATTAATCAGCAGACAATGATTATCAGCAACTATGAAGATCGGGACTGTTTTATCAATAAGGTTTATCTACATAAGAGGATATCGGGTGAATTAGCCAAATGAGCGTTGGATTATTTATATGCTAATTGGGTTAGGAAGGAAGAATTGGAGAGGTGGGTTTAGGCATTGGAAAGCTAAGGAATTGTTCCATTTAGCCATTCTTCTATATTTGTATACCCATCTTTATCATTATCTAAATTATTATCAAGATTATTTGTTGGATCCAATCCATATTTAATTTCCCAATCATCAGGCATACCATCATTATCATCATCTATTGGCGCTAATGATGATTCATAATTTGTCCACCCACCCACATCCTCCTGGGAATCAATTATTTTGCCATTTCCTTCTCGAACTTCACCTATTACTCTTTCATCAATACTATCACGTTTTGGCAGTATTGCTCCTGCATAG
>JASMKZ010000285.1 GCA_030748955.1 Fidelibacterota bacterium | reverse complement strand
CCAAGAATAACAATATCTCCAAGATGTATTCCTATCCGTATGTGAAACTCAAGATTATCATCACTCATATTATATGATTTAATTGAATCCTGCATTTGTATTGCACATTCAACAGATTCAACTGTTGATGGGAATTCAATCAGTAAACCATCACCCATCTTCTTGATGATAGTACCTTTATGCTCTTTTATTATTGGGTTAATTAAGGATTGCTGATTTTCTAAAATAGATAGTGCTGTGGATTCATCATCACCCATAATTTTGGTGAAACCTGCAATATCCGTAAACATAATTGCAGCAAGTTTTCTTTCAATTGGCATAGGGTAATTTAGGGTGGTTTGCCGATATTTCGGCAAATCAATAATATAATTAGCCTGCGAATCATAGGGGGTTAGGGACAGTTGGTGGGTTTAGTTAAATTCTGATTATTCAAATGAACTTAATATTCCTTGAATACTATCAGTAACATTTTTTACTTCTTCTATAACTTGGTTTGCTTCATTACTAATCTCTGAAACCTCATTGGGAATATCTTTAATGAGGCTAGTTGTATTTTTTAAGGCTTTTATCGCTTTT
>JASMKZ010000284.1 GCA_030748955.1 Fidelibacterota bacterium | reverse complement strand
ACCAGCAGACACCAGGTTACAGGTCTATTCAATGGAACGCTACCAACAACACAGGACAGCCAGTATCAGCAGGGCTTTACCTTTACAGGATAGAGGCAGGGCGGTTCAGGCAGACCAAGAAGATGGTACTGCTGAAATAATCATCAAGCCCCACATTCGTGGGGTTTTTTGTTTGTGGGAGGATGGGTAGATTTGTGCATGGTTAGGTATATATCACTAATACTTTTTACTGTACTGGCTTGGGGACAAGCTAGGAATCAACCTAAACAGACTGGTGAATATGCTGAATTAAAAATTATAACTATACCTGATAATGCGAATGCAATCCTTGATTCGACTAATTTACACAGAGAAGTTACTCCTTTAGTATTTAAAGATGTTCAGGTTGGCAGTCATGGGATTATGATCATTAAAGATGATTATTATGCAATTATAGAAGACATAGAAGTATTTGCTGGACAAAATAATGAATTAACCTATACCCTTGAACTAAACAAAGAAATTCCTCGTTTAAAAGGCGAAATAAGACAACTAAAACTCTATAGAAATTTGTCAAGTCTTGTACTAAGCATGTCAA
>JASMKZ010000283.1 GCA_030748955.1 Fidelibacterota bacterium | reverse complement strand
ATAAAATTGAATCGGACCCTAATCTGAATGCCCTGCTCGAAGCTGAAACACCGGTGGTCACACTTTTTGGGAAAACTTGGCAACTTCATTCTGAAAAAGGACTAGGCTTGAATGCAGATGAAAATGCAGAGTTGATTGAACGTTCGGTCGCCTATTTGGTCAAGGATGGGAAACGGGTCATTTTTGATGCAGAACATTTTTTTGATGGCTATAAAAAATCTCCATCTTTTGCTTTGAATATGCTGGAAGCTGCGCAGAAAGGCGGTGCGGACACATTGGTGCTTTGCGATACAAATGGGGGATCCCTTCCAGAATTTATCAGTCAGGCAACGGAAGATGTTGTCAGAAAATTCGATCAAAAAATCGGGATACATGCCCACAATGACAGTGGTCTAGCGGCAGCCAATACACTCATTTCCGTGGTCGCTGGTGTCAGTCATGTCCAAGGAACCATTAATGGCGTCGGTGAACGCTGCGGCAATGCCAACCTGGGCACGATCATTCCCAACTTGTTACTGAAAATGAATTACGAGACTATTACTCAAATCAAATTACAAAACCTGACAGCCCTAAACCA
>JASMKZ010000282.1 GCA_030748955.1 Fidelibacterota bacterium | reverse complement strand
TATCTGTTGTTGCACTGCCACCCCATGCTCCAGCACAGTCTTGTACACAGTCATTACTAGAATCAGAATCACAAGTTCCACAGTTATCTGCTACATTATTTCCGTTTGGTACGCCTAAACAGTCATCACAATCATCACCAGAGTTATCTCCAGCAACACATCCACAATCACTTACCCAACCAGTTCCATCACAATCACCAAAACAATCATGATAATTAGAATAACAATCATCATCTGCATCTGTATTATTAGTTACCATACCAGATGGTGCATTTGCATTACAAAGTGCAATTGCTGTTCCTGCACCCTGACCATCACCATCTACATCATAATAGAAATCTTCAACTACTGCACTACCACCCCATGATCCTGCACAGTCCTGAACACAGTCATTACTAGAGTCAGTATCACAAGTTCCACAGTTATCTGTCGTCGCACTACCACCCCATACATTTGCACAGTCTTGTACACAATCATTACTAGAGTCAGCATCGCAAGTTCCACAGTTATCTGTTGTTGCACTGCCACCCCATGCTCCAGCACAGTCTTGTACACAGTCATTATTAGAATCAGAATCACAAGTT
>JASMKZ010000281.1 GCA_030748955.1 Fidelibacterota bacterium | reverse complement strand
CAATACCGTCACCACCACATACGCCGCACTCATCTAATTCAGCTGAGCCGCCGCATTCACCAGCACAGTCTTCAACGTTTCCAGCGCAGTCACATGCACCTTCATCAATGCCATCACCATTACATACGCCGCATTCATCTTCAACAGCTGAGCCGCCACATTCACCGGCACAATCTTCTACAGCCGTTCCATCACAAACACCTGCACAGTCATAAATACCACTTGGGCAGGAATCTTCAATTGTTACACAGTCACCAGCTACATTATCAAGCCCAACACCACCATCACCAGAAATAATAATATCAGATAAACATGCTTCGCCGGAACCTTCAATAGTAAGTACTGTTAGTACACCGCTGCCAGCCGGAATAAATGTTCCTGAAAACGAAAATCCAAGAACCGTATTATTACCTGTAGATGTGGAAAATCCTGCATCAGCAGCTGCACCACCAGATGCACCGGTTACGGTAACATCAGATACATAAAACTGGAAACCATAAATATCTTCCGGACTGTTAAAAGTGACATCCAGGTTGCCGTCACCATTCAGGGCAAGACCATACACGCCAGGCGCACAGGAAGAC
>JASMKZ010000280.1 GCA_030748955.1 Fidelibacterota bacterium | reverse complement strand
ATTAGTATTAGTGCAATAAATTTCCTAAACATATATAAATCTACCCATCATCCCACAAACAAAAAACCCCACGAATGTGGGGCTTGGTACATTAAGGGGCAGTTAATGATGCTCCATTATCTTTCGGATTAATATTCAAAATAAAAGGTGCAGCTTTCTTTGCCCAACTCTCCGGTTTTTCATACATTCCCGCGTTTTCACTCCAGCAGGACCTCAGCATATCGGTATCAATGACTCCGGGATTCAGTGCCACACATACCATACCTTCAGGAAGTTCCTGCGCCAGAGACTTGGACAAACCTTCAACAGCCCATTTGCTGCTACAATAAGGCGCTACTTCCGGTGAAGTGCTTCTGCCCCAGCTAGAACTGAAATTGACTACTGTGCCTTTTCCAACTTTGATCATATTCGGAACGAATTCCTTGATCGTATTATGTACACCTTTTATATTGATATCTATCACATCTGAAAATTCCTGCTCCGACACATCCCACAAAGCTGAATTTTTATTTATTATACCTGCATTATTCAATAGAAAATCTGGTGAACCAAACTTATTTAGTACATCTTCAGCCCAGGAACGTAC
>JASMKZ010000027.1 GCA_030748955.1 Fidelibacterota bacterium | reverse complement strand
CACAGCACCCCCTAAAAGCCAGAAAACGAGAGGAATAAGACCACCAAGGTATTGATCTTTCACATCGGTCATACCAAAATCTTCAGCAATCAATGTGAGGTTAGGTCCCATCAGATTCTGATCAGCAAACATGAAAAAAGATATTAGCCCAATCTGGAGGGTTACAAAAATTCGTTTATTCATATATGGAAAAAATATTTAAAAACTACTCAGGGTTTTCAGGCCATTCATGTATCAAGTTTATATCCACTGAAATTCAAGTCTCATTGAAATACCTGCACCAAACAGCCTAAAATGTTTAATGTAGATAATACCGCTAAGAACAGCCCGGGTGTCTACAAACGAAATATCAATTCTCTTCTTATAAACATTTATAATTTCAGAGTAAAATTGATACTCATTGAGTTTGAATCAGGATATAATTGAGGTTCAATTGAGATTCTGGAATTAATTCTTTCAAGATATATCATGTCAAAGAAGGATACCATCCGATGAAGTATGAGCCCTCCTATTGAAAATTTTGCATATTTATCTAATGTTACTGACTTAATTCGCATATTGTCATATTTGATACGGTTGGTAGAATTATCCCACTGCCAATCATAACCTTTACCTTCTTTATAATCATTCACTGACCTTTGGCGCTCTTTAGTATCCTTGTAATCATCTAAACTATTATAATGTCCCACATTAACTGCAAATAAATAATTCTTTTCTGCCATATCAACATTTGCATGGAGTTCAGCGAAAGCCGTGTAATCACTTTCATACCAATCTGCACTCTTCTTACTTCCAACAAAAATCAGCCAAATAGCAGCTTCTCTAATAAAATAGTCGCTGGCTCGTTTTGATTCTCCCAGAGAATGTTGTCCCCATCCAGGCAATAATAATGATTGTAATTTTGTTTTGGCATTTCCATTTACCTGTGCAGAAATACAGTTTAAACAGATAATGATGATTATTAAATATTTATTCATTTTTTTCTAATTAACACTCCCAGAATAAAACACATAGAAATCACTGTGCTCAATTGAGCAATAACATCCCCATATCTGGTATAAAAAGTTAATTCATTATTGGGAATAATTGCAGCACTTATCACTCCAGATTGATTTAACGGTAATTCTTTAGTGATGTTCCCCGATGGGCTTATAACCATTGATATGCCCGTATTTGTACAGCGTAAAACTGGCCTGCGATTCTCAATAGCCCTATAAACAGCCTGTCTAGCATGTTGTTGAGGTTCAGGGGGAAATTCATACCAACCATCATTAACAACATATACCAATACCTGAGCACCACGTTTAACAAAATTGGTACTCAATGAGGGAATAGTAGATTCAAAACATATCATAGCTGCGAAGGGAGTATTTTGAATATTAAATAATCTATATTCATCTCCGTGTGTAAAATTTGCTTGACCAAGATTTAATTCTTTCAATGAGGGGAAATACCCAGATAATGGAATATGTTCAGCCATGGGGACCAACATTAATTTATTATATACTTTAGAAACTGAATCGGAGGAAACCAATACTGCTGAATTAAAGAATTTTCTACTTTCCTTTTCCCCCGTATAATATGGTATTCCTGATAATAATTTTGTGTTTCCTAATTCAGATTGAATCCATTTTAGATAATATTGATTACCCTGCAAAATATATGCAGGCGTAGCAGATTCTGGCCAAATTACAACATCAACTGATTTTTCTATCTCCGGCCTGGATAATGTTAAAAGTGATTCAATATTTTGGCGGATGGCTCCGGGTTTCCACTTTTGAGAAAGATGAATATTAGGCTGAATAAGAGCAATATCTATTTTGTTTTTAAAATCAGTCTGCGGATTTGGAGTTAAATATAATCCTGTTATCCATGGAAGAATGAAGATTGAAACAACTGAAAACAAATGTTTCGAGTAGGGCCTATCTATCCAGTTATAAATACAAATATTAAGTAAAACAATCCAAAATGTGATTCCGTAAATTCCTGATATTTCTGTATTTTGCACCAGTGTATGAAAATCTAACTGTGTATTTGCCAGCGAAGTCCACGGTCCCCCTGTTAACACATCCATATTACGAATATACTCAACAGAAGTCCAAACAAATGGCATGAGCCAAAACCATCGTTTAGCATAATATGATTTTATAAAGCCCATAATTAAGCTAATGACTGCTATGTTTAATGAACAATATAAGACTGCTGCAATCATGGAAATTATTCCGATTAAGGGAGTAGTGCCAATATTCATTGCCAGCCAGAATATCACAGTGAGATAGTAGGCAAAACCCCAAATAAACCCTGCCTTGAAATATGCTTTTTTAGAATCAATTCGATAAAGAACAAAAATGAATGGCACCAAACTAAACCAAGCGATCCATCCCAATTGGAGGGGTTGCTGGGCAAGACCTGTTAAGATTGCCGAAATTATGAGGGTAATGGTAAAATGAGAAATTCTCATTTAAGATTGAGAATCTAAGTATTCTTGTAAAATTATTGCGGCGGCAGTTTCATCTACGCTTCCTTTTTCATGACCAGTTTTTATTCCTTGTTCGCGAAGGCTCATTTCTGCTGATACACTACTAAGGCGTTCATCAACCGGTATTATCTCAATTTTTCCCAGATTGAATAATTGTGTAATAAATTCTGTTACTATATTAGTTTGCTTAGAGCGTCCTCCTTTCAATGTAAATGGCATCCCTACCACAATTTTATTTACATCCTTTTCCTTCGCAGTTTCTATAATTGCAGATAAATAATCAATTGTTTTTTTTCGATCAATTACCTTTAGTGGTTTGGCGATTATTCCTAATGGGTCTGATAGCGCCAACCCAATACGGCGTTCTCCATAATCGACTCCAAGGATTCTACTCAATCTGTTTTAGTCCATTCTTGCTGTAATTTCAATCTAACATTTTTTCCAGGTTTAAAATGAACTTTTCTTCTAGGAGGGACATACACTTCTTCGTTAGTTTTTGGATTTCGTGCACGAGGTTTAGCCTTAGTAGGCTTTACTTCAAATATACCAAATTTTCTTAATTCTATCCGGATTCGACTTTTATCCTCTGTTAACATTTCAGCAACAGTATCTAGAGTTGTATCTAGTATTAATTTCATTTCATCATGCGTAAGATTTAATTTATCTCCAGTTCTTCGGATAATATCTTCACGGGTATAGTTTATTACTTTCAAATTACATCCTTTCTGTTGATATGAAGTTAGATATTTTTTGTATTCTTGTTGAAAGCCTGTCCAATTGGCGTGTATCTCTTACCTCCAGAACAATAATACAGGTAGCAATACCATCTGACGCTTTCATATCAATACTCACGATATTGATATTTAATGCCGATATACACTCAGTTATATCCTTTAATAATTGTTTCCGATCTTCTAATAATATTTTTAAACGAACGATGAATGAACTTTGTGGTTTTACATTCCATTCAACAAAAATAAATCTATCTTCACCCTCCATGCATGGTAAATTCTTACAGGTGTTTCGATGAATAGTAACCCCTCTACCCCGAGTAATATATCCTACAATTTCATCCCCGGGGATGGGACTGCAACATTTTGCAAATATTAATAATGCATTTGCAACTCCATCAACAGTAACACCTTTTGCTTGACCTCTCGCCCGATTTATAAAGCGTTCAGTTAAAGATTCACTTTCTGGATCAACTTCCACTTCCTCAGGATCAATGGGATGATATTTATCAATAATATCTCGAACTGTTAATTGCCCATTTGCCAGGGCAGCAAAGACTGACTCAACCTGATCAAATCCCATTGTCTGTGGTTTAGATTGCAAATCATCCAAAATCGAAATACGTTTCATTCGTCTCAATGTCTTTTCGATAATTTCTCTTCCCAGTTGTATACTCTGTTCAGCTTGCTCTTGTTTTACCCAACGTTTTATGTAAGATTTTGCTTTGCCTGTCTGAACGAATTTCAGCCAGGCATAACTTGGTTTTTGAGTATTTGATGTTAATATTTCAACAGAATCCCCATTTTTTAAAACCGTATTCAAAGGCACTATTTTTCCATTTACCTTGGCACCTATACAGTGAACTCCCACCTGAGTATGAACCTGAAATGCAAAATCAATTGGTGTGGAATTTGCTGGCAGGGGTGTTACATCTCCCGTTGGTGTAAAAACAAATATTTCATCCTTAAATAAATCTACCTTTAGTAGTTTTAGAAATTCATCAGGATTTGAATCTTCAGCTTGCAGTACTTCAACAAGTTCACGGAGCCACCGCATATGTTTATCAATTTTTGAATCATCAGCTCTTAACGCTCCCCTTTCTTTATATACCCAGTGGGCAGCAACACCAATTTCAGCAGTTTTATCCATTTCTTCAGTTCGAATTTGTACTTCTACCATTTTTCCCTGGTGGCCAAATACAGTAGTATGAATTGACTGATACCCATTACTTTTCGGAGTGGCAATATAGTCTTTGAACCTTTCTTGGAGTGGAGTAAATAATTGATGGATAACCCCTAAAATAGCATAACATTCTTCTATTTTATTAACAATAATTCTAATGGCAAACAAATCAAATAACTCTTCATATTTTTTATTTTGTTTCTGCATTTTTCCTGCAATAGAAAAGTAATGTTTTGCTCTACCAAATATTTCAGCTTGGATATTAAAATTACTCAATTCATCCCGAATAGGTTTTGTGAATTCCTCAATATATTTTTCTCTCTGCTTCCTTGAGGCTTTTGTTTTCTTTTGCAGGAGCTTATATTCTTCCGGTTCAAGCGTTTTAAGAATTAGGTCTTCTAATTCAATTTTTAATTTATTCATTCCCAAACGATGAGCTAATGGTGCATAGACATCCCGGGTTTCAATTGCAATCCGTCTTTGTTTTATAAGGGGAAGATGTTTAATTGTACTCATATTATGAAGGCGGTCGGCGAATTTTATAATTATCACCCGTAAATCTTTAGCAACCGATAAAAACATTTTCATGAAATTTTCAGCTTGCTTTTCTCTCCTGCTAGAAAACTTTATTCCAGATAACTTGGAGACTCCATCTACAAGTTCAGCTATTTCTTCACCAAATTTATCTACTACATCATTCCGAGAAACATCCGTATCTTCGATAACATCATGCATAAGACCTGCTGCAATTGTCCTGATATCCATTTTCCATTCAGAAAGAATTATACCTACGGAAGCACAGTGGGTAAAATAAGGTTCGCCAGATCGTCGCTTTTGTCCCTCATGTGCATTATTACTAAATATGAATGCTTCCCAAATAAAATTGACTGCTTCTTTATCAGGATCAGATTCGAGGTAAATATTTTTTATTATTTGTCGGAATTCCTTCGGATATTCATTTCCGTTATTGGGAAGTATTTTTTTCAGTTTGTCCAGAAGCATAATTAAACTGGAATATCATCGGGAATGAAATCTGTTTGCAACTTACTTAAATTTTCAAATTTTGCATAACGGCTAATAAATGAAATATCTACTGACCCTGTGGGACCATTACGGTGTTTGGAGACAATTATTTCACCTAACCCTTTATCTTCTTCATCCCTACTATATACAAATTTTCTGTATATGAAAAGGATAACATCGGCATCTTGTTCAATTGCACCACTTTCCCGAAGGTCAGACATAATTGGACGATGAT
This sequence comes from Fidelibacterota bacterium, assembly GCA_030748955.1. Classification (GTDB taxonomy): domain Bacteria; phylum Fidelibacterota; class Marinisomatia; order SCGC-AAA003-L08; family D37C17; genus D37C17. The sequence continues at coordinate 14,188 of JASMKZ010000027.1, read as the reverse complement.
CTGTTCTGTTTTCAACGGCACGTGATAATTGGGAAAGTGCCAGTATGGGTATATTTAAATCTTTTGCTAATGCTTTTAAAGATCTGGATATAAACGAAATTTCTTGCTGCCTACTTTCAACTTTTCCTCCTGAATTTAATAACTGTATATAGTCTACTATTATTAATTCAACATCATGTTCAGCTTTTAATTGGCGAGCTTTTGCACGCAGATCCATAATATTTAATCCGGCAGTATCATCAATAAAAATATTAGCATCAGATAAAGGACCTGCAGCTTGTGAGAGTTTTTTCCATTCATTTTTTGGCAAACGTCCCGTTCTTACCAGATGGCTGTCAACTCGAGCTTCTGCCGTAATGAGACGTTCTACTAGCTGAGTATTTGACATTTCTAAACTAAATACGCCGACTTTATGTCCAAACTCTAATGCTGCATTACGAGCAATAGATAGAGCGAGAGCCGTTTTCCCCATAGATGGGCGGCCAGCACAAATTATCAGATCAGAATTTTGCATTCCAGAAAGCAAGTCATCTAGATCAAAAAAACCTGTGGGTATTCCTGTTAATGTACCTTTTTTTCGGCTTCCCCAATTATCTAATACATCATGAAGTACAGGTTCAATGGATATAAACCCTCCTCGTTCTGCATCTTGAGACAAATCAAAAAGTATTTGTTCTGCATGGTCAAGAATAATAGTTGCCTCTTCCGTACTGTCATAGGCTTGTGTACTCATTTGTCCGGCAGAAGTAATAATGGAACGGAGGATTTCTTTCTCCTTCACAATTTTTACATAATATTCCACATTTGATGCCGTTGGTGTATCTGTAGATAGGCCAGTAATAAAATAGGCACCCCCCACATCTTCCAATTTTCCTGCTTTTTTTAATTGATCCGTAACACTGATGGTATCAATAGCTTCATTCTTCTCAAATAATACTGCCATCGCATTATAAACATGAGAATGGGCTGATTTAAAAAAGCTTTTATCTGTCAGGGTATGAAATACTCTTGGAACTGCCTCAGGATCAATAAGCATACATCCTAAAACGGCTTGTTCTGCTTCTATAGATTGTGGAGGTAATCTTCCCGCTTGGCTTTTGTTGGCCATAATTTAATCTGCTAAATACTGATCTCGGATCATCTGAAAATCTTCCCAAGTAGGCTTTTTAAAATTGGGGTTCCGCAACAATGCCGCTGGATGATAGGTAACAAGAAGATCAATTCCCTCATATTTAAATATCTTATTTCTAAGATCTTTTAGAGGTTCTTTAGTTTTTAGAATCGTGCATGCAGCAATCCTTCCCAGGGCAACAATTAATGTTGGGTTTATTAGTGCTAATTGAGTTTTCAAGTAAGGCTCGCATAATTCCACCTCACTTGGAAGTGGATCACGATTTTGGGGCGGTCGGCATTTAATAACATTACAAATATAAATATCTTCTCTAGTTAGGTCAATGGCTGCCAATATCTTATCTAATAATTGCCCTGCTCTCCCAACGAACGGTTCGCCTTTTAAATCTTCTTTTTCGCCGGGAGCTTCACCAACAAAGACTATTTTTGCATGTGGATTTCCAACGCCGAATACGAAATTAGTTCGAGTATTTCCTAATTCGCATTTCAGGCATTCGCGAATTGATTTATTAAAAGATTCTAGGGTTTTGGTATTGGGGACAGGCACATTTACAGTTTGAGAATCCAAAAAGATTTTGTTTCCATACAGCTCTCTGCTTTGGTTTAAATATCTAACCGTGATATCAGAGTTATGACTCATCTGATTCGGAATCATCCTTATCAGAATTTCGCCATTCTAGTTCTCCATTTAAATGTTCTTCTAATGCTACAACCATTGGTTTCTCCACAACTTCAACAACAATTTCTTTTTCCGCAAATTGAATTGAATCATCAACATCTTCATTTTCGTCAATTTGAATAGCACTCTTATCAATGATTTGTTTTGCTCGTTGGGCAGTAATCATGACACTTGTGTAAATATCATCACACTTTTCAGATAACTCACTCATTTGAATTGCTTTTACGTTCACTTTATATTCTCCTGTATTATTTTTTCTATTTCTCCGACGGTTTCATCCAAATCTTCATTTACAAATTGATATTTAAAATTATCTTTAAACTCAAGCTCTATGGCAAAACGCTTTAATCGATTTTTAATTAATTTTGGAGATTCATCCCCCCTCTGATTTAGCCGTTCTTCTAAAACCTCTAATTGTTCAGGCATATCATCCCCAGGGGGTTCAATAAATATGCCAATGGTGTCATCGGGGAATTCATCCATTAAACTCAAGCCCCCTTTTACATCAATATCCAATAGCATTAATCCACCTGTATCAAGTACATCCTCAAGGGGCCCCATAAGGGTACCATATTTATTGCCATGTACCCATTCCCATTCAAGAAAATCACCAAATTTTACAAAATGTTCAAATTTATCATTGGACATTTGAATATAATCTTTTCCATCTACCTCATCTTCCCTTAATGGACGAGTTGTAGCTGAAACAGAAAATTTCCAATTTGGATTTCTCTTTAATAACTTTTTACATACGGATGTTTTTCCAGTTCCAGATGGAGCCGATAAAACTACTAATTTTCCTGTACTCATACGATATTTTGCACCTGTTCTCTTATTTTTTCTAATTCATCTTTCATATCTACAACCAGATGACTAATCTCTATTTCATCTGTTTTAGAACCAATTGTATTGATTTCTCTTCCCATTTCCTGAAGAAGAAAATTTAATTTTTTCCCTTTGTTATCCTTAGAATTCATATAATTTGTAAATAAATCTATATGGCTATCTAGTCGCACTAATTCTTCTGTAATATCTTTTTTTTCAGCTAAGATTGCAATTTCCTGATATAAACGGGATTCATCTAAATTAATATCATCCACCAATGCCTGAATTTTCTGTTTATACTGTTTCATATTATCATCTTTGTCTGAAATAGTTATCTTTCTAATTTTATTTACTAAACCAATTAATAAATCTAATCGCATAGATAAATCTGATTTTATATTTTCCCCTTCGCTAATTCTATTTAATTCCACCTCACTTAAGGTTTTATTTAATACTGAGAGAAAAACTGTTTTTAATTCATCTTCATCTTTTTGTTCACCATTAACAAAAATTTCCGGCAGTCTTAAAATGTCGCCCATTGTTGGAAAATCAACCCTATCCGATGACTTTTGGATATCCTTCACAACCATCATATATTCTTCCAATTTATCTGTATTTAAGGTTAATGTATTTTTCTCACCAGGATGATATTCAATTTTTGCTGATAAACTCACCCTACCCCTTTCACACCTCTTTTTTACTATTCTATAAGCCTCATCTTCAAAAGGAAGAAGTACCTTTGGCAATCTCGGTGAAAAATCTAGAAATCGACTATTTATAGTACGAATTTCTACTGTTAAAACCAATTGGTCATTGTGTTCATCCGATCGTCCATAACCGGTCATACTTGATATCAATCTTTTCCTCTATTATATATGGCGTGGTATTTCCTGAATATTCCAAGATTTGTATACTAATACTTTTTATGATTAACGTCAAAGAATTTAAGGTGTTATTTTACCTTTTAAATCACTTAGTTTATTAAGGAATATTGCCAGACTCATAATGTGGGAGGGTTCAAATGGTAATGTTTTCAATGGATGGATATACGCATAATCAACTTGAAGTCTTTTTAATGCAAAGCCAATACCTGCACTGAATAAATTATTATGAGAAAGGCCTCCTCTTATAATAACAATCTCATTCTGCTTATGAAACTCAAATCCAGCATGATAATTCAACGGAGGGTCATCTTTCAAACGAGATCCCACCTCAATACCCAATAACAGAGATTTCAATTGAATTTGACCGCCACCAATAAATAAGGGAGCATAGCTTTCAATAGTTCCCGTATCCCAGCGATTTAAACTGAATATATTTTCAATTTTACACCCTAATTTCATTCTATTTTCCAAGAAAGGTGCCATCACACCAAAATCACCCGATATGCCCCAGGCTTTATATTCCGCCAATCCAGTATAAAATGGTTTGATGCTAAACCCTATGGTATAATGATTCATATTATAAATAGTTGCAAAAGTAAATCCCAGTTCCTGCATAGAAATATCCTTAATCCTAGAATAGTCAATCGAACCATCTGAGTCTTTTGCACTTCGTGTATCTGGGATATCATTCACACTGCGACTGACCAGGCTGATGAATATGGGGTATTGTATTCCATGTATCAATTTAGGATATAAATAAGAAAAAGTACTCACGCTGGATAATCCTGAAAATTTATCTTTATGGGAGAAATGCATAGATGACTCCTTAATATGTATAAGCTGTGCAGGGTTGGCACCTGTACTGAAAGAGGCACTGTATCCTCCCATACCAATATTCCGGGCATTCTGCCCATCCATATACAATTCCCCGCCGAATTGCACAATATCAGCAAACAGAAAATTAATTACACTAGATAAAATGAGATATCTATAAGCCATGTTTCTTTTTCAACTCATCAAGTTTTGCCAATGCATCTAAAGGTGTCATTTCATTTACATTCAATTCACCTAATTCTTTTTTCAATGCCTGTTCTTTTTCTGAGAACAAATCCATCTGGGGTTTCATTTCCAAATTAACCTCAGGAGCATATCCCGATTCATTGTTACTATGTTGTTGTAACAATTCTTTTGCCCTCTGGATTACAACTCCAGGAAGTCCTGCCATTTCTGCCACATGGACGCCATAGCTTTTATCTGCACCTCCCGAAATAATCTTTTTCAAAAAGACAATCTTATCTCCAAACTCTTTTACAGCAACGTTCAAATTTATAGCCCTTGGCAATTGATCTGCCAAAGCAACTAATTCATGATAGTGAGTTGCAAAAAGGGTTTTGGCTTGCACGTCTTTATGGCCGTGTAAATATTCAGTAACTGCCCATGCAATAGACAAACCATCATAGGTAGAGGTCCCACGACCTATTTCATCTAATAATATTAAACTTTTTTCTGTAGCATTATTTAAAATATTGGCCGTCTCATTCATTTCTACTAAAAATGTTGATTCACCACCTGCTAAATTGTCACTTGCACCCACTCGAGTAAAAAGTTTATCAATAACACCTATTTTTGCAGAATTTGCCGGAATATAACTACCTATTTGGGCCATCACTACAATAAGCCCCACCTGTCTGAGGTAAGTGCTTTTCCCAGCCATATTCGGACCGGTTATTATAGCTATTTGAGTTTCATCATTATCTAGATCGAGATCATTTGGAATAAAATCTTCGCCCATTGGGAGCAAATCTTCAACTACCGGATGCCTACCATCCTTAATAGTAAGCAAAGATGATTCATCCATTTCAGGGCGGCAATATTTTCTGCTAATTGCCAATTTACTGAATCCTGCAGCGACATCTAATCTGGCTAAAACCTTTGCATTTTTCTGAATTATACCGGCACAATTCAATATCTCATTTTGGAGAGATTCAAAAATACCTAATTCTAAAGATACAATTTTCTCCTCAGCAGAAAGAATTTTTATTTCATATTCTTTTAACTCTTCAGTAAAATATCGTTCTGAATTGGTGAGAGTCTGTTTTCGGATATAATGTTCTGGTACTTTTTCAGCATGGGTTTTTGTAACTTCAATATAGTATCCAAATACCCGATTATATCCTACTTTCAAACTGGGAATATTATGCTTTTTTTGTTCCTCTCCTTGCATATCTGCCATCCACTGACTGGCATTTGCAGATAAATGTCGAAGGTCATCAAGTTCAGAAGAAATTCCAGATTGAATATAACCGCCCTTTTTTGTTGATACTGGAGGGTCAAACTTTATATGGCTTAATATTCTTTCAGTTATGAAATCGGAGTCTTCAAATTGCTCCACCAGTTTTTTCAATACTGGAGTTTTCTTATTCACCATTTTTTTCACGGACGGAATTTTACTAAGGGTATTTCCTGCGTTAATTATATCTCTAGGATTTGCTTTTCCACTGGCAACCTTTCCAATGATACGTTCTAAATCTGATGTTTCCCTAAATATATTCTGCATGAATTCCAGTAATTTTGGATGCGAATTAAACTCACTTATTCTATCTAAACGTTCGTTAATTTTAGTTGGATTTGTGAGTGGTTGGCGTAACCAGTTTTTTAAAAGCCTACTTCCTGATCCTGTGATAGTTTGATCAATGGTACTAACTAACGTTCCATGAATCCCTTGAGTGGCTAGAGAATTAAATAATTCCAGATTGCGAATGGTAAATGCATCTAGACTCATTATGCCTTGCTCTTGTAAAATAGAAAGCGGTTGAATATGCTTAATACGACCATTGAAATTTTTATTCACATAATACAAAGCACAACCTGCAGAGGAAATAGCAAGTGGATTATCTTCGATTCCAAAACCTTTTAAAGATGAAACATTATAAAAATCAGTGAGACTTTCATAAGCAGTTTCACGACTCCTACACCAATCAGGAATAGTAGTAGTGAAAATCTCTTCTCCTCTTAAAATAAGACGTAAATCATTCTCTTGATCATCTGAGATGATTACTTCAGACACATAAAATTGTTTTAGAATCGAAAGCAGATCTTCATGATTACGGCTGCAACTATAAAATTCACCGGTGGAGTTGTCTAATATGGCAATACCACATTGTCTTTTATCAAACGTTACTGCACAAAGGTAATTGTTCTCTTTTTGATCTAAATATTTATCAGACAAAGCCGTGCCTGGAGATAAGACCTCTACCACCTCACGTTTAACGATTCCTTTTGCAAGCTTTGGGTCTTCAACCTGTTCACATATTGCGACTCGATGTCCTGCTTTAAGTAGTTTATGCAAATGCTGCTCTAAAGAATGGTATGGAAATCCAGATAAAGGTACAGTAGACGCTGCTCCATTCGCCCTTTTGGTGAGAGCTATTCCCAATATTTCTGAAGTGGTAACAGCATCCTCATCAAAGGTCTCATAGAAATCTCCCATTCTAAAAAGCATGATTGAATCTGGATGCGCTTTTTTTGCGTTCCAAAACTGCTTCATTACTGGAGTAGTATTTTGATTTTTCATCTTACCAATTTTCGGGCATTCCCTTCTCGATAGGTAATTTTCTGTTTATCAAAATATTCTAATAGAGGTACTGCATATTTGCGTGAAGTATGGGCAAGTTCCTTAAACTCAGAAACAGACATTTCTGAATGACTGGAAAAATGTTGAGCTACTTTTTCTTTTAGTTTGATAAAATTGGTTTGAGTAAACATAAGGTTACCATCAATACGTAATAGTTTACCTTGTTGTTCAGCTACATTTATTACTTTCATGAGTTTCTCTTTAGAATTACCTGTTTTCAAAGATAATTGTGCAAGTGTAGATGATGTAAATCCCTCTTTTTCCAACTGAATTAATACACTATTTTGCAGCACATCATCTTCACTGCTAAGCGTAATTGAAAATTCGGAGTCCGAATATAATTCTCCCTTTTGAGAAATTAAATTGCTTTCCATCATCGCACTTAACAGTGCTTCTAATATTAAATCTTCACATTCAAGATGCTGCCGTATTTTTTCCTTTTGAGCACCGGCATTCAATGGATTTATTAAATGATATTTTTTTAGATAATCTGTAATACTATTTTTCAAGGTATCCCACTGATTGTGTGTAATTAGCCATTTCCCTTGTTTATGGCTAAGCCAAAATAATTCTTCCCTCCCCTCCACTAAACTATCTATTTGTTCTTTAGATATACCCAAACGGTATTGAAGTTTATCTAGAGTAATAGGTTTTGCTCCTTCACCTTGAACAAGTTGAATGAGTTGATTTGATTTTGGGCTGTCATATAAGTTTTGCAATTTTTCTTTAACAACCTTCCATTTTTCTTCAATTAAGACTTCCATCACTTCTCCACCGCCAATGGTTATTACCGGAGAATAACTCCTTATAATAAATTTATCCCCCCTTGCAGCAACCATGGGGTGTTCAAGCCGTAATAATGCAGGACATTCCTCCCCTGGTTGAAGAGTCTTTCCGGCAGTTAATGCAACCCGAGCCATTACTTCCTGCGTTCCTAAATGAATTCGGACTCTCTGATTTTGAACAATTGGTTTTTGTGCAGAGCCTAAAAGCCGTAATGTTACTCCCATTTGATTAATGGATTGCAGATAACCAATTTCAGCAATCTGGCTGCCTCTACCAATTTGTTTAATGTCAACTCCCTGGAGGTTAATTGCAGCTCTATCACCAGTTTCCACTTTCAAAACTTCCTCCCCATGAGATTGCAATCCTCTCACTCTAGATTTTACCATTCCTGGTAATAATTCCACTGAATCTCCAATTTTTAACGTACCCGAATTCACCGTTCCAGTAACAACAGTACCATACCCTTTCATGCTAAATACTCTATCCACATGTAATCGAAAAATGCCTCTGTCTTGTTTTTCAGGGACTTTTTTACATAATTCCAATAAGGTAGCTTTTAAATGCTCCACCCCAACCCCTGTTTCAGCAGATACTTTTACAATGGGAGCATTTTCCATGAAAGACCCATTGACAAGTTCACTTATATCTAGTTCAATCAATTCTAACCAATCATCATCAGCCAGATCAATTTTATTTATAGCAACGATACCAAGTGGAATATCCAGCAAATTGAGAATTTCGAAATGTTCTCGGGTTTGAGGCATAATACCATCGTCGGCAGCTACCACCAATAATGCTACATCAATACCAGAAACCCCAGCCATCATATTTTTGACAAATTTTTCATGGCCAGGTACATCAATAAGGGTGATATTCTCATCTAAGAAAGCAAAGCCAATATCAATAGTCATTCCACGCTTCTGTTCCTCTGTGAGACTATCTGTATTCACTCCAGTGAGTGCCTTTACTAACGCCGTCTTTCCATGGTCAATATGACCAGAAAGTCCTATAACCGTTTGTTTCATTGGAGGATGCTTATAAGGGAAGAAATCAGCTGTTTTTCCTGAGTAGTAGGAATAGCTTTCAGATCAATATGAAAGCGATTGCCAGAAATATATCCCAACACGGGACTGGGAGCAGACCGAAATTTTCTACTGAGCTCCGAAGCTTTCATTTCGCCCTTAAATACAATTGCTACGCTGGGAAACTTTTCCAGCGGCAAGGAACCACTTCCTGCTTCCACTTCCGTTTGTTTTATTTCCATTCCGAATTTTTTTACAGACTTGGAAGGTATATTGTTTAATATTTTTTTACCAATTTTAATAAGTTCACTCTGACTTCTATTAAATAATGAAATAGCCAAATTTTCTTTCCGAATGTCTTCAGGTGTCTGGTATGTCCGCAACGTAGCTTCCAAAATAGCATAGCTGAATTTATCACAACGAAGTGCTCGGTATAATGGATTGTTATGAATTTTTCGAACAAGGGCTTTCTTGCCACATATGATACCAACTTGAGGTCCGCCTAATAATTTATCTCCACTGAAAGATACCACACTGGCACCGGATTTTATATAGCTCTGTACTGTCGGTTCATGTGGTAATCCTAATTTTTTAAAATCAGCAATTGCCCCACTTCCTAAATCTAGAATAAGTGGAGTCTTTTTCTTTTTAGCTAATACGCTAAGAGCTGTCAAATCAACTGATTTTGTAAACCCCATCACTTTATAATTGCTAGTATGTGCTACCAGAATAGCACCCGTCTCACTGGTAATTGCATTAGAATAATCTTTCAAATGGGTTTTATTGGTAGTTCCCACTTCAACCATTTTACAACCGGATTTTTTAATGACATCGGGAATGCGAAATGAACCACCAATTTCCACTTGCTCTCCTCTGCTGATGATTACTTCCTTTCCATCAGCCAAGGCATTTAACATTAGTAATACTGCTGCGGCATTATTATTCACTACAACGGTTGCCTCTGAACCTGTTAACGCATTCACCAAAGATTCTACGTGGGTATTTCGCTCCCCTCGTTTCCCTGATAGGATATCCAGTTCTACATTTGAATAAGGCAATACATTTTGCAATGCATCCTTTACTAATTTTGCAGATAGGGGTGCCCTACCTAACCCTGTATGTAAAATAATTCCCGTACCATTTATCACCTGCTTCAGGTTAGGTAAAGAAAGATGGCTGAGTGCCAACTGCACTTTATTGAAAGTATGTTTTGGAATATTATCGATGGGAAGGGATTGTCGAATGTCCTTCCGCACTTCATTTAATGTACCTCGAATGGTTTGTAAAACCAAGGGATAGGGTATAGAACTAATTTCATTATGGAAATTAGCAAGAATATCATCTACGGAGGGGATTTCTCTAAAGGTCTCCCGGACCTTATCTGAATTACTCAACGCTCTATCCTTTTTCTTAAATATGAAGGATTACTTTCTATTCTTACAATCATCAAATACATCCAATAATTTGTCAATGAGGTCGCCTGATTGAAAACCATTTAAAATAGTTATAACGAAAACAGGAAATTCATCATCAGGGAGCACCTCTTCAAACTCATCAAAAATGTCTGTTTCATCTAAAATAGTGTCAATATCTTTTCCATCTTTTTTTTCTTGTTCAATGAACTCCTGAAGTTTGAAGATGTAATGCTTCAGTTCCTCCCTATCCATATCAGCGAGGTGTTTATTTTTCATGCAAGCACACTAGATTCATCTACTTCATCTAACTGGTTCTCTCCCAGATATTTTTCAGCATATTCCTTATACACACCTTCTTTTACAAATATCTCGAAAAGGTCCTCATCTATCTCATAATCTTTTTTCATAAAGCCCATAATGCGCATAGCTTGTGATAATTTTTTCCCATCCTTATAGGGGCGGTCAGCAGCTGTAAGGGCTTCATAAATATCAGCGATTGCCATAATTTTAGCCTGAATACTCATATCCTCATCTTTCAGTCCTTTAGGATAACCAGTACCGTCTAACTTTTCATGATGTCCTCCAGCAAACTCCGGTACATTTCGAAGATTCTTTGGATACGGTAGTTTTTCCAGCATATCAATAGTAATAACAATATGGTCATTAATAATTTCCCGCTCTTCCGGCAATAATGTTCCTTTCGGTATCTGGAGATTACGCACATCTTTATCATCAAAAAGGTTAATTTCTTCTCCCTCAAGATTCCATTTATAACTACCAATATCCGCCACTCTTTTTTGATCTTCTTCTTCCATAAATTCACCACCACGATTGGTTTTTTGGATAAATGTCTGATCTGAGCTTAACTGTTCGATCTGTTTTGTTAAATCTTCCTCCAAATTCTTGATTGAACCATTTGCAGAACCCTCAGCCATGAGTTCAATTTGTTGTTTCAATGTGGCAATCTCAGCATCCCGTTTTAATACTTCAAAACGTGTATCCATCACTTCAATTCTATCAGTTATGGTTTCAAGCTTCATTCCCTTATCCACCACATGAGGAGGCGTGGCAACCTTTCCACAATCATGCAGCCAGGCAGCAATAAACAGTTCGTAACGCTCATCTTCAGTCATGGAAAAATCTGCATATTTACCCGTTTTTGTATTTTCTACAGCAGTTGCCAATAACATGGCGATTTCTGGTACTCGTTCACAGTGACCACCTGTATAGGGCGATTTTTTATCAATAGCAGTGGCAATGAGCTTGATAAAAGATTCGAAGAGATTTTTTAATTCTGCAACCAATCGTTTATTAGTGAGAGCTACTGCACCTTGAGAGGCCAATGATTCAACCTGCTGCTGCATATCATCTGAAAATGCTACTACCTTACCACTTTTTTTATCTGTAGCATTAATCAGCTGCATTACACCAATAATATCATTTTCATGGTTTTTTAGTGGTACTGACATCACAGATTTAGTTTTATAGCCTGTACTTTTATCAAAATTCTTAGGTCCTGTAAAATCAAAACCTTTGGCAGTATAAACATCTTTAATATTTGCCGTTTTTCCAGTATTTGCTGAATATGCGACGTTACTTGAATGATTTGGGTTACCTTCTTCATCAAAAAGTTGCATAGGAGGAATTGTAATTTCAACACCTGTAGTTCCCCCCTGGGCAAAATTCATTGAATCGGTTTGCATTATCTCAAATTTCATGGTTTTACCATCATCACTTATCATGTACAAAGTTCGACCATCAGCATTGGTTATATTTTTTGCTTCACTCATAATGAGTTCAAAAATAACATTAATATCATCTTCGGTAGATAAAGCGAGGCCAATCTCTTGCAGGCGTTTCACTCGATCTTCTAAAACAGCACATTTTTCCTTCAGGGTCATAACAAATCTCCAATTAAGTGTTTATATAGCAATAATTCGTCGGAATAAGAGTATTAAATGTAATGTAATTATATAAGTTTTTTCAATAAAATTGCAAATAATACTGCCGGTAGTAAAAATAATCCCATGCTGGGGAAAATATAATTGATGGAAAGGGCTTCTCCTAAGTATCCGCCAATGATCCCAGCGAGGGAGCCAACTCCAAAACTGATGCCTGCTGAAAATCCATAAATAACCCCTCTTTGATTACTGGGAGTAACATCTGCCAAAAGACTATTATTCACCGGTTGAAACATAAAATTAACCGCGGCCAATACGCCGGTGATGCCTACAAGATACCAACCTTGATAATATGCCATCATAACCAGAAAAGGGATGTTAAGCGCTACTACAAAGATATAGAGATTTTTCCTCTTAAAGCGTTCGCCGAGACTTCCGCCCAATAGCTGACCAATAATACCTAACAATAAAACAAAACCCGTTAAAAATCCACTCCCTACCACACTGCCAAGCCCTGTTTGGACCGCTTCTGTGAAATAGTAAGGTAAGAAATTAAATAACCCATGATGAGCTAACCCCCATAATGATGAAACGGTAAAAATGGTGAGATGTACCCTCGTAACCGTAAAATTAAGTTTAAATTCTTTAGGCCTGGGTGCAGATTCATGGTGATAGGCTAAAATGATAATTAACCCTAATAGTGCTAATCCTCCAGGTAAAAGATAGGCAATTCGCCAACCCAACCAGCTTGCCATCCACCCACCGTAAATTGGACCTGCAGCTAAGCCTAAACTTCCAGCTACACCATGGTACGACATGTTCCGAGAAACATTTGGCGAATGGCTTACCATTTTTAACCCAGCCGGATGGTACAAACCAGCTACTAAGCCCAAAAACCCCAATCCTATAGCAGCCATAGTGAATGTAGTTGCGAAATATAGCCAAACTGATGAAATTATCAACCCAATGAAATAGGTAATAAGCACTGCTCTGGATCCAAACCTATCTGCTAAAATACCTGCTGGGAATCCTCCAAACCCTAAAAACAAAATTTGTATAGTAACCAGCTTACCTAAAGAAATAAGTGAAACGGAAAACTCTGTTTCTAATAATACCAAAACAGCAGGTAAAATCATCGTCATGGCATGCACTAAAAAATGCCCTATACTGGTAATAATTATATTTTTCTGAAATTGACTCATGTAAAAGAGGGAATAATTTACTTATTCATAGACACGTTTCTCAAAGGTTGTAAAAATTAATGAAAAGTATTTTGGTAAACATGTGATAAACTCTGAACGATTCACAGAAGTAAACAGCTAGAATCATTAAAATTATACAAAAAATATAACTTCTCTAATTAAAGGTATTACACTTCCCCTATATTATGTTTATGAAAAAAAACAACCCCCTGAAAACAGGGGGTTGTAGTTACTACAAAAAAGGGGAATTCAGAACTCCTCTCTTTTATATGTGAGAGGTGTTACTGAGGAATTACGTTTGTAGCACATGGACCTTTTTCACTTGATCCAGGTGTATATTCAACAGATTGTCCATCTTTCAGGGTTTTAAAACCTTCCATCTGGATCTCACTCATATGAACAAATAAGTCTTTTCCACCATCTGATGGAGTTATAAATCCAAAACCTTTTGAATCATTAAACCACTTAACTGTTCCTTGATTTGCATCACTCATGTTATTTCCTTTACTTGTTGTATTTACTAATTACTACGCCTTCCAATGATACATCTATAAATTTCTCAAGATGTAAATAAAAACAGGTATTTCATCAATACCTGTTCTAATTCATTCATTTTCTTACTGCATAGTCGGTGGAATATACACTACTCTTTATATACTACCAAAATTATTTATTATTAGATTTTTCTAATTAGATTACTGCTTCCATT
>JASMKZ010000279.1 GCA_030748955.1 Fidelibacterota bacterium | reverse complement strand
TCCTTCTTCCTTCAGCGCTCGGGTGGCTTGAGTGCCGGAATAGTCGAACTCACAGGCCTGACCGATGACGATGGGGCCAGCACCAATGATTAATATGGATTCTATATCAGTTCTTTTTGGCACGTTTCATCATTTCAATGAATTGTTGGAAAAGGTAGCGGCTGTCATGGGGGCCAGGGCTGGCTTCTGGATGATATTGGACTGAAAATGCTGGGATATCCTTGCAACGGATTCCTTCTGAAGTATTGTCATTGAGATTTACATGGGTGGGGATTACATTTTCCGGGAGAGTATCCAAGTCAACAGCAAAACCATGATTCTGGCTGGTAATCTCCACTACCCCAGATTCCAAATTCTTTACCGGGTGGTTGAGCCCTCTATGACCAAATTTTAATTTGAATGTTTTGGCTCCTAATGCCAGTGCCAATATTTGATGACCCAGACATATACCAAAAATGGGGTTTTTACCCAATAGTCCTTGAACTGTTTCAATACCGTAGGTTACTGCAGCGGGATCTCCTGGACCATTGGAAAGAAAAATGCCGTTTGGTTCGAATTCTAATATTTCTTTCGCCGTTGTTTGTGCA
>JASMKZ010000278.1 GCA_030748955.1 Fidelibacterota bacterium | reverse complement strand
AAGGTATAGCTCGCACCACTCTGGGTCTCTATTAGAACAATCTGACAGCTTTCCTGGTAGCGACGACCCGCCAAGAGCGCTCTTTCTGCGAATAAGTTCTCTTGCTTTTCTTGCTGCTGACCTACTCCTTGCTGCAAGCAGCGCTTTTTCAATTATTTTTCTTCCAACCGAGGGGTTCTGTTCAAGAAATTCTAATATGCCCTCATAAACAACTCTGTCAACAATACCCTTAACCTCACCGTTTCCTAGTTTTGTTTTTGTTTGTCCTTCAAACTGTGGCTCTGCCACTTTGACGCTAATTATAGCTGTCAAACCCTCACGAAAATCCTCACCAGATAGGGTAAGTTTTTCATTTTTTTTGGCTTTAATTAGATTGTTTTTTGTAGCATAATTATTCATAGATCGAGTTAAGGCAGATCGAAAGCCTGAAAGATGTGTTCCTCCTTCAATTGTGTTTATGTTGTTTACAAAAGTTAAAATGTTATCGTTGTATGTGCTGCTATATCTTAACGCAACCTCTACAGGAACTTCTGCTTTTTCCTTATCAACGGTTATGATTTTATTATGCAAGGGGTTGTTATTTGCATCTA
>JASMKZ010000277.1 GCA_030748955.1 Fidelibacterota bacterium | reverse complement strand
TCCCTGAGCAGAAAGGTTGGAAAACAACAAACTTATAAAGAGAAAAAAGGAATAAAATATTCTATGGAAGAAATTATTGAAACTCATGATGGTGATCCTCCTGTTTAAAAGGATAAATTTAACGTTATAACACTAGAAAACATAATAAATTAATATAAACAAGACAATGTTATCTTTGATTTGTTACAGAGTGTTACAACTGAAAGAAAAGTGGATTATTTATACTGAGATATATGCTAACTGGGTTAGGAAGGAAGAATTGGAGAGGTGGGTTTAGTTACCTAAATAGAGCAAATGAGCTCCACAATTATTCTTGCAATCCGATGCTCCAAAACCCTCAGCTATAATTAATGTATTCACTCCGAGCAGTTTTTTGTTTTCACTACATTCCTCACCATAATTATCTGAAATGATTGCTATGTCCTCTAATAGAACATTCACATCCATTAATAGGTAATCGATATGCCAAAAGCATTTCTTGTCTCGTTTTTTATGCCGTTCAATTCTTTGCTCCAGGTTTGTTTTAGCTCTTCCAGTATATACATACTGTCCCCGAGGGAAAGTAAAATTTCCCAGTTTTCCAATCATGATA
>JASMKZ010000276.1 GCA_030748955.1 Fidelibacterota bacterium | reverse complement strand
TGTGTTATCTGCTACTGAAGAAATTCTTGAAAGTGTACCTAGTTCTATAGATGCTGATCTTATTACTAAAAGAGCTAAAGAGGAAAATATTAAAGCAGATGTTTTTGGTCCTTTAGCCTTTGATAATTCAGTTTCTAAAAAATCTGCAGCAATTAAAAAAATTAAAAATGATGTATCGGGTAATGCTGATATTTTGTTAGTTCCTAATGTTGAAGCCGGAAATGCTTTAGTAAAAATGATGATTTATTTTATGGGAGCTTGTGCAGCAGGAGTAGTTATTGGAGGAAAAGTACCTGTTGTAATAACTAGTAGATCTGATGAAGCTCAAGCAAGATTAGCTTCAATTGCTGCTGCAGTTGTTGCTTTAGACTAAATTTTTTTATTTTTAACTATAAAAAGCTTTCTTGGAAATTTTCCTTCTTCAAATTTTTCAATATCTAAAATTTCAAAACCTTTTGATAATTGGTTTACTTTTTCTTTTGAAAAAAAGTGAACAATAAAGCCATCATTCTCATAAAGATCTTCACCTCTATGAATTCCATTTTTATAATCACCGTCATCTGTATGACGAGCAGTATAAATGTTAATTCCTCC
>JASMKZ010000275.1 GCA_030748955.1 Fidelibacterota bacterium | reverse complement strand
GACCACGATTGGTGTCCCAGACTCTGAAATTGAGGGATAATCCGGATCTCATTATTTTTACAAGCGCTTATAAGCTTTTTCATCTGAATTTTACTTACTGGATTATCATTCCTTAATTGCGGATATGACTCATATTCAAAGTTATAATTCACTTCGACAATTAATAGATTGATTCCCAATCTAGGCATTACATTATTTACTGCATCGATCAAATGATCAATTGAATTTGAATTTATACCAATGTGAATAGCATTCCATGGCATAGGATGAAGAATGCTATCAGATGTCTCTCTACCTCCGGTTGATATACTTCTACTTGATTCGCAAGTAAATAAAAATGTGATAAACAATAAAAAGAATATTTTTGGTATGATACTCTTAATCATTATGAAATCTACCCATCCTCCCACAAACAAAAAAACCCGATTAAACCCAATGACTCTCCAATCAGGTTATAATATCAGTTAGTTTATTAAATAGAAGCCCCGTTTTTCTTTAGACTCCATTTTTTCTATCCATTTTGGTATAGTTTTATTATTTGATTCCATTCTTCTTAATGATGAGGTAAAACCAATCATATCCCATATCTCAAAC
>JASMKZ010000274.1 GCA_030748955.1 Fidelibacterota bacterium | reverse complement strand
ATGCAACCTGGGATTTCACTGATGTTTATATTATTGATTTAAATGTTTCTGAAAATTATTTAAATGGTGATATTAATAATGATGGTATTTTAAATATATTAGATATTGTACAAATAATTGATATGATACTCAATAATGAATATAGTATAGTTGCAGATGTAAATGAAGATGGGTCTGTTGATGTCTTGGATGTTGTTTTAATGGTCAATATTCTTGTAGGTGGTCTACCTCAATCTAACTAACATCATCCTGCTTTGGGAGCAGGGGGTCGCAGGTTCGAATCCTGCACCTCGACACGATAAGAATAATAAAACCCCTTCAGAAATGTTGGGGTTTTTATTATAACTGCTATTATTATATTAAACCAATTAATATTCATAAAATAACATGCTGTTGGTATTGATTTACTGCAAGAAGTTTGTGTAAGTTTTGGTATGAATTCAAAAATTGTAACCAAATTATCTGATTATTATTTAGACTTTAGAAAAAAACAATGGATTGCTAGTTTTAATGAAGTAATGCCCATTAAGATGCAGAAATTAATGAAAGAGCATATTGAAAAAGATATCAGAAATAAAGATAAATATATATCATTC
>JASMKZ010000273.1 GCA_030748955.1 Fidelibacterota bacterium | reverse complement strand
CGCTCCCCTGCTGGGTTTTGATAAGATGGTTATCATTGCTCATGGACGATCCAATGAAAAAGCAATTTCAAATGCAATTAAAGTTGCAGGGAAATGTGTTAGAGATGATGTATGTGGTCAAATTGAAAACTATATAACTGAATTAGAAGGTAAGGCTGGGTTGGAATACGAACGGTTAAGCCAGGAACTATAAAGTGCCAAAATTCCTAATATTGCGAGAGATACAAAGATAGCCACTGGTATCCATATGGGTAAACAAAAAACCCCGAATTTCGGGGGTATTTTATTTACGTGGCTCGGGACAGAATCGAACTGCCGACACAAGGATTTTCAGTCCTCTGCTCTACCAACTGAGCTACCGAGCCAACACATCATTTTTATTTGAAAAAATGCCCGCAAAATTAGTCGAGTGATGAATGGAATTCCAAATGGAATTCCGCATGAAACATATTAAAATATATGAACAAACAAGATATCGTTATATCATGTAAGGGAATAATTAACCCGCTCTTCCTTCACTCCCTTAAGCATATCTTTTAGGATAAGATTATTTGCCCTTATTATTGTTTCAAGTTCACTTGTTAGATTTGAAATATT
>JASMKZ010000272.1 GCA_030748955.1 Fidelibacterota bacterium | reverse complement strand
GTTTGATACTGGGAGAGTGAACTTTGATCGATAATTACGTCATCAGCAATTAGGGCTATTGGAACAAAAATTAAGAACAAGGTTCCTATCCATCCGCCTAATATTAAATCTTTTTTCGTATATGTAAGTCCGCTGAACGCTACAACAATTACAAACGAGGGTATTCTTATAAAATTATCTATATCAACATTTGTTGTCCCCCCGGCCCATAGCACAAATGCTACAGCACTAATTACTAATATCAATAATCCAAATATTGCAATTGGTTGTTTCTTCATTTTCAACTCCAACTCTCATCCAAATCTACCCATCCTCCCACAAACAAAAAACCCCGGGTGACCGGGGCTTGATGTCACTTCAATAATATCATATTCTTCGTTTTCCGAAACTGCCTAGCCTGTATCGTATATAGATGTTGTATATATTACAAAAAAACCTCCATGAAGAAATGGAGGTTTTTTATTATATAAGTTACTTTAGCCTTATATTTTTAATGACTCCAGCCACCTATGGGAGTTCTGAATTTTGGGCTCCATGCTTTGAGTCTATCTTTTAGTTGGTCAGTTGCATTTCCAGTTATAATAAATGACTCAAGAGT
>JASMKZ010000271.1 GCA_030748955.1 Fidelibacterota bacterium | reverse complement strand
AGATCCATCAATTGACAATGTACGCGACAAAAATTTTGCAATAATTAACTTTACAAGTAAGCTTATAATTGTTGGAGGTACAGGCTATACAGGTGAAATAAAAAAAGGAATTTTTTCAGTTTTAAATTTTACTTTACCTACATACAAAAATGTGCTACCTATGCATTGTAGTGCAAATACTGGGAGTAATGGAGATACATCTATTTTCTTTGGCTTGTCTGGTACTGTAAAAACGACCCTATCTACTGATAGCAGTAGAAAACTTATTGGAGATGATGAACATGGATGGAATTCGAAAAACCAAATTTTTAATTTTGAAGGAGGATGTTATGCCAAGGTTATAAATCTATCTAAGGATAAAGAACCTGAGATATATGACGCAATCAAACCAGGAGCTCTACTAGAAAATGTAATTATAGATAATACGCGTGCAGTTGATTATAGTAATAAATCAATAACTCAAAATACAAGGGTTAGTTATCCAATACACTTTATTAAAAACATAATGATACCCTCGCAAGGAGAAAATCCTAATAATATCTTTTTTTTAACAGCAGATGCTTTTGGAGTTTTACCTCCAATAGCAAAATTAAATCCTG
>JASMKZ010000270.1 GCA_030748955.1 Fidelibacterota bacterium | reverse complement strand
TAATCACTGTTTAATTCAAATCCACCTATTACAATATCTCCATTAGAATTTGAATTGATATTGTATTGATAGCCCTCTTGAATTTGCTCGATTATTTCCCAATTAAATTCTTGCGAAAATAGTACCGTGAATAAACTAATTAATAAATAATGTTTCATATTTAAATATACAATACAAAAAAGCCTCTATAAAAGAGGCTTTCTTAAAAAAATGTCGAGGTGGCAGGATTAGAACCTGCGACCCCCTGCTCCCAAAGCAGGATGAATTTGTTAATAACTATTACGCATGCTAACACTATATTATTTAATATTAACTTTATCGCCAATCTTAGGCATTGAAAAAGGATGAACAGAACCAGTTATTTTAGCAGTTGCAATACCATCTTGCACATTAAGAATTCTCAAATAATACATATATGACCCAAGACTCCACTCTTCTGCTTTATTAGGGTTAAATTCTTCAACTATTTTATCAATATTGTTTTCAAGAGAATCTATTCTATGCTTTGTATCTATAAGCCAGTTGTCTACCGATGAGAATCTAATAGAATCATTTTTTGACATCACAGTCAAAGATGAACGCTCTGAATCATAAATTTT
>JASMKZ010000026.1:3941-21085 GCA_030748955.1 Fidelibacterota bacterium | reverse complement strand
TAGACAAATTATCTGCCACCAACAAATTATATGCTGCCATCACAGAAAAGGAGGAAACATTACCCTCTGCTGCAGGTCGTGGAATTGCATATCCCCACTTTACATCAATGGAAATTGACGAACTTGTTTGTGTTCTTGGAATTTCCAAAGAAGGGCTGGAGTTTAATGCACCAGATGGGCAACTTTGTCATTTAATTCTGTTAACATTAAGCCCCAATGAAGACCCTTGCGGGCATCGAAAATTTATCACCCGTTTTCGAATTATGGTTGAAAATCCGGAAGTCCGTTTTGGTTTATTAGAAGCCAATCATACCAGTGAAATTATGAATATTATTCAGAATTGGGAAGATGACGAAGCAAAGACTGATGATATTAGTTAATGCAAAATTTTAGAACCATAAAGGGTACCCATGATCTTCTTCCAAATGAATTAAATCTTTGGAGGGAAGTGGAGAATTTTGTTCATACTCTAATGCAGCAAAATGGCTATGGAGAAATACGAACCCCTGCATTCGAAAATACGGAATTATTTGTTCGGGGAATTGGCACAGATACCGATATTGTTACCAAAGAAATGTATTCATGGACGGATCAAGGCGGTAACACCCTTACCTTAAAACCTGAATTAACTGCTCCTGTTGCGCGAGCATATCTTCAACATCAGATGGGTAATCAAAACCCTATCCATCGCCTCTATTATATTGATGCCTTGTTCAGGAGAGAGAGACCACAGAAGGGGAGACAAAGGCAGTTTCATCAATTTGGCGCAGAGGCGATTGGTTCCTCCAACCCTGAGCAGGATGCAGAAATAATTTCTCTAGCTTACAATATATTCAAAAAGTTTGATATACAAAATATGTCTGTTCGATTAAATAGTATCGGAAATGCTGAAATTAGACCTGTCTATTTAGAGAATCTTCGATCATCGGTAAAAAAAATTAAGTTAAAACTTTGTGCTACCTGCCAAACAAGAATTGAAAAAAATGCACTTCGCCTTTTTGATTGCAAAAATACTCATTGCCAAGAATTATTAGATGAACATGCACCTCTTATTTTCGACTCTATTTCAGATAAAGATCAAGCCCATTTTGAAATGGTTACACGAATATTAAATGAAATAGAAATTCCCTACTTTCATGATAAAAAACTGGTGCGGGGATTGGATTATTACAGCCATACCACCTTTGAGGTTACATCGTCAGTCTTAGGAGCTCAAGATGCCTTATGCGGTGGCGGGCGATATAATGGATTAATTGAGCAGTTGGGGGGAAAATCTACTCCCGCAGTTGGATTTGCAGCTGGCATAGAGCGATTGATTCTTGCCATTGATAAACAAAATATTTCAGAGAATTCACCAAATATTTATTTGATTCACTTTGGAGATGAAACAACGGTAACAGCCTCTAAAATAGCCAATGATCTTCGTCTCAATTGTGGGAAAACAGTGGTAATGGAAACCCTCCGCCGAAGCTTTAAATCTCAAATGCGTGAAGCAGGAAGATGCGGGGCAAAAACAACCATTATTTTAGGTGAAAAAGAATTAGCAGCAAACAAAATAATCGTAAAAGATATGTCCACCGGAAATCAAAATGAAGTACCCATTTCTGATATAAATCAATTCTTTAACAAAACCTCCTGAGAATGACAGAAGCCTTCTGTATTCTTATCCATTACCATGAAATAGCGTTAAAAGGTAAAAACCGTAGCTGGTTTGAACGTCGTTTAATCAAAAATATCAAGCGTCAATTATCTGGGCTCCCATTTTCAAAAGTTCAATTGAATGCTGCCCGTATTTTCTGTTTTGGCATTGATGAATCAATGTGGAATGATTATGCTCAAAGGTTAAGAAAAGTGATGGGTATAAAACATGCCATTCTTATGACCCAGGTTAAAGATGATATTGATACAATGAAATCTGTAGCAGCAGCACAATTAAAGGGATTAGAATTTTCATCTTTTCGTGTATCTGCGCGGAGACAGTACAAAGATTTTCATCTTTCATCTCAAGAAATTAATATAATGGTGGGGCAACATTTGCAGTCTACCTATTTAAAGCCTGTAAAATTAAAAAATGCAGATATGGATGTGGTTATTGAACTGGTGAAAGGCATGGCTTATATTGGGCGTGAGCGTATTTATGGATTTGGTGGTTTGCCAGTTAAAACTAGTGAACAGGCCATAAGCATGATATCTTCAGGAATTGATTCTCCGGTTTCTTCCTTTGAAATGTTGAAAAGAGGAGTTGAATTAACTTATGTACATTTTCATAGTGCCCCTGCCACGAGCCGTCAATCCATTCAAAATGTAGAAGAAATATTAACTGTTTTAGCGGGGTTCCAAATTCAATGCAGAGTTTACATGGTCCCTCTATTAGAGATACAACAGAAAATCATGGCTGTTGCGCCTAATAAACTTTGGGTCATACTTTTTCGTCGCGCCATGATAAAAATAGCATCCATGATTGCAGAACAATTGGATATTCCAGCTCTCATTAGTGGTGAATCTGTGGGGCAGGTTGCATCCCAAACATTATCCAATATTCGTGCTACTTCTGATGCCGCCGATCGACCTATTTTGAGACCCCTTGCAGGGTTAAATAAAGAAGACATTATTCGAATTGCTGAAAAAATTGGCACCTATGAAATATCCATAGAACCGTATGATGACTGCTGCTCATTTTTTGTTCCCATTCATCCTGAGACAAAAGCTGACTTGGAAATTGTGCGAAAAACGGAAGCCAATATTGATTTTGGGGAAATGTTCGCCACTGCCTTGAAACATGCTGAAATTAAAACTTTTGAGCATCCCGATTATGTGAAAAAATCCATTAACATGTTGGAAAAAGTAAGTGATTAAAATTATTTCATGGAATGTAAATGGAATCAGGGCAGCCATTAAAAAAGGTTTTTTGGATTTTGTAGAAAAATATAATCCCGATATTCTCTGTTTGCAGGAAACCAAAGCTCAACCTGAACAAGTTGAATTAGATTTGCCAAAATATCCCTATAAGTATTGGAATTGGGCAGAAAAAAAAGGATATTCCGGCACAGCAATATTTTCAAAAATTGAACCCATTGATTTTACAAAAGGATTGGATATATCTAAACATGATTCTGAAGGTAGAGTTATTACTCTTGAGTTCACCAACTATTATTTAGTAAATGTGTATACGCCAAACTCAAAAAGAGAATTAACCAGACTATCTTACCGATATGAGGAATGGGACCCTGATTTTTTGGAATTTGTATGTTCACTTGAAAAATCCAAACCTGTTATTTTCTGTGGAGATTTGAATGTTGCTCATAGAGAAATTGATTTGGCAAATCCAAAAACGAATAAGACTACCAAGTCTAATCCAGGTAATGCAGGGTTTACAGATGATGAACGTGAGGGGTTTGATAATATTTTAGCCAAAGGATTTATCGATACCTTTAGAGAGTTCCATGAAGGGGGGAATAATTATAGTTGGTGGAGTTATCGGGCAAATGCAAGAGATAGAAACATAGGGTGGAGAATTGATTATTTCTGTACATCTCAAATTCTTAATCCTAAATTGAAAAATGCATATATACTGCCTGAAGTAATGGGTTCCGACCATGCACCTGTTTCACTAGAAATAAATATATAAAACTCTTGCTGTCTGTTGCTCGCATAAAACAACTAAAGTCACTTCATAAAAAGAAATATCGTCGGCAAGAAAGGCAATTTCTATTAGAAGGAAATCGTCTCATTGATCAGGCATTATCTGCCGATGCACAATTGTTAGAAGTGTGGATGACAAAGAAAAACCTCAACTCAATTTTTGGAAAGAATATCCTTAAAAAATTTGAGAAGAAAAACATTCCTTTCAGTTTGGCTCCCGAGAAAATAATTAGACAGATCAGTGATAGCCTCAATAATCAAGGAATAATTGCACTTGCTCCAATTCCAAACTACGAAAAATATAATGATCCCCCTAAAAGGGCAATTTACCTTGATGGAATTTCTGATCCGGGGAACATGGGCACTATTTTAAGAACCGCAGCCTGGTTTGGAATTAAATCGATATTTTGTTCTCCGGAATGTGTAGATCCCTTTAACTCAAAGGTGGTACGCTCAGCCATGGGAGCACATTTTTATTTTTCCCATTTTGATGCAATATCCGAAGAGAAATTATTGGTCGATTACTCAGAAGCTAGGATGGAAATATTTGGATCAGATATGAAGGGAAATCCTGTTCAAACTCTCAACGTAGAAGCTATTAAAGGGTGGATATTAATTTTAGGGAATGAAGCCCATGGCATAGGAGAACCATCAAAATCCTTTATTACATCAACTATATCCATTCCTGGAATTGAAGGATTGGAAAGCTTAAATGTCTCTGTTGCAGGGGGAATCTTATTACATGAACTCACTTCATTAAAAATTGTTACAAATTGAAACGAAGTAGTTTTAGGATGTTTCTCCTCTATAATCTTAATTTCATTACTAAATTGGAAATGATGAATATTGAAGATAGTTGAAAGGATGTGATGAAACAGCTGGCAATGATACTAATTATAATGCAATTTTCTCTGGCTCAACAGACTCAGGAGGGGGCTCCTTACAGCCAAATTTATAGCTCGGGGAATAATTACCAAACAATAAATCTACCCTATGTAGACCATGATGCACTACTTGAGGAAGATGCGTACAGGGAAATAGGTACGCCTTACCGTTATGGATATAAACATGAAGTATATTATACCCCTGAAAATTCTGGGACATGGAAAAAAACGGCTGATGGCGGAAGAATGTGGCAGATTCGTTTTATATCTGAGTATGCCTATGCCACCAGCTTTGAATATGAAAAGTTTCATATTCCGGAAGGTGGTCAGTTATATGTATACACTCCCGGCTATGAAATGATTAATGGCGCCTATACCCATTTAAATAATGTAGAACACCATCGTTTTTCCACACCCCTCATAAAGGGTGATACAGCTATTATTGAATATTATCAACCAGCTGGAGTTGAAGGAAAATTTTCACTTCAAATAATAGAAATCATTCACGACTACCGTGATATTATGGATTTTTCAGGGAATGGAAGAGATTGGGAATGTGGGGTAAATGTTATTTGCGAAACAGATGCTCAATATCAAGGTTCAATTAATTCTGTTGCATTTTTAGATATGGGTGGGTTTATTTGCTCCGGCGCTATGGTTAATAATGTCCGGCAGGATCTCACGCCTTATTTTTTAACTGCCTGGCATTGCGTAGATGGTGATAATCCAAGCACATTCCGTTTTTACTTTAATAAAATAGCTTCATCATGCGAAAATACATGGGGAAGCGCTGGCCCCTATGCATATAGTTCTGACTTGGTTGCCCATTCGGATGGAATTTCTCATCCGCCAGAATCTGACTCACCAGGAGGTGACTGGGCTCTTCTACTCATTGATGATGAAATTGAAGAAGATTGGGAAGTATTTTATGCAGGCTGGGATGCCACAGAAAATTATCCGCTTATTTCATGTGGTGTTCATCATCCTGGTGGAACCCCCAAAAAAATTAACTATGATGATGATACAGCCTATGGTGCGTGGTGGGATACTGCAAGTCATGGACTTACCCATTGGCAGGTTAACTGGGATGAAGGTGGTTCTGAGGGGGGGTCATCTGGTTCTCCTATTTTTAATGAACGGTTTCAGATTGTTGGTGTTTTAACGGGTGGTGCTGGTGAATGTGGAGAAGGATGGCCAGATCTCTATGGTAAATTATATCTTGGATGGAACTGGGAAATGGATCAAAACCGCCGAATGATTGACTGGCTGGATCCCGATTATACAGGAACTTTAGTTATTGATGGTACGTATGTTGAAGTCACTGGTCTCACAGGTGATCTCAATTCTGATGATGCAGTAAATATTTTGGATATTATACAACTGGCTAATATGATACTATCCGATGAGTATGCAGATAATGCCGATTTAAATGGCGACGGCACTCTCAACATCCTTGATATTATATCTCTTGCTAATATTATTCTAGGCAGCTAGATCTTTTAATGCGCCTCCCTGCGTTCATACTTTTTTTTCTGTATGCTACGCTCAGTAGCCTTTCTGCAGAGTACCGGGAAGATGTTTTCCTTTTCTGTCTGAAACCCGGTCAGGATCCCCTTACTATCAGCCGTGAGGCCGGTGAATTTCATTCAGGAATAGATGAATTGGATCATTATCTAAATTCCAACTCCATTTTAGATATTGAACCCTGGCTACAGCATACCACTCCAAATGAACACAGTGGTGATATTTATTTAAATCGTATTTACCGAATTTATCTTAGAGAATCAAAAGCCCATATTCGAGATCAGTTAAGAGATGAGCTTTCATCTTTTCCGTTTATTCATTCTGCAGAGAAAGAGCCCATTCATAAGCCCGTATATACGCCCAATGATCCTCAGTATAGTCAGCAGTGGTTTCTGCCGCAGATTCAGGCAGATGATGCCTGGAATTTTTGGGATGTAGGCGGAGGGGATCTTCCAGGAGACCAGGATGTAATACTGGCATCTGTAGATACGGGAGTAGACTTTGATCATGAGGACCTCATTGATAATATATGGAACAACTTGGGAGAGGATGCCAATGCAAATGGAGTGACCCTTCTTTATGAAAATGGCAGTTGGATCTATGATCCTGGAGACATCAATGGGCAGGATGAAGACGGGAATGGATATGTGGATGACCTCATCGGATGGGATTGTGCCGGTTATTCAGGCCTGCAGGATAATATTCCTTCTCCTCCATCTGGCGTCTCAAATGGTGGCACTTGGGCACATGGTACTCATGTGGCAGGGCTTCTGTCAGCTACATCTAATAACAATACTGGTATTGCATCGGTTGGGTTTAATTGTAGCATTATGAGCGTAAAAGTTTCAACAGGAGAGCAGAGCTACCCCTATATTACTCACGGCTATGATGGAATTCTCTATGCTGCCAGGGCTGGCTATCATAATGATAATTTTACCATCATTAATAATAGCTGGGGCGGTATTGGCTATAACCAGTATGAGCAGACAGTCATTGATGTGGTGCATGATGATTACGGTGCTGTGGTAGTAGCAGCCGCTGGAAATGGTGATGACTGGGACCTTGGAACCGATGAATTTGCACATTACCCATCTAGTTATGAGCATGTGATTTCAGTCTGTGCCATGGGTGGTGGTGATAACTGGAACCACTGGGCTACCTACCATGAATCTGTGGATTTATCTTCACCAGGTGAAGGTATTCGCAGTACGAAAATTAATAACGGATATACATCCTGGTCCGGATCTTCCATGGCAAGCCCCATTGCAGCCGGTACCATTGGTTTACTGCGATCATTTAATATGGACTGGACCAATGAAATGCTGGAAACCATGATCTTGGCTACAGCGGATCCAGTTATTTATGAGCTCAATACAGAAGAATATCTTCAGGGAAAACTGGGCACAGGCCGTGTTGATGCCCTGCGGTCGCTGAGTACAGATCTTTTTCCCAGGTTTGAACTTATTGGAAGTGATTTCTATTTACCCAATGATGCTAGTGGCATTGTCTCTGCTGGAGATGCCGTAGAAGTAATGGTGATTTTACTCAATGATGAAGGCTGGGGGACAGCTGTCAATATTACCGGCATACTTAGCGCTGACAGTGATGAAATTAGTATTCAAAACCCAACGATGAATTTTGATGATGCCTTCCCGGGTATGCCCATTGTAAATGACAGCAGCCCTTATATGGTGGAACTCTCACCCACGATTTTGTCAGGAGAATATGAATTCATATTAACCCTAACAGCAAATGAATTTGATGGTATTGGCTATGAGGCTGATTTTGGTTTTATCCTTATTGTGGATGAGGAGATTCAGTTGCTCCTAGGAGATATAAATGGTGATGAATCGATAAACATCCTAGATATTGTCATGGTGGCCAATTACACTCTTGGGCAGGCTGAATTTACAGACGAGCAGATTCAGACAGCTGATTTAAATGGGGATGGCACTATCAATATCCTGGATATTGTTCAGATTATCAATATTGTCTTAGACAGTTAAGTAGAAACTTTTCCAAAACTAAGAAAGCTCTCCCCTCATCTGGAGAGAGCTTTCAAAACAATAAGGTGATTATTTCCAATAAGACGGTGATGATCTAACATCTTTTGCCTCATGGTGTAACTTATACCCGAATATGAGTTTTATAAATTGATACAGGTCAAACTTTCTGGGGGCGTACAATTTATTTGAAACAATTAAATTAAAGAAGGGAAACAAAGTTTCCCTTCTTTATTTCCATTTAAATATTCCCTGTATTGGATAGTGGTCAGATAAAGATTTAGGATTTTTTGAAATATTAAGAATCTTCCGTTCTATGGATTCAAACTGGAAATTATCTGTCTTAATCAGGATATAATCCAGTAATTCTGAATCTTTGCCTATTGAAGAAAATTGTAACTTCCCAGATAGTGGGCCATTATCCAGCTTTAGTTTTTCCAACATTTTCCTTAACTGCACAGGCATAGAAATATTTAAATCTCCACATAAAATGAGAGGTATTTCACGCTTATTATTGGGTAAAATAAGTTTTTCATATATTTCTGTATATTGCTGGGTGCGGATATTATTATATTTTTTTTTATAATCAGCTTGCATATGCGTATTAATTATATAAATTTCCTGTTTATCTTGAATCACTGAGTACAGTTTTGCACCTTTCAATGATAGAATGTCCCAGTTTTTCTGATTGCTGAAAGATATTGCATCAATGAGGGTAATTGGGTATTTACTCACAGCCCAAAGGCCACTATTTGATTTTACTAAGCATTTAGGATCTTCAGGAATAATTTGATAAGGGTAAATTGATTTCAAGTCCTCATACATTAATTCCCGAATTTTCCCCGAAAAGGTTTCCTGAAAAAGGATAACATCATAATGTGCTGAAAATTTGAGTGCCTGAACAATATTTTCCGCTCGTTCCACTCGATTATGTACCCACCCATAAGGACCCGTGAGCATTTTAATATTCCAGGATAAAATTGTTAGATCATTTTCTTCTTCAGAAAATATCGTTCCCCAAAGTAAAATGAAAATAATGAGAGTTTTATGGAGCATGAGAAAATTTACTCCCTGCAAAGGCTTCAATATCTTCCAGCATTTGGGGTAAATAACGTTGGTTGGCCTGGGATACGATCCAATGGGGGATGTCTCCTCCAGGATCAGTACAAATACGGTAAGTTAATATTGATTTTTCTGCCTCATGTGTTATTTCCCAGCTTCCAAAATTAACGGGGGGCAAAAGTTTTCTATCTGGGTTCAATTTTGTACTAACTGTATCCGTTCTCACCCAGTGAATACTATTGCCAAGACGAATAGAATTAAACTGATAAAGGCGGGGAGATAAAAATGGTACATCAAAAACCTGATAGGCTGTATAACTAGTATCACTCCTTCTATAGTAAACCCCTGCATCAATTATATAGGCATTTGGGAATACCTCTGTAGATTTTTCGACTAGCCAGGCTGCATCTGCTAACAGCTCCATTTTTACATCACTTATAATTTCTGCTTTCAGTGCAGGTATGGGCGAATCAGGCAATTGTTTACTGTACACATTTACACGATCTGTTTCTTTTACCAATTCCCATCCCTCATTATTTTGAAGTTTGTCCCAATTTGGTGGATAGGGGTGGTGGGAAGAAAGGAGAAAGGAGAAAGGAGAAAGGAGTAGGGTGAATATGATTGCAGAGAGTTTCATTTTTTAGGATTCTAAGGCAGAATTATCAATATCCATAATAAATTGTTCAGCTATTTGCATACATGCCAATACAGCCTCAGGTTCTATTTTTTCCACTGTGTCAAAATTGGTATGATAGGGTACATTCCCACTGGTAAAGGTGGTATCTAGTCCAATAATTGAGAGTGCTGGAATCCCTGCTTTAGCAAATTCAGCCGCATCGGTAGATCCTCCACCAAAAGGCATATGCATACTAGGGATGTCATAGCCTAATGCCTGCGCAATTTTAATACATTTTCTGCCTAACTTTTCATCTAGGGGAACAGTTCCATTAATTTCTGATTGAAGGAAGCGCAGATCCTGGAGTCTGTAAATACTATCCATATTTATATTGTAAGTAGCGATGGATTGTAAGGTTTCTCTATGTAATTTGACATATTCTCTGGCACCACGTAATCCACTTTCTTCTGCATCAGGACAGAGAAAAGTCAAGCGAGTATGTTTTAAATTCAGATTGGAAAAATGATCTGCCAACCTTAGAGCCATGGCAGATGAAATTAAATTATCTCCAGCTCCTGGGCTTACATCCCAACTGACAAAAAAGAAATACTGGAGCATGAGAATTAATCCACCTCCCATAGTAAAAATGAGGAATTGATTAATTGTAAATGAAGTTGGCTGGGTTAACCATACATAGGATGCCCACAGGCTAATTGCAGTTATAAAAAAATACAGGAATAAAGTGAGAATAATTCTGAATTTATACAATTTTTGATTTTTATTGAGAAAACGAAAAACATGGGGACTATCATAATGCCCACTGATTATAATGGATTGCTGGACTTCACCAGAGGGCTCAATAGTTCCAGAAATATTATAGCCATCTGTTTTTTTAAAAAATGGATCTATAAATTCTTTATAAAATACAAATTCACATATTGCCATAATGCAGCCAAAAGAAGTGAGGATTGCTGCTAAAATAGTCCAATATCCACTAGCAATTAAACAGATAAAGGCTCCTAAATAGGAAATGGAAAAATAGCGGATGAAATATAGGAAGGCATCTCGACTACATTGAAATTCTTCTGAAGCAGTTTTCGGACAGGATTTTTCTAATTCGGCTCTTAACCGTTCGCCAGCTTGTTTACAGGCAGGAGTTCCAGTTAAGCGAGGACCGAAATTGTCTATAATTTCAGCTGTGAGATTTAAGGCTGATTGTGCCTGTTCTTTTGTAATATTTGATTTCAAATTAACCATGCTCTACATTGATAGTGAACCTTTTCGGAAATCTGTCTTTCCAATTC
The DNA here is from genome assembly GCA_030748955.1 of Fidelibacterota bacterium. Classification (GTDB taxonomy): domain Bacteria; phylum Fidelibacterota; class Marinisomatia; order SCGC-AAA003-L08; family D37C17; genus D37C17. Next base: position 10,050 of record JASMKZ010000026.1, on the reverse strand, counting down.
GCACATTCACCACGGTTGGTTTTCCTGATTGAGCAGACTCCTTTGCTTGAATTAATATTTCATCAATTTGATTTTCATTATCAATAAAATATCCTGCACCTCCCAACTCTTCTACCGCCTTGTGGTATTTGGTTGGTTCCAATTTAGTACCTACTTCGTCACCCAACATATCCACTTGATCCCTTGCAATTTGTGTCCAACCTGCATCATTACCAATTATAGAAATTACGGGAATTTTATGCCGGACGAATGTATCAAATTCCATTAGGGAATATCCAAAAGCACCATCACCATAAATTGCCCACACCACCGAATCCGGATGGGTAAGCTTTGCACCTACAATAAACCCTGCCCCAACGCCCAGTGTTCCAAACGCACCGGGGTCCAACCAGCCTGTGAATGATCGAGGCTGCAAAATGTAGGACGCCGTGGCAACAAAATCGCCACCATCTGCCACAATTATATCACCATCCTGTATATGTTCATTTATTGATATACATAGTTTCATGGGATTTATATATTCAGTAGATAATTTGGATTGTTCAATAATTTCTGCTTCTCTTGCACTATTTCTCTTTGTTAACTGCTCATGCCAGCTTTCCCACTTGATATTTGTATTATTTCCTTCGTAGTTGCTCCAATCAATAAGAAAAGCACTCGGTGAGGTAAGAATGCCTTTCACTGGTCGGCGGTTTAAATACATATCATTCCGACTAAGATTAATAGAAATCATTTTCGCCTTATGATTAATAGCTCGCCCGTAATCTAACCGAAAATCACAAGGGACCCCAGCTAAAATCACCACATCTGCTTCTTTTAATACTTTTGTTCTTTCATGACGAAAAATAGGTAAATCAGTTCTGGAAAGAAGTCCCCGAGCCATGCCGGAGACAAAAGTGGGGATGTTCAATATTTGTACTGCATTTGCTAGCTTTTCACATTTTTCTGGAATTAGAAGAGCTTGACTGCCAATAAGCAGTACGGGTTTTTCTGAAGATTGAAGCATATCAGATACTCCTTGAATATGCAAAGTTGTATTTTGAATAGCGTCAATTTTGGTGTTCTTGGGAAAAGTTTTATTTTTATCATTAAAAATACGATTGACATTCCAATTTAAGTAACTACTCATCCACCAAGGCATAGAATTACCGCTGGATTTTAGCCCATACCACTCTCGGACTAATGCCTCTGGATAGAGCAAATCCACAGGAATTTCTAAATAGACAGGACCTGGCACTCCGGAAATGGCAGTTGATATGGCTTCTTCCAGGGATGGCTGTAAATCCCTCACCCGTTTAATTGTTTTAGCATATTTTGTAATAGATTCCACTACCGATAAATGGTCAATATCCTGAAGGCTGCCCCTGTCTTTCAGAACGGTTGCAGTTGCACCCCCTAAAATAAGAACTGGAATTTGAGCCATTTGGGCATTTTTTATTGCAGTAATGGTATTAGTCAATCCAGGCCCTGCAGTAACTGCTGCTACACCTATGGTCCCAGATAACCGTGAAATGGAATCGGCTGCAAATACCGCAGTGGATTCGTGGCGCATATCTATAACTCTAATTCCTAACTCATTGCACCCAGTTAATATAGGTGAAATATGCCCGCCGCAAAGGGTAAAAATCCATTTTATATTATGGCGTTGAAGAACATCTGCAATAACATTGCCGCCGTGCCTTTCAATAGTTTTGTTCAAATTTCAAACCTTTCATCAAAAACAATACAAGAGTTGCCATTCCAATACCATTTCTTAATATCTTTGTTACTTAATCTCTGACTAAAGTGTGTAAGAATGAGCCGCCCAACTTTGGCTCTATCAGCAATTTCCATGGCTTGGACTTCAGTAGTATGAAAATGTTTTTTTGCTTTTTCCCTCATGTGATGACCAAAGGTTGCCTCATGTATAAGAATATTAGCATTTTTGGCAAGAGTAATGGCATTTGAATTGGGGAGAGTATCTGTTATAAACACCAGACTATTGTCACCATCAGAAATTTTGTAACCCCAGCAGGGGATTTTATGCTTCATTTCGAGTGCAAAAATTTCTATGTTGTCTTGAATGCCTAATTGATTTATTGCTGAAATATCAATCCATTGTAAATCTTGCTCATTTGTTAATCCCGAGTGGCGAAAACAATCCTCAAAATATACCTTGAGTTGAGGTGGTCCAATTAGCGTTAAGGGTGAATCAATACTAAATAGTTTTCGATAAAATAAGAGAGGAAACAGCCCACCAATATGATCTGGATGCATGTGTGTAATGAGGATATATTTCAAATTTTTCCATTTGTAGTCCGCTTTTTTCCAGCGAAGATAACTACCTTCACCACAGTCTATCATTGCATCATAATTGGTTGTAGAAACCATTACACAAGTAACCCCACGGTCTTGTGTAGGAACGCCACCAGAATATCCGATTATTTGAAAGGACTGTAACATTAATCTTCTATGTCAGGCTTTTGTCGCAGTTGTTTTTTTAAAGATTGCTTTTTTTTAGTTTCTAATATTTTCAACTTTGCGGCTCTGGGTTTCCTTGTGGGAATTCTTTTTGGAGGGCGGTAGTTTAGTGCTTCTAATTTCCCCCTGAGTTGGATGAGGCATTTTCGTTTATTTTGAAGTTGGCTTCGTTCATCTTGACAGGTGACAACTATGCCGGTTGGTAAATGGGACAAGCGTACTGCTGACTCGGTTTTATTTAAATGCTGACCTCCCTTTCCCCCTGCCCTAAAGGTATCCACATTACATTCTTTCAAGAGGTCTTCATCAGATTCTGGAATATGAACAGGATCATTCATTTTGAATGAAGCCTTTGCTTATGCAAGCCCGGCAGAACCACCTAAATCTAAAATATCAATACCAAATTTTGAAGCAGCCTTTTTCCATTTATCTGTATTTGGAATTGAAAAAATGAAATCATCATCTGCTGGCATTAAGAGCCAATCGCCATTTTCGATTTCTCTTTCAATTTGACCTTTTCCCCATCCTGCATACCCAAAGGAAAAACGAAATTCATCAGGTCCACCTCCATTTTTTAAATCAAGAACAATTTGCTTATTTGAAGTGAGGGCAACAGATTTAGAAATGGTTAATGTTCCTTCAATATTATAGTTAGTATCATGAAGAATCAGACCCATTTCAAGGTTTACCGGCCCACCAAAATATATATCCGGTGGTGGTTCAATTTGAGCCAACCCTGTTTGTTGAATAATATCAGCTGCATTTTCAGATATCATAGGTTTATTGATAATTAAACCCATGGCACCATCATCATCATGTTCACAGATGTATATCAGACTTTTAGAGAAAATTGGATCATTCATATGCGGCATTGATATAATAAAATGATTAGAGAAACTTTTCATACTGATAGTAAAATTAAACAGGTTCTATTCAAATAAAAGAGCAAAATGAAATTAAATTATAGATTATTAGAAGCCCGATTTATAGATCGGCCAAATAGATTCCTCACACGAGTTGAATTGAATGGGAGCATTGTAGAAAGCCATCTCCCTGATCCTGGGCGCTTGAAAGAATTGCTCAAACCCGGAGTGCGAATCCTATTAAAACAGGAAGATGGAAATAATCGGAGGACAAAATATTCTACCCAGGCAGTTTATGATGGCAATACACTTATTTCACTGAATACCCTTCTTCCAAATAAATTTACTGCCCATCTTTTAATAGAAGGGAAAATTGATTTTTTAAAAGAATGGAGTCTAATTAAGAAGGAAGTTATTTTTGGGAAACATCGGTTCGATTTTCTACTTAAGAAAAAGGAGGAGTTTATGTATCTGGAAGTGAAATCTGTAACTCTGGTGGAAAATGAGATTGCAAAATTTCCTGATGCTATCACTGAAAGAGGGAGAAGCCACGTGAAACATTTAGGTGAAATGGCTTTAGATGGAATTCGAACGATGGTACTTTTTGTGGTTCAAAGGCATGACTCAATAATATTTCAACCTCAATGGGAAAGAGACCCAAAGTTTGGTTTTGAATTATATAAATCTTTCCAGAATGGCCTGGAGGTGAAGGTCATCCATTTAAAAATGACAAAAACTGAATTGCAGTATTTAGGAGAGCTGCCTACTAAATTGAATCCGGAATCTTAATCGACTTTTCTTTGTAAATTTCATATCCGAATGCTATATAAAATGAAACCACTTCTTCTAATTGTAATTCTGTTATTACTTGGATGTGCAGCACAGGGCCCTGCGTCTGGCGGCCCGGCTGATAAAAAAGGTCCCGTATTAATTTCAGTTCAACCACTTAACGGCTCTAAAAATATATCTTCAAATCAGAATTTCACCCTGATTTTTGATGAACTACTTGATCCTGTTTCTATTCCTGCATCAATTATAATTGAACCAAATATTGATTATAAACTGAAAATCAGAGGTAGAAAATTAATTATTTCACCAGATAAAAAATGGAAAACAAACGAAATTGTACGAATAAACCTATCTAGAAAAATCAAAGATTACCAAAAAAATATGATGGCAGAACCCATTCATCTCATTTTTAGTAGAGGGCTAGAAATCCCCCATGGAACAATTAAAGGAAAAATAATTGGACATGATGTAAAGAAACTGATTGAGGTTGGATTATATGAATGGCCTCCCTTGCCACAATCTACTTATATACAAAAAGTCGAGGCAGATGAAACGGGGTCGTTTCAGCTTACAGGAATTGAGAATGGTCGATACACAATTATTGCTTTAGAAGGTATCATTTCAAATATCGGAGAACAGATACGAAAAAAGAATTATGCCATGTTGACTTCCAGCTATATTACTATCTCTTCGGAAGAAAATAAAAAAAATGTTAAAATGCTTTTATCAGAACCCCTGGAAAAATTGCAGATAACTTCTGTGGAAATGCAGAGTCAATATTGTTCTCAATTAACATTGAATAATAATAGTAAAGAATTAATAATAATAGATTCACTACGTTCACCAGGTGATTCAATTTTTATTCATCTTGAAAAAACAAACCGATTAGAGACCTATCAAGTTTTGGGATATTCGTTTATACTTCCTGAGATACGGGATACCCTAGCACCTGTATTATCTCAATCATTTTTTAAATCGGATATTTTCACTTTAATTTTTTCTGAGCCGATAAATCTAAATGTCAATGCAATAGTTTCTACTCAAGATTCTGTTGATATTCCCATACCTTTTAGCTACAAAAACGAATTTTCTATAATTATTCCAAATATACCAGATACGGTTAAAAAAATTCAACTTCTTGGGGAACATATTCAAGATTGGGCTGGGAATATTTCCCCTGATTCATTAAAAATATTGCGAATAACTAGACCTGAAATTGAAGATAAATTAAAAAATGGGGGAAACATTATAGGATTTGTGAATTATGATGATAACTATCCTATTAAAATTGAAGCCCAAAAAATTGGGAGTGATTCAAAGTATTTTGTAAATGTAAGTAATAAAAAATATACGTTTTCGAATTTATCTCCCGGGCTATACAAATTATGGGGATTTGAAGAGATTAATAATTTGGATGGAGAAGTATATAATTCAGGAATTTGGTCCCCCTATCAACGTGCTGCAAGGTTTGCCTTTTATCCCGATACTATTGATGTAAGAGCACGATGGGATGTAGAAGGTGTAGATATTAATTTTGAGTAAATTACGGTATTTAACAGGAGTTTAATTTTATGTATCATGTGATTTTAGCAGGTGGTTCCGGATCTCGGTTTTGGCCAAAAAGCCGAGAGAATACTCCTAAACAATTGTTGAAAATTTTGGGTGAAGAAACAATGATTCGGCTTACCTATAATCGATTGCGTGAAATAGCTGAAGCTGATAAAATATTTGTAGTTGCTTCAGATAATTTATCAAAATTAATTCATAGTGATATCCCTGAAATACCCAAAGAAAATTTCATAATTGAACCATCAGGAAAAAATACTGCACCGGCAATTGGATTGGCAGCCCTGCATATTTTCAAACGGGATTCTAATGCTATTATGGGTGTGTATCCTGCAGATCATTTAATTATTGGTGATTCGAAATTTAAAAACATCATCATGAATGCACAGAAAATGGTAGAGCAGAAATCATGCCTTATTACCATTGGAATT
>JASMKZ010000026.1:0-3931 GCA_030748955.1 Fidelibacterota bacterium | reverse complement strand
TGCTACCGGGTATGGATATATTCAGTATGATTCAAATAAAGAAATGAATGTAAAAAGTGTATATAAAGTAAAAACTTTTGCTGAAAAACCTGAAAAAGAAACCGCGGAAAAATTTATTAACAGTGGCGAATTTTTATGGAATGCTGGAATGTTTGTTTGGAAAGCAGAAATTATCCTCCTTGAAATGAAGACATTTATGTGTGAACTACATGATTGTTTAGATTCAATTTATGATGCACTTACAACAGATCAGTATGACACAGTTTTAGATAGAGAATGGGAATTGGTGCAGCCAGAAAGTATTGATTATGGGATTTTGGAAAAAGCCAAAAATGTTTATACTATTAAGGCAGATTTTCAGTGGAATGATTTGGGCTCGTGGCATTCTTTATTTAATGTACTCACAAAAAATAATGAGACAAATTATCATGATGGTGATGTTATTTCTGTGCAATCAGAAAATAATTTAATTATTAGTCCCGACAGACTTACCGCTGTTGTAGGAGTAAAAGATATGGCAATAATTAATCTGGATGATGCAACTCTTATTGTGCCTCATGATAAATCTGAAGGGGTGAAGGACGTTGTAAAAATGCTGAAATCAATGAATAAGTCAGAATACCTGTGAAACCTTCCACAATATATCAGGAATTTGAAAAATTAGCAGAATCTCTTGAGGTTAAAATAATTCAGGAAAAAGGGAATTTTAAAGGAGGATATTGTCTTCTTGAAAAAGAAAAAGTTATCGTAATTAATAAACTTAAACCGCTGGAACAGAGAATAAAAGCCCTGGCTCTGGCATTTTCACGATTGGATATTTCAAATATATATATGAAACCTGCAATTCGGGATATAATAGCTTCTGAGGTTATAGATTTATAAATCCCGTCAATAAAATTGCCTTGATTCAAAAGTCTTGAATTTCATATTTTATTGCCCCTAAAAATTCAACATTTAATAACATATGTACTTAAAGCTTGGAAGAATTGCCTATTTAGAGAACTGCCCGATTTCTATTCAGAAATGGGGATAATTATTAAAACTATAAATTCCGGCGGATTGGTCGGATTTTGTATTTAAAAGAGGAGTCATTATGAAAAATTATTCTACCGATAATATTATAAATATTGCACTATCAGGACATGCATCAACGGGTAAAACAATTCTGTCTGAAGCCATAATGTATAATGGCGGGTCTATTCATAAAATGGGCTCTATTGAGGAGGGAACTACCCTTTCTGACTATCGTGAATATGAAATTAATAATCAACATTCTATTTCGCTTTCCCTTATGAATCTGGAGTGGTTAGATAAAAAGTTTAACATATTAGATACTCCAGGATATTTAGATTTCCATGGTGAGGTAAAATCTGCCATGGCTGTAGCGGATTTTTCTGCATTGGTTGTGAGTGCCACGGAAGGTATTGATGTTGGAACCGAATTATGTTGGGATTATGCAGAAAAAGAATTTAACATTCCAAAATTATTTATCATAAATATGGTTGATAAGGACCAGTCAGATTTTGATTCTGTTTTATCGTCATTGCAAAATAGATATGGGCGAACTGTATTTCCTTTCACGCTGCCCATAAATGAAGGCCCCGAATTTAATCAGGTGGCAGATGTGCTTAGAAAAGAAATATTTACTTTTAAAACGGATGGTTCAGGGGATTATTCTGAAGTGGCGGCTGAAGGTGACTGGTCTCAAAAATTAGAAGATATGCATAATGAACTAATTGAATTAATTGCTGAATCTGATGAAAGTTTGTTGGAAATTTTCTTTGACAAGGGGGAGCTAAGTGAGGAGGAATTGAGAAGCGGATTACATCAGGCATTGAAGTCTGGTGGAATTATTCCCGTTTTCTGTATATCAGGTGCCACCAATACGGGTGTAAAAAGGATGATGGATATTCTAGCTAGATATGCCCCCTGTGCTGGAGATTTTGAAAAAGTGATTGGAACCAATCCTGATTCTGGTGATGAAGTGATACATGGCCCATCGGTTAATGATTCTTTGGCTGCTAGAGTATTTAAGACAATTAGCGAAGAGCATATTGGAGAAATGTCTTTTTTCAGAGTTTATTCAGGGAAGGTAAATGCTGGAGATGATTTAAGAAATACAACTCGAAATAATTCCGAAAAAATGCGGCAGGTGTATTTCATGAATGGGAAAAACAGGAAAGATGCGCCCCAATTAATTGCAGGAGATATAGGTGCAGCATTAAAATTAAAAAATACCCATACAGGAGATACTTTAGCCGATCCGAAGGGGCTAATTCTTTTACCAAAAATAAACTATCCTACACCCAATATGAGCATAGCAATAAAACCAAAGGCGAGAGGAGATGAAGAAAAAATTGCTAATGGATTAGCTGTCATGCATGAGGAGGATCCAACGTTTCTATACCGGGTAGATTCTGAATTGAAACAAACTATTATTTCAGGGCAGGGGGAACTCCATTTAAATATTGCCTTAAACCGAATAACAGAACGGTTCCATGTGGAATTGGAAAAGGAAGTTCCCAGAGTCCCTTATAGAGAAACAATTACTGGTAAAGCTGAATCAAAATATAGACATAAAAAACAATCAGGGGGTTCAGGTCAATTTGCTGAAGTTTGGTTGCGTGTGGAGGCGGCAAACAGAGGTGATGGCATAGATTTTAAAAACTCTCTGGTGGGGCAAAATGTAGATAGAGGATTCGTGCCTTCAGTTGAAAAAGGAATTCACAATATTTGTGATGATGGTGTCATTGCTGGATGCAAAGTAGTTGATGTGAAAATTGATTTTTATGATGGGAAAATGCATCCGGTAGATTCAAATGATATGGCTTTTCAAATTGCCGGTCGCCATGCTTTTATAGATGCAGTAAAAAGTGCCAAGCCAAAGCTATTAGAGCCGATATATTCCATCAAGGTAAAAATTCCAGATGATGTAATGGGTGATATTATGGGTGACATTTCATCTCGTAGGGGGAAAGTACAGGGAATGGAAACGGAGGGTCATTTCCAAATAATAAATGCAGAAGTTCCAATGGCAAATCTCCATGATTATGCCACCGCATTGAAAGCAATGTCAAGTGGTCGAGGAATGTTCTCCAATGAATTTTCTCATTATGAAGATATGCCCCATATTGAAGCAGAAAAAGTGATTTCCAAATGGGAAACTGCCAGAGCTGCCGGTGAGTGATGAATTAAAATATCTATGGGCACCCTGGCGGATGGGTTATATCCGTACCGCTAAAAATGAGTTTGGACCTTGCCTGTTCTGTGATAAATCCCATATGGGTAAAGATGAGGATGATTTGGTAGTTCATCGGGGAGAGAATGCGTATATCCTCATGAATTTATATCCCTATAATAATGGACATCTCATGGTTGTACCTTATGATCATGAAAAGAACTTTGATGATTTACAACCAGATACTCAGGTGGAAATGATGAATTTAATGAGTCAGGCAATGGGAGTATTGCGGGAAAGCCTTGATGCTGATGGGTTCAATTTTGGTGCAAATTTTGGGGAGGTTGCAGGTGCCGGAATAAAAGAACACCTGCATTTACACTTAGTTCCTCGATGGATAGGTGATACAAACTTTATGCCAGTTATGGGGCATACCAAAGTAATGGTAGATGGCTTGAAAGAAACCCGGAAACAGCTTGCTGAAGCATTTGCAAAAAATGGAAAATAATTCTCTAAATAAAAATAAATATATCTGTAAATTTTTGAGCTGTATTTGAAATAGTTTTTCCGGTATAGCTCAGTTGGTTAGAGCAGCGGACTGTTAATCCGCGTGTCCGTGGTTCGAGTCCACGTACCGGAGCCCTTATGGACGAGCCATCGTTTTCGATGGCTTTTTCCTTTTCCATAGCTTCTAAGTCCCTGTTTTTTAAAGTAACTATCTTTTCTATAATAGATGGATTTGCGGTTCGATAA
>JASMKZ010000269.1 GCA_030748955.1 Fidelibacterota bacterium | reverse complement strand
CAACAAACGCGGTATTTTTTTAGTTGAGTTTAGGAACATATCTATTAATTGAAACAAACATGAAAGGTACTTTTAATGGTACAAGGAAAAGTAAAGTGGTTTAATGACAAGAAGGGATTCGGATTTGTCACTTCAAATGAAGATGATAAAGATGTATTCGTACATTTCAGCGCCTTAAACGGAGAGGGATTTAAAACCCTCAATGAAGGCGATGAAGTTGAATACGAAGTAGTATCCGGCCCTAAAGGTGATCAAGCCGCAAATGTTACTAAACTGAATTAAGCTTTAGTTTTACAGTAATACATAAAAGCCTCATCCGGTTAAAACAGGATGAGGCTTTTTTTGTATGTAGCGGCGCAGGGACTCGAACCCCGGACACCCGGATTATGATTCCGAACGTTTATAGAGGATCTCCCCCGAAATAGTGGCATTTAGTGCCATTTTCGATAACTCTTTTTCCAGAATCCCATGAGCATATTTGATTTCGTTATCTGAAAAATCAGCATAACTGTCTTCAGTAACTGACATATCAGAATGGCCGTAAAATTCCTGTGCCAACTCTTTTGACTTGGAATCTTTTACAAGAATCTGACCAGATA
>JASMKZ010000268.1 GCA_030748955.1 Fidelibacterota bacterium | reverse complement strand
CCATCATCCCACAAACAAAAAACCCCACGGATGTGGGGCTTAATGTATTTAAAATAATTTCATTCTTCCTCGTCAGAAGAAGCAATGACATTCTTTTTTGATTCCATGTAAAACATGACTATTAAGCCAATCAATACAGCCATAATAATTTAATCTGGTGTGCATAGTTCATCATCTGGCGATTCAGAACAATCCACAAATTTTATCTCACCAGCTTGATTTCTGATAAAAGCATATTTTATGCCATAAGAATAATCATCAATAAGTTTATTAGCTTCAGATAGACTTTCAGCTAATACAAGAGCCTGGTTTGGTATATTTGCGTTATATGAAAAATAATAATTAGCTGTTCTACTTCCGATGGTATGCTCAGATTTCATTGCATGCATTTTTATTGTTTCTTCTGGAACAAAATCATATATATAAAAAGTATTTATTTTATCGTTTTTTTCATTTATGTAATTGCCTTGTTAATATATGCCTTTTTTCATATTCTTCCTGTTACAGCCAATAGAAGCCAACCCAATAAAAAGCAATAATAAACATCTAATCATTCCTAAATCTACCCATCCTCCCACAAACAAAAAACCCCACGAGTGTT
>JASMKZ010000267.1 GCA_030748955.1 Fidelibacterota bacterium | reverse complement strand
GACAGGACCAGTTTGTGAAAATAATGGTAACTGACCTTCTTGGCCATCAGATAACTCTTCTAAATAATAAAGTTCTTCAAAAAGGAAGCCATCAGTATTTATGGAATGCAAAAAACTATCCTGATGGAACTTATTTTATTACTGCAAAATATAATAGATCTATTAAAACCAAAAAAGTTACCCTACTTAAGTGATACCAAATATAGTCTAACACCAAATTTAAAATTGAAGAAGTTGCGTGCTCAGTATCAGCCCCGGTCACCCGGGGTTTTTTGTTTGTGGGAGGATTGGTAGATTTGTAAATGGTTAAACCAAAAACAATGATATATATTTTTATTATTATTTTAATATGCCAGATATCTGGAAGTGAGATTGGTCATCCTGTTTTATCAGTTAAAAATGGCAATAGAAACGAAACAATTATTACCTTAGATGACCAGACCCATATTGATTATGGTTTAGCGTATCCGGTGACTTACGAATTTAACATTCCCTCTGGGAACGATAATCTGCGGTCATATCGTAGATTTCAATCAACGCAGGATTGGTCCCAAATAGTAGAAAAAACACCAGAAGACTTTTTTAACGGTATCGAAGCAGTGC
>JASMKZ010000266.1 GCA_030748955.1 Fidelibacterota bacterium | reverse complement strand
TGATTGCTGTGATTTATTTTCTAGTGAATTCATTTCTACCTGCCTCACATGCAATGGGTGTGTTTTGGGCAACCGTTATTGGGTTAGTAGCTGGTCTTGGAATCGGCATGATTACCGAGCATTATACGGGTACTGGTACATCACCTGTTTTATCAATTACACGTCAATCTGTAACAGGTCCTGCAACAAATATCATTGCTGGTTTAGGTGTTGGAATGCAATCCACTGCAGTTCCTATTTTAATTTTGGCAGCTGGCATTATGGGAGCACATCATTTTGCAGGATTATATGGTATCGCAATGGCTGCATTGGGAATGCTTGCAAATACAGGTATCCAACTTGCTGTAGATGCGTATGGCCCAATTTCTGACAATGCAGGCGGTATTGCAGAAATGGCAGAATTACCTGAAGAAGTACGGGGACGTACAGATAAACTAGATGCCGTAGGAAACACAACTGCAGCAATTGGTAAAGGATTTGCAATTGGCTCAGCAGCTCTTACAGCACTTGCATTATTTGCCGCGTTCATGGTTCAAACAGGCATTGATTCAATTGATATTTCTAACCCTATGGTAATGGCAGGTTTATTTGTTGGTGGTATGTT
>JASMKZ010000265.1 GCA_030748955.1 Fidelibacterota bacterium | reverse complement strand
CGCATTCAAATCTGCGGGTGAATCGATGACTAACCCAGCAAAATATTCTCAAAATAATTTAAATGGAACCATAAATCTCTTAAATGTCATGACTAAACTTGGTGTAAAAGATCTTATTTATTCATCCACGGCTGCTGTTTATGGTTATCCAAATTATTTACCTATAGATGAAGCCCATGATCTTAAACCAATAAACTTTTACGGCTATACAAAACTAGTCATTGAACAAATCATGCAATGGTATGCTGACCTAACGGGATTAAGTTATGTTGCATTACGATATTTCAATGCTGCTGGTTATGATATTACCGGCAGAATTAGGTGTATGGAAAAAAATCCAGCCAATTTGTTGCACATAGTAATGGAATTGGCCAGTGGGCGTAAAGAATCCATGGAAGTATTTGGCAATGATTATAATACGGTTGACGGAACCTGTGTACGCGATTACATACATGTCAGTGATCTGGCAACTGCTCATGTAAAGGCGCTCGATTATTTATCTCATAATAAAAAATGCCTAGCACTCAATCTAGCTACTGGCAAAGGATATTCTGTTCTTGAAGTCATTAAAAAAGCGGAAAAAATATCGGGGAAGAATATAACTTAT
>JASMKZ010000264.1 GCA_030748955.1 Fidelibacterota bacterium | reverse complement strand
TCATTAATTGTTTTTAACGAGGTCTCTTTTATTGGAGTTTTATCTGAATAGACATGATCTAGAGCAGTTGATATTTCAGGGTGATTCTGGTTATTAGCCCATTCAGAATCCTTATTAACTTTATCGGAAACTTTTTTTCTTATAATGTCAAAATCTTTAGTTGATACAGCTTTTTTATTAACACAATATTGTTCAAATTGATCTATTGGATCCCTTTTCTTATCAGATTCTAAATCTTTATCAGATCTATATTTTCGTTGATCATCAGATGAAGAATGTGGCAACAATCGTACAACGCGTGATATAATAACTGATGGTCCTTTACCTTTTCTTGCCCTATCAACAGCCTGCTTAAATGCTAAATCAGTTTCAAAAAAACTTGTACCATCAACATCAAATCTTGATAGATTTTGGTAACCACCAACCATTGAATAGACTGATGCCCCCGAAGTTTGCTCTGAGATGTGAACACTTATTGCATATTGATTGTCCTGGATATGAAATATTACAGGAAGCTTTTCACGGCTCGACCAATTTAGCGCTTCATGAAACTCGCCCTCACTTGTGCTCCCTTCACCTGATGAAACATAAACAACTTCTTTTGTTT
>JASMKZ010000263.1 GCA_030748955.1 Fidelibacterota bacterium | reverse complement strand
AGTAAATGTTTCGCTAATAATTATGGGTTCTTCTCCTGTAATAAGTAACGTACCAAAATGATATGGGTAAATAATTAAAGTATAAGCCCAGATGATTCGCCAGAATATTTGATTATGTAATAATTTATCCATTTTATACTCCTTTATTCGATACAGAGAAGCTTCATAATAGCAATATTACAAAGTACTAGTCCTAAATGTCTAGAAACAAAAAACCCCACGAATGTGGGGCTACTCTTCTTCGCTTGAAGAATCTTCTACTTCTTTGTGTTTCAAGCCGTGTAAGTCTATTTCAACCATTTTTTAATCCATTCCACAAAACCTATTAGTATCTTTATCTTCCATTCCACAAGGGCCGTTAATATAGATAATAACCTTTTTAGTAACTTACCCATTAGAAGTCCAACTGCTTGCTATAGGTTTATTATTCATTTTGTTAATACAGGTTTGTCTTTATAAACATCAAAGTTGATAAAATCTAAGCGAGGCCATTGCATAGTGAGAAACACAATCACATGAAAATAAAGTGACATAATTATAGCTTTAAAGGCTTCTAACCCAAATGCTTTCAATGAAATTTGCAACATCGCATAAAACGTTACTGCTATCG
>JASMKZ010000262.1 GCA_030748955.1 Fidelibacterota bacterium | reverse complement strand
AATATGCAATTAGTAATGGAGATACCTTTGTTGATGATTTTGGTGTTGAAATGGCTAATATAACCTTGACAGTTACCAGTGATACTGATGGAAGGGTTGGATTTCAAGAACTTAGCATAGAATATGATGTTGATTTTGTTGTTGATCCGGACCTTTTAGTCACTAGATTGAATGAGCTTGTTTCAGGAACAGATGAAAGTGAAGAAAAAGCCAAAACAAAGTTTTCAGTTACCAGTAGTTCTAAGTTTGCTAGCAAGAATAGGGGTAGTAAATTCAACATTTTTGAAAGAAAGAAGAAAATATGTTGTTGTCATGATTTTTGCAGCAGCTGCTGTATTAACACCACCTGATCCAGTAACACAAATCGGATTAGCTATTCCATTATTAATTTTATATGAATTATCAATTTTTTCAGTAAATATAATTGAAAAAAAAGCAGAACAAAAAAATGCATAATATAAAAGATATTAGAAATAATTTTGAAGATTTTAAACGCAGCATCAAAGATAGAAATTTTGATGTAAATCTAGATGATATAGTTAAATTAGATAAAGAAAATAGAAATCTTATTCAAGATAAAGAAAAACACGAAATGGAAAAAAAATCTATT
>JASMKZ010000261.1 GCA_030748955.1 Fidelibacterota bacterium | reverse complement strand
TAGACGTGCCATTTACGATGGCTGACGCAACTACTTTAACTGAAGCGGGTTATGTTGGTGAAGATGTAGAAAATATTATTTTAAAACTATTACAATCTGCAGATTATAATGTTGAAAAAGCACAAAGAGGAATAGTTTATATTGATGAAGTAGATAAAATTAGTAGAAAATCTGAAAACCCTTCAATTACAAGAGATGTATCAGGAGAAGGAGTACAACAGGCTTTACTTAAAATAATGGAAGGCACTATAGCTAGCGTTCCACCACAAGGAGGAAGAAAACATCCACAACAAGAATTTTTACAAGTTGATACAACAAATATTTTATTTATTTGCGGCGGAGCTTTTGCAGGATTAGATAAAATAATTACACAAAGAAACAAAGGTTCTTCAATAGGTTTTGGTGCTGAAGTAAAAAGCATTGAAGATAAAAAAATAGGAGAATGGATGAAAAATCTAGAACCTGAAGATTTATTGAAATATGGATTAATTCCCGAATTTATTGGAAGATTACCCATAACTGCTACTCTTGAAGATTTGGATGAAAAATCTTTAGTAAAGATCCTGTTAGAACCAAAAAATTCTTTAATCAAACAGTATCAAGAATTATTT
>JASMKZ010000260.1 GCA_030748955.1 Fidelibacterota bacterium | reverse complement strand
GTATAACAGATCATATTATAAAAATAGTAAACCGATTGTTGATGATTCTGAATATGATAACCTTAAGATAGAAATTTTAGAATTAGAAAAAAAATATAAGTTTTTAAAAAGCAAACAATCACCATCTTTAACAGTTGGATACAAACCTTCAAAAAATTTTAAAAAAGTTAAACACAAAGTCCATATGCTTTCATTAGGAAATGTTTTTAATGAAAAAGATTTAAATAATTTTGAAAAAAAAATACTAAATTTTTTAAGTTTTAATAAATCAAAAGAAATTGAATATAGTGCAGAACCAAAAATTGATGGAATATCAGCAAGCTTGATATACAAAAATGGAAATTTTATTACAGGACTTTCTAGAGGGGATGGGAAAACAGGCGAAGATATAACAGAAAATCTAAAAACAATTGCTCAAATACCAAAAAAATTAATTGATGTCCCTCAAATTCTTGAAATAAGAGGCGAGGTTTACATAGGAAAAAAAGATTTTGAAAAATTACAAGATCAATTTGCAAATCCAAGAAATGCAGCAGGCGGTTCATTGAGACAGAAAGATTCGAAAAAAACAGCAAAAATACCTCTTAAATTTTTTGCTTATGGTTGCGGAGA
>JASMKZ010000025.1 GCA_030748955.1 Fidelibacterota bacterium | reverse complement strand
TGGAATGCAAGTCAGCAGTCCAGTGGAATTTATTTTGTTAAAATGGTTGCAGGTGGCCAAACGAATATCCAGAAACTGATGTTGGTTAAGTAACCCATCTCTCCAATACTTCCTTCAATATAAAAATTAGCAGAAACAAAAAGCCCCAATTTAGGGGCTTTTATATTACCTAACTAATTTGAGAAACCAATTAGTTTCATATTAAGGGGGTGGAAAATGTATTAAGCTTCTGCTTCTATAATATCCTCTTCAATATTAACTTTAGCTTTAAGGCGAATATATTCTCCCGATTCTTTAAACCATAATAATCGGGTTTGTCGTTTATCTTCACTGATATATTCTACACAATATTCAATTCCGGAATCAGTACTAATGGTCTTTGTGCCGAAGGAATAGAGGGGGGTACGAACGAAATTTGGATCATTTTCAATTTGCATAAAAACTCCTTTATTTAATTAATAAAATTTACATTGAAGCCAATATAAATGCTAATACTTAAAAATAATAATTATAAAAAAATGGACATAATTTTATAATATAATAAAATTATGGGCAATTAGTAGTATCCTGTAGTCCTATTTTTTCAATTGAAATACAGCCAGGGTAAGGAGGGCAAAACTGATTGTAAGCAAAGTAGGTATTAGTGAGATTTGGATAAATAGTACAGATGGAATCAGGCATCACTCCACTTAACTGATTTGCGTAAAAATATAGCCAATTTAACCGCGACAGCCTTCCCATGCTCTCAGGTATGGTACCACTCAACCAATTTAAGGATAAATTCAATGTATCTAAAAATGTTAACTCCCCAATATTTTCTGGTATTTCACCACTCAGAGAATCATCATATAGCCATAAAAATGTGAGTCTTCCATTTTCGTTCCATTTTTGAATCTGTAATTCCAGAGGTTCAATAGTACCACTTGAATCTGTATCAAGAGATGATTTAATAGTTCCAGAGCTGTTATCTATAAAATTCTGCAGGACATCCAAATCTCCCTGATTAAAGCATTTTCCATTAATATCTGAATATCCAGTTCCGCATACCTCAGGTTGCGTTATGCATGAAAGTGACAAAAAAGGTATTATGATAATAAAAAATTTCTGCATCTGAAATTAGAGGTTGATTAGAAATGAAATAATTTCAAGTTCCAAAATACTTAATATGCAGTCAATTGTTTTTGCCTGTTCTTTGCCCAAAAATATGATCCAAACCCGGTAATTAATTCAAAGATAGTAAATAGTGAGATATTAATGGCAATTCCAGCTGCAAATCCATAACTATGGAGGCCCACATTGAGCAGATTTACACCAAACCACGCCAAAATTACCACAATATTATTCAGTACCATGCCCAGCGCAAAACCCATTGGCTTCACCAATCCTGTGATTCTAAGATGTAACATCATAATTTGCCACATGACAATAAGCAGTGCCCCATTTTCTTTAGGATCCCAACCCCAGAATCTTCCCCAAGATTGATCTGCCCAAATTCCTCCGAGAATAGTTCCGAAAAGAGTAAAAAATAGAGCAAATAATGTTGCACCAAATAAATTGGCATTTATAGTATTCAAATACTTTTTATCAAATGGAATTCGGATTGACTGAAGTAAATATATATGCCCCAGTAACCCTGCAAAAAGAGATGCGCCATACCCAATGGTAATGGTAGTGACGTGGGTAGCCAGCCAAAAATTAGAATTTAGCACAGCTACCAGCATTCCCAGGGTATCACCATCGTTTGCATACCCGAGCCCTACAAAATGGAGTACCCCTCCAACAACAGCACCAATGAAAATACCCATTCCATCTTTGCGATTATATTCCAAAAGCGATGCACAGATGACCCCTATAATGCCGACAAAAATGATACTCTCATACAATGTTGAGACAGGGGGCCTCTGCATTATTATGATGCGTAAAAAAATCCCATAAAAATGAAATGCCAATCCGCCCAGCAAGCAGGCAAATGAAATTCGCCTGAGCAATTTTGGTATTGTCATCCATGAAATTACTAAGAGGAGAAAAGCCAGAATGTAAAATGCAATGCTTTTATAGAATAGATTTGCTCTGTTTTTCCATGTTTCCAATTTAACATTATCTAGGTTGATTAACCCCTTAAATTGGAGAGAAAGCAGTTTTTCATATTCTGCTAATAGAGAATCACTTTTTATGGTATCATTATCAATCCGGAATTTTAAAAACGATTCCAAAGTCAGAAGTAATTTTTCCTGATTTGGACCGATCATTCTACTTTCCATTAATTCCCAGGGAGACTGCCATTCTTCATTCTGTTCTCCACTTTCAGGAGGAATTATTTTCAAAATTCGGGCGAATTTATCCTGACTTATTTCATTTAAAACACCCATGACATGTTGCAATTCATAGTCTGATTCTGACCATTTATTTTTATCTCGGTTGATCAATCTTCCCATTAAATGGCTCAGTTTATTTGCCTTTCTCATTAATTGGTAATAACTGAGTTTATCTCCTGGATTTATAGATAGAGATTGGGCAATTGTTTCATTATGAATTTGTATTGAAGGAAGCAAACAGGAAAGGCTATAACTGAGCGTCTGGTATTGGATTGCATTACTGTAAACCTTCAGCATTTGTGTATCAAACTGGGTGAGTTCAGCTTCTGGTTTTCTCTGGATAGTTGTGATATAATGAATCTGATTTTTCAGCCCGGTTAATACTTCTGTTTGATTATATAAATGTTTCGGATCCCAGTCAAGTCCCAGACTCGCCACCACCTCAGGGTTGCTGATGTTGAAGATTCTGTATTTATCTCCCTCATCAGGGTGTAAAGCAATATCAAAAAACCAATCTAATGCTGATAATCCTTCCGAATTTAATTCTCTTGGCAATGCATTTTGTTTAATAGACCGTTTTCCGTAAATGAGCAGCAGTTGGTTCCTCACGAAGGTATCCAGTGGTTTAATGCGGCCATTTTCATGAATGGGAATATCCCGGGAGTCAAAATCTCTGGGCAATAGAATTGCACACATTGATAAAATGAATAAAAATATCAGACTATAGAATTTCATGTTGCAACCTTTTCTCTTGATTTTCTAAATAGGTCCGGCAATTTTTGAAACATATGAAATAATAGCCCAACACACATGATGATGCTTGAAATATATGGAAAGAGGCGCCCATAATTTTTAACTACTGCAAGTACGGTTGTTTCACCATCTGGTCCTTCGATAAATGATGACTGGAAGAAAGTGTATCCCTTATGTCTTAAAGGTTTGTTCATTTGAATGAGAATCTTCCGAACCGCTCGATTTTCTGTGAGAATTATATCAGAGCTGTAACTTTTTGGAATATCCGTTCCCGGGTGCAGAATTTTCTTAAAATCTATAAGGCCAATTGAAAAGGGGAGATAGGTGCGTTTACGCCGGAGTACAATAGTATAGTTATTGTCATTTACAGAAATAGTTTGAACAACAGGCTGACCCAAAAAGATTCCATACATTCCATCTGTACTTGTTCCTGAATTACTTATCTTATAAATAATTCCAGGGCGGTTCCAATTATCTTCCTTTTCGGGCTTTAATTCCTTCAGCATAAAATTTTTCAACATACCTTTATATTGGATTGCCGGAGAGGAAGTTCTTTTATCTGGCTCACAATTTTCCAGATAATTTAATATTTCGATTTCAAAATTTAAATTCTCATGGGTTAAAATATTGTTTTTTATCAATAGTGGTTGATCAAAAATTGTATACGCATCAAATTCTGCAGAAGATGTATTAATAATTGCCAGTTCCATATAATGATAATCTTCTATATGGTTGGATTTATCGCCCTCTTCAATCACCATATTCCCTTCAGAACTAAACATGGCGGTTAGCCCTCCGCCAATTAAAAGTAAAATGCCCCCAAGATGTAAAATTACAATCCCAAGTTTTTTCAATTTCCATATACTTTTGTTAAAAAAGAAGAATGACAAATTTATTAACATGATAATTAAAGTAAGGCGGCCTCCGGGCATGGGGAATAATGAAAACCAAATGACCCACGATGAAAAGTATCTTTCTTGAACAGCAAATAAGCCAGAATGTTTTTGTTCAATTGTACCAAGTACAACAAGAACCATCATCCAAATTATAGTGATGACAAAGATTTTCGGATGTTTAAAAAAATTAGCTATTTTGTTCATAGAGATTTAATAGAGGAAAGAATAAATTATTCTAAAAAGTCGATAGATGAACAAAAAGATATAAAATCGGTTTCTGATTCCTGAATTCCAGTTAGTCCACCAGATAATTTTACGAATAAGGTTTGACTCCCAACGGGCATAATAGCACAGAGAAATGCAGAATTACTTTGGTTATTAAATAGTTTAATTAGTTGATATTCCCCAAGCTTACCTTCTTTAGTAGTTATATTTTTTTTCATTTCTGAAAGTGACTGTGAAGCCAGGCCAAGTTGACCTCTCCAGCGATTTATATTGGATTCAAGGTCTCCTCCCGTTCCAGATAATTTAATGAGGGACAAATCGCCCTTTGCATCAGAGAATGGCACATCAAAACTTGCCAAACGCATATTTGATCCTGCAGATGGTATCCAATTCTCAGGTTTTTCCCAGCTAAAGCCAGATGTTGGAGTTTCTATTTTCTGTTTTTGAGATGACTTCTCAGGTTTTGGGAGACGGTATGTCCGAACGTGATTTTCCTGCCTGCAAGATTGAACAATTATTAATAATAAAATAGAGAAAAATACTTTGATTGCCATAGGGAAAAATTAAAGGTAAAGACAGAAGTAAACCTTTGAATTATTAATCAAACATTTCCCAGCGGACATCTCGGGTGACATAAGTAACAGAGATGGAATCTGGTATAGCAACCTTTAAATTGAATTTTGCAGATTGATTGGGTTCTAAAACTGAGTCGGTAACAATGCCAGATTTGTAAATAATTTGAGAGCCCTCGATAAATGTGGAGTCTGAACCTAGAAGCTGGGTATTTTCTCCCCATAAACTATAAATTACTCTTACAAAATCTCCCCTCCGATTCCCTTGGTTCATAACCTTCCCACTAAACAATCTGAACGATTCAAATGCTTCTTCTTGCCCGTGGCCAATGAAAACCAATTCGGGTGTGGGGAGTATCAAATCTTCGATACCTAATATTTCAGATTTATTTAATGTCAATAAACCCACTTCTGTATTTACCAAAAGATATTCTACGTTATCTTTTTCAATAGTACCCTCAATAATGGAACCATTTTCCAACGATATTTTATGGGCAGGTGGAGGATTGTCAATGAGTGCTTTCAATTGTGTGGTGTAATCCGAATCGGGTGGATTATACCCATAATTCATCACTTTATTCCGAAGAATTTCAACTTCTTTTTGAATATCTGCCATAGATTGTTCCAACTTAAAAAATTTATTTGATTGAACAACTGTTACACTGTCAGTAAATATATTGGTGATTTCTGTTTGGACTGGTGTTTCAATCTGAGGGTCTGGGTCAGCATTTTTTTTACCACCACATCCGAATTGGAATATTGAAACTGCAAGAATAAATATAGATAATTTGAGTCTAATCATTTCCAAATCCGATAAAGCCGGCTTCTTTTTTCATGGCTTTAAAAGCAGCCATTCTGAGTTTATCTCTATACTCATCATAGACACCAAATTCATGGAGCATCTCAATAATTTCATTATAATAAACATAATTTGTGGGGTCATTTAGTAATTCCACAATTCCATCTACAACCTCTGGATCAGAAAAACGTGTTAATCCCTTAAAAGCTTTGAGCCTTATATTATTGGGGAAATCACTGGTTTGTGCAATTTCCAGATACAGAGATTTTATTTCTGGATTATCAAAATTATCTAGAGATGAAATAATGGTATTAAGCAGACTAAAATATTTATGTCGTCCAACTTGGTAGGTTTCTAGAAGTGCCATCAACATTCGTTCTTCGGGCATTTCTCCCATTACATCAAATGCAAATTCATTGATCTTATCCCGAGATACGGGGTCACCTAGCATCTCAACAAAAAAATCAACTAGTTCTGGGGCTTGTTTTTTAGATAAAACATCTACTGCTCTACTACGCACACTAACTGGTAAATGTTTATTTTTGGCAATTTCCATTAAAATAGGAATTACTTTTTCATCACCAATTTCACCCAAAGTGGTGGTAAGCAAATTATTCATTCGTGCATTACTTCGCTTACTCATATCGTATAATTCAATAAGGAGAAAGACTTCATCTTTTGTTCCATTTTCTCCAATTGCACTTAGAATATCTGTTCTAATTTCATTGGTTTTTTCCTCTGTTGCATTAAGGGCGGCAACCAGGGAATCGGTTGAACTTATATCTTGAAAGCCAATGAGAATTTTTATTGCTTCCTTCATTAAGTCGAGTTCAATAAGACTCGCACTTCGAACTGACCCCTGAATATCATGAATTACTTTGGGATCACGACTTTCAGAAAGTGCACGAATCGCCGCCAATCTAACCTCATAAGATTGATTATTATCTTTATACATTTCCGTTAGTAATTGGAGCGCTTTTTCGTCACCATTTTTTGATTTGAGACGTTGTTTTTCCACATCTTCCAGAGCATATTGGGAGAGTTTGGCACAGCCAGAAATAAGAATTATTCCGGTAAAGAAAAATAGAAGTTTACGAATGCCCATTTTAAAGAAGATTTTCATACTATTTGGAAGTAAAATTTCCCTCATTATTCAATGGTGAAACAAGGGAAATCTATATGTCACACCATTTTCCCTGCCACCACCCATTTTCATCTAGGCGTGTAACGGTAAAATGTCGCAACCAGTCCCCCATAAAAATAACTGTGTTTTCATTTTCTTCGACGATTCCCGTTTGATGATAATGACCCAGTAGAACAATATTGTAACCTAACTTCCATTGTGAGCGAGCATAATCAATTAATTCAGTTCTTATGGTATTGGCTTTTAAGTCGTGATGATGATAATCACCACTAGCTTTAGAAACTTTTTTTGCCAGGGCACAACCCCAATCTGGGTGAAATAATTTAAACAGCCAAATGCAAAAGGAACTGCGGATTATCTTTTTCATTAGTCGGTACCCATGATCATTTTTTAATAAACCGTCTCCGTGACAAACTTGAATCTGAATATTATTCTGAGTAAATTCTAAATTTTTTGAGTAGACATTTGCGCCAAACTTTTCCTTAAAATATCCAAAATCCCAATAATCATGATTTCCCAAGACAAAGTGAATAGAAATTCCAGATTGATGAAGATTATCAAGTTGTTCTAATAGATTAACGTATCCGGAGGGAATCACATATTGATAATTGAACCAAAAATCAAAAAAATCTCCTCCAATTACAAGACTGCCTCCGGTAGATTTTATTTGGTCAAAAACATGATATAACTTTCCACGGCGTTCCTTTTCAGAGCTATCTACATCCATCTTGAAATGGTTGTCAGAAACGAAATATACAGGAAGCTTTAACACGGTATAAAATTAGAAAGGTAAATCCCTGAGTTCAAAAATAAAAGAATAAAAAAGCATAGATAATCACCTTTAGATTATTCTATAATAAAAGTTATCTTTGAAAGGGTGTCAAACGAACAAATTAATTCATTGTGATATTAAGAGTATATGTATAAAAAAGTTAAATATTTAATTTATTTTCAATTATTAGCCACTGCTTTTGGGCAATTTGGGCAGAATATCGTCCAGTATGATGATTTTACCTGGAATTTTATTCAGTCCAAACATTTTGATATTTACTATGCTGAAGATGGTAGATCACACGCAGAATTTACAGCGGAAGAAGCAGAATTGGCATATCTAAAAATTGCCGATAGACTTAATTGGCAATTAAAAAGCAGGGTCTCTATTATAGTATATAATTCTCATAATGATTTTCAACAAACCAATGTTATAGATAGTTATATGTTTGAAGGTATTGGTGGTGTAACCGAGTTATATAAAAATAGGATCGTTATCCCATTTGATGCATCAAATCAAGAGTTTAAGCATGTTATTCATCATGAATTGGTTCATGCCTTTGTTAATGATTGTGTATATGGAGGAAGCCTTAAA
Source organism: Fidelibacterota bacterium (assembly GCA_030748955.1). Classification (GTDB taxonomy): domain Bacteria; phylum Fidelibacterota; class Marinisomatia; order SCGC-AAA003-L08; family D37C17; genus D37C17. The sequence goes on along the minus strand of JASMKZ010000025.1, from coordinate 13,331 downwards.
AATATGGTTGCAAATTCCATTAAGGTACAAATTCCTATGTGGATGAATGAAGGATTGGCAGAGTATCTTTCCAGCGGTTGGGATACAAACTCAGAGATGTGGATTAGGGATTTAGCAATAAATGGAGGAGAATTTCCACAAATTCATCAACTCACAGGCTATATGGCATATAGGGGTGGACAATCAGTATGGAATTTCATCACAGAAAAATGGGGGGAAGAGTCCATTGCGGAAATTTTTTATCAGTTAAAAAAATCGAATAAAGTTGAAACCGGATTTAAAAGAGCATTAGGAGTTGATTTAAAAAAACTAAATGAGCAATGGCATCAATATTTAAAGGAACAATATTGGCCTGATATAGCAAATCGGGTAAATATTCCCAATTTCGCCCGTCAGCTTACCGACCATGAAAAACTTGAAAATACCTATAATGTGGCTCCGGCAATTTCACCTGATGGCAGCCGAATTGCAATAATTTCCAATAAGTCTGGACCAATGGCTATCTATCTTATTTCAGCTGAAGATGGAAGATTTATCAAGAGAATTATTCAAGGAGAACGAAATTCAGAAATCGAAGAATTACATATTCTCAAACCGGGTATTACTTGGTCAGAAGATAGTAAAAAAGTCGCTTTTGCAGCAAAATCTGGGAAATCTGATGCCCTCTTTATAATTGATTTACAATCAGGGAAAAAGATAAAATACAGGTTGAATATGGAAGGAATATTTAGACCTGCCTGGAGACCGGGAACGAATGAAATTGCATTCATAGGGAATAATGGAAAATCTAGTGACATTTACCTTTTTAATTTGGATTCTGAAAAGCTTACCAACCTCACTAAGGATTGGTTTACGGATGACCAAATATCCTGGTTTCCTGATGGCAGAGCAATTTTATTTATATCAGACAGAGGTAATGTTTTAGATACAGGAGTTGCAAATAAACCGGAGAATCATCTATTTAATCAGACTGATATTTATGAATTTAATATTGATTCCGGATTAATCAATAGAATTACAGATACTCCCTTCAATGAAATGTATCCTTGTATTTCAAATGATAGTAATTATCTTGCTTTTATATCGGATGAAAGTGGAATTAATAATATTTATCTCTATTCAGATATTCAATCCACAAATTATCATCAGGATCCCCAAGTTATTACTAATGTCCTCACAGGAATTACACAGCTTTCCTGGAATGGAGATGATACTCAATTAATATTTACGGGGTTTTTTAATAAAGGGTATGATATATACACATTTGATAATCCCATTCAAAAAATTGCGGAGAAAATTCAAGTTCCTCCTGCAGCGTGGACTCTCAAATATGAGGAGCCTGACTTGCTGAGAAATGATGAATTAAGAAAAGGCAAATCATTTTTTAGTTCTGATAAATATAAGAATTATATTTTTTCAGGATTTGATGCTACGGAAGAAAGTCTAGCTCTCTCTGAAATTGTTGAATTGGATACCTCTGCAGTTTATGATAGCACAGGATTATTTCGAACCCATCTTTATAAAACCCGTTTCACTTTAGATTTTGCACAAGCTTATTATGCCGTTGACACTCGCTATGGAGGTCAGGGCATGGCATACTTTCTGTTCAGCGATATATTAGGCGATCACAAACTTCAATTGGGAACTGAAATGGTAGTGGATCTTCAGCGGTCAGATTATTTTCTATTATACCGTCTGCTTCCCTATAAAATAGATTGGAATTTTGTATTTTACCACCTTGCCTATCAGTATTGCCTCAATTATGGTTGTAATGAATCATTATTGTATCAAAATATTGGGAGCAGCATTAGTGCCAGTAGACCTTTTTCCCGGTTTAGCCGGATTGATGGAGAGATAGATTTTAATCACATTATCAAATCTAAGATAACTCCCGACGAATATAATGATTATAGTCAGCAATATGATAAAGAAATAAGCCATATAAGTTCATTTACAACACTTATTCCATCCATAAAATATACTTGGGATAATGCTCTTTGGTCCTATACCTATCCCGTTGAAGGGTTTCGTTATTTTCTGAAGTATAGAACCAGTCCGGGAATAAATGAGAAATCATTGACATTTCATTCGGTGACTATGGATGGAAGAAAGTATTTTCGTCTGTTTGATGGTGTTAGTTTTGCGAGTCGGTTTTTTGCAGGGACTAATTGGGGGAGTGACTCTCAGAAATTTAGATTGGGAGGCGTACCCTGGTTGTTTTCATCTGACCGATATAGTGAAAGATTTTATGGAGGAGAAAATGCACCATCAGTAGAAGAATTATATTTTTCGGAATACGTAATGCCATTACGTGGTGTACAAATTTCTAATAGATTTGGTCAAAATGTATTTTTAGCAAATTTAGAATTACGTCTACCCTTCCTAATTTATTATTTCCCTGCATTAAAATATTTGGGGCAAATAAATGGAGTATTATTTACTGATTTCGGAGCAACCTGGGACTCTGAATATCCCAAATTTTTGGATGAATGTAATTGGGAATCAACTAAATGTGACCAAATTCAGAGAAGAACAGGTTGGCTCATGTCCTATGGATTTGGCCCCCGATTTATCTTTCTTGGCATGCCATGGCAGCTTGATTATGCATGGCAGTATAATCCTCATAAGGGCACAATTACCAAAAAGCAATGGTACCTCACTATGGGGCTAGACTTCTAACTCCTTTTCCCAGAATATAATTAATTGAATTTGTCCTTTTTCCCATATGCTGGAGAAATATTGTCTCTCTCCAGTGCCATATTTTGGGCTCTGGCAGTGGTAATGATGAAGAAAGTGGGGGAAAAAGTTCATCCGGTTGCACTCAATCTATTTAAAAATACCTTTGGTGCCATTTTGATTGGTATCACCCTGATTATTATTGGTGAACCCTTGATAAACCTCGGATTTGTTATTACGCGGGAAGATTATACACGGCTTATTGCAAGTGCTATTATTGGCATGGGATTGGCAGATATTATTTTTCTTCATTCCTTGAATATTATCGGTGCGGGAATTTCAGCCCTGGTGGACACCGTGTATAGCCCTTTTGTAATCTTGTTTGCATATTTATTATTGGGGGAACAACTTTCAGCCATCCAGTTTTTGGGTGGGGGCCTCATTATTGGGGCAATATTATTTGCCTCGGTAAAGCTTCAGCATATTCCGGTAGATAGGGGACGGCTGAAGTATGGAATAATGCTTAGTATTATTGCAATTGCTATGATGGCATTTGCCATTGTATTAATGAAACCGGTATTAAATAAATTCCAGGGGGATGTAGGGAAACAGTTATGGTTCGCGGGTTTCAGATTAATTCCTGGATTTATCATACCACTTTTAATCTTTATATATAAAAGTCGCAGCAGCGATCTTATTTCTCCATTCAAAGATAAAAAAATCTGGCCCTACCTTCTTATAGCCGCCTTTTTTTCTACATATCTTGGAATGTCATCCTGGATTATTGGCATGAGTCTCACAAAGGCATCCACTGCCAGCATCCTCAATCAAACTGCCACTATTTTCATACTAATCTTCGCCTATATTTTCCTCGATGAACCTTTTACAAAGCGCAGGGTAATTGCCATACTCATTGCAATGGCGGGAGCATATTTAGTTTTTATAGGGTAAATTCTATTTCCTTACCCAATGAGAATAAGTTGCATCAGCACATAAATCAATTCCACTAATTTTCTTAAATTCTCCCTTAATTTTTTGCATAGTTACTGGAAAATATGTATCGATCCCCTCAGTATTTCTATCTACAAGTGTAATATGAAGTTCATCAGCTCTGTGAACAAAATTGCGATATACCTTAGAACCTCCAATTACAAAGAGGATTGATGTTCCCTGAGCATCTAATTTTTCAATACATTCTTCCACCGATGAAAAACATTCCACATCCTCGAAATTTTGACTGGTTAACACAATATTTTTTCTTTTGGGTAAAGGCTTAATTGGAAGAGATTCCCATGTATGTCGGCCCATTAAAATAGTTGAACCTGAAGTAAGTCTTTTAAAATTTTTCAGGTCTTCAGAAATATGCCAGGGAAGATTCCCGTCCTTACCAATGCCGCCATTCTCATCCTGTGCCCAAATAAGATGAATTTTCATAGTTATACAGCCACGGGGAATTTAATAACAGGATGGTGTTCATAATCTTTCAGAGTGAAATCCTCAAATTTTAAATCCCAAAAAGGCTTATCTGTAATTTCAAGAGAAGGCAATGGGAATGGTTCCCGGGTAATTTGTTCCTCTAAGCCTTCAATATGATTCACATATATATGGGCATCATTAATATAGTGAGAAAATTCGCCCACTTCTAATCCTGTTTCCATTGCAATCATTTGTGTAAGTGTGGCATAACAGGCCAAGTTAAATGGAATGCCTAGTGCAATATCTCCACTTCGTTGAGTTAGATGACAATTGAGTTTGCCATTTGCCACATTGAAAATAAAAAATGCATGACAACTTGGGAGAGCAATCTCATCCAATACAGCAGGGTTCCACGCACTTACTACCATTCTTCTGGAGTTTGGATTTGATTTAATAAGTTCAATGACGTTTTGAATTTGGTTAATATGAGTATGTTGAATATCCCCATTGCTGTTTTTCGGATTATATTTATCCCAATTCACCCACTGATATCCATACATCTTACCCACTTCCCAGTTTTTTTCTTCAGATGTCCAGGCGTCCCAGATTTTGGTATGTTGTCTTAAATTACGAATATGCGTTTCACCGGACAAATACCAGAGTAATTCCCGTATTACTGAATTGAAATACACCTTTTTTGTTGTTACTAGTGGGTATCCATTTTGCAGATTTACCTTATAATGATATCCAAAAACCATTAAAGTGTCAGTGCCGGTACGATTGGTTTTTACAGTACCGTTTTTTAATACATGTGAAACAAGGTCAAGGTACTTCTTCATAATTTAATTTTTGTGATTATTTACGAAATTATAATTTAATTGAACGGTAAAATATATAAATAATATTCTATTTATTATATACTGATTCAGAATTAAAAATGGACTTAATTTTATCTTATTGATTTGTAGGCAATTAGCTTGATAATAATAAAATAATGTTCAATTTTGTAATATTTCATTTTGCCAACGAATACAATATAGGGTATATTTTTTACAAGAGATAGGCATATATTGTGTTTAGTAGCATTTCTTATCCGACGAGAAACAAAACACAAAACAAAAAAAATCCAGCCTCCAATCTGGAAAGTGTGACACCCAAATGGTTGCACTTGTTCTGCCTTATCAACTCTGCCTCTTAGGAGATAACCCAAATAGGGATTGAATTTTTGAATTCATATCCATTAATATAGCAATAACGACTTATTTGTTAAGGAAAGTTTATGTCAAATAAACATTTTGAAGATATGTTTAAGCACCAAGGTAAAACGGTGAATATCATAGGAAAAATCAGAGTTAAAACGTATCGAGATCTTTATCGAAAATTAACAGAATTACAATCAAAAAATGAAATTCCGGTACATGATAATTATTTAGGTGATAATGTATTAGCAGAGAATCTATATAAGAAAAAATATTTTATTAAAGATTTAAATTCAGAATTAATTGAAGAAACTCCTGAGGATGTTTTTAAGAGGCTGAGTTCATTTCTTGCCACTGTAGAAGGCACTAAGGCAAAACAGAAAAAATGGGCCACTAAATTTTATGAAGAATTATTTGAAGGTCGATTCATTCCTGGTGGGCGAGTACTGGCGGGAGCAGGTGACCTTTATCGTCTTAAAACTTTGGCCAATTGTTTTGTTACAAAAATTCAAAAAGATGAAATTGATTCCATTTATAAAGCAGCGTTTGAATGTGCTAGAACCTATTCTTATGGTGGTGGTATTGGAGTAGATATTTCATCTCTGAGGCCAAAAGATTCAGTAGTTCATAATGCAGCAGACAGTTCAACAGGTGCTGTATCATTTATGGAGCTTTATTCTCTTACAACCGGCTTGATTGGTCAGAGTGGGCGCAGGGGCGCTTTAATGCTTACGATTGATGTTAAACATCCTGATATTGAACATTTTCTAAAAGTAAAAAAAGTTCCTAATTGGGTGACAAACCAAATTGTAGATCAGTGTAATTGGTCCGGTCGGTTTGACAACCAAGAGCTAGAAACCATTAAAAAACAGGTTATGGAAAACACCCAAGTACGTTTTGCCAATATATCTGTAAAAGCCAGTGATGAATTCATGCAAGCAGTAGATGAACAACGAGAATATAATCAGGGCGAATTTCTGATTTATAAGAAAAAGAAAAACAATATTCTGAAGAATGCACCGCAAGACGTTGATGGTGTTCATTATTCAATTAATATTCCTTCAAAGAATATATCAAATTATGAATTGATGGATACTTTTACCACATTTGCTCGGATGAAAAATTGGTTAGAGCAAAGATACAATGTCAGCATTACAAAAACAAAATTCAATGATAAATTGAAAAGGGATGTCTATGGAGATATTTCAATCGAATTAAATAATGAAGAGTTTGATTTAGCTATTCGGCAGGCTGGTGATTTCATGCTGTATTTCAGCAGTGAACAAACGGGAGAGATAAGAAGAATGGTGAAAGCTCGAGATATTTGGGATCAGTTTATTGAAGGAAATTATAAAACTGCTGAACCAGGGTTAATATTTTGGAGCACAATGAGTAAATATTCTCCGTCAAATTACGTTGGGAAACCCATAATTTGTACAAACCCCTGCGCTGAGGTTCCTCTTGAAGATGGGGGCGCATGTAATTTGGGCTCATTAAATTTATCTCGTTTTATAGAGAATGGGTACGAAGCCAAAGCAAAAATTAATTGGGATCAATTGGCAGAATCTACGGCGGTTCTTATTCGATTCCTTGATAATGTTGTCACATGGAATGAAGATTTGAATGCTCTTGAAAAACAGAAAGTAGCTGCACGGGAAACTCGTCGCCTTGGCGTAGGTATAATGGGAATTGCAGATATGCTGAACCAATTAGGACTGGGTTATGATAGTGACGAAGGAATAGCAATCATAACTAAAACTATGGAATTTATAACTAATGCAGCATTTCAGGCGTCGGCATCACTTGCTGGGGAAAAAGGATCTTCTCCAATTTATTCAGAAGAAGAGTATATGGAATGCCCATTTATTGAGGCAGCATTGAGTAAAGAGACGCAATTACTTATTCGTGAGAATGGAATTCGAAATATTGCCATAATGTCGATTGCGCCAACAGGGTCCATTTCCAATATAGTTAAAGGAATTCAAGTTGGAGAAAAAAACTATATTGGTGTTTCTGGAGGAGTAGAACCAATATTTGCATTATATTATACACGGCGAACAGAATCATTTAGCAAAAATGAATTTTATAAAGTATTCCATTCATCAGTCCAGGCTTATATAGACAAAATGGAACTAACAGATGAGGTAGAAACCGCCGATAAAATTGAAGATATTCTGCCAGATTATTTTTTGCGTACGGCACATCATATCAAGCCCGATAAACGTGTGGAAATCCAGGGGTTAATTCAGCGCTATATTGATCATAGTATATCATCTACAATTAATCTCCCTGAAGATGTACAACCTGAAGTTATATCAGATATATATCTTAAAGCCTGGAAAAAAGATTTGAAAGGAGTAACTATATATAGAGATGGAAGCAGATTCCCAATTCTTAGTACAGAAACCGAACTCACAGAATTTCAAAAAGTAAAAGAAAATGAGTTCAAAATTTCAGTTGATGGGAATGAGATCATTACTGCAAATGGAGAAGAAATAATAAAATTACCAGATGGAACCCTTACTACGGTTTATCATTATTTGAAAAATAGTGATGTAGCCATAGAGGAAGTACTAATCAACCCAGAACTTGAGGAAATTGTAACATGATTAAACTTGGAGCCAGTACAAAGATTGAAGAAATCTCCAAAAAAAAGAAATCTAAAACTAATGACAGTAAGATCTCAATATCGTCCACTCCCATTGCGCAAAATAATCAGCGACCTGAAGTTGTAGATGCAAAGGTATATAAATTAAAATCAGCCTTTGTGAAAAATTCAGTTTTTATAACGCTAAGCTACGTTAAAGAAGCTGATATTATCCGGCCAATTGAGATTTTTATCAACTCCAAGGATTTAACACGTGCTCCTGAATATGTAGTTCTCACCCGGTTGGTATCTGCAATTTTTAGAAGATCAAATGACCCAATGTTTATTCTAGAAGAATTGCAGGGAATTTTTGATCCCAATGGTGGAACGTATAAAGAGGGTAAATATTATCATTCCTTTTATGCGGAGATTGCAGATGTGATTGAACGTTTTTTCTTTGATGTTGGTGTTGTAGAACCCCCCGATACAAGGCCCATTGAAGATAATGGTAAACTAAAAAAAGTAGTTCATGCTAAAGAGGAAGGAAATTCAGGTAGTAAAGAGTTCCGGATTTGCAAGGAATGTAATAATAGAACTTTGAAAACCGAAAATGGGTGTGATATTTGTATGGACCCTGATTGTGGATATAGCAAATGCGATAAATAAAACTAGAAGTACCTGGTAAACATCTTTTTCCTCCTCCTCCTAGTTGTTTGCCAGTAAAGCAAAAAGCTCGGCTCCTTCCGAGCTTTTTGTACTTATAGGAACAAAAAAACCTTCAGAATCTATATTGCGAAAAGTAGGTTTTCTGAAGGTTTTATGTCACCAGCAGTAATATGCTGCTGGCTATTAACAATTAATTGTAGCCCGTAGGAGAATCGAACTCCTGTTACAGAGATGAAAACCCTGGGTCCTAACCACTAGACGAACGGGCCAATTAAGATAATAAATTTAGAGGGATTTATTAAATCCCAACAATAAATAATTTATATATGTATTTAGGAAATTTTAACTGTCTAAAATAATATTTACGATGGCAATGATATCCAATATATTGAGAATCCCATCGCCATTGATATTGCCCGCATTAAACTGCGATTCACTTGGACTATCAATACCCAATACAAAGTTTACCAGTACAATCAGATCTTGAATATTTACGATTTCATCCAGGTTTACATCACCAGAAATAATGGACTCGTCATCCATTATAAAATCCCAGATACCGCGGCCATATGTTCCAAAACGGGCAGTATTCAGTTCAGGAATAAATTCTACCGACCAGTAGGTTTGGTCCGGTGCTGATATACCAGCTAAGTCTGTCCACGTTTCATCTTCAACAATATATACATAAGGCCCAACTTCTGTTGCTGCAAAAAAGTAAGCATCATCAGGAGTTCCTGCGAGTTCAAAGACCAATGTATTTGGTAAACCCTCATTCAAGGGGGCAAAGCTAGCACCATGATCATAGCTAATATATACTGGAGGATTGGAATAACCAGAACCACCAACAATAACCATACCCAGTGTACTCTGTGAAGACCAGATAGTAGATCCGTAGAAATAATGGGCATCTGGTCCATCAAAAGCCGAAGAGAGCTGCCAACTATTTCCATCATCACTGCTATGATAGAAACTGCCGTAATAGGTTAAAACATATCGATTACTTGGATCGATAGATGAATATCCCATAGCTGAGACAGTACTGTTAAAATTGTACGGTTCTTCCTCATAAGTAATAGATCCGTTTCCTGCTGTTAAATGGAATAGATGATTACCTCCAGATAAACCACCTCCAGCCAGATATGCTTGATTGGGATTGTATGGATCTTCAATAAGTGGTGCCAACCAAAGATGGCCAGAACCTGGGAAGTCTAATGATTGGCTACCTCCACCAGTTGCTGGATTGCCATAGTACAAAGTAAATCCAGGATAATTACACCATATTGTTTCACCATCATCACCGGATGATAAGTGCCCATAGTCTCCACTTATAGACTGTATAAAATTAAATACACCTTCTCCTGGAGCAATACTGCGTTGAAATCCTTGATCTTGACTGCCTGCATATACATTATATGGGAAAGAGCGTTTGGTATAGGTAGAATAATACTGGCTGACGCCTAATCCATTCATGGATATATTCTGAACCGATTCTAAATTGTCATTTGAAAAATATAAACCTCCATCTGTAGATACAAGAGCCACTTCATTATATTCTGGATCTAAAAAGAAACGAACCTCGGGAATATCAGCATGGAGCATAGTGGCTTCATTGCCATAATAGTCCCACCAATTATTAACTAGATTCCAGGAACTTCCCCCACTAGTACTTTTAAAAACTTCCATACCACCCCAGAAAATTTGATCTCGATTGATATTACTACTATTAAAACTATTTTGTAAATTAAAATACCATTGGGGCCTTTCACCCCTGTCTATCCAAGAATTTCCTCCATTCATGGATTGGTAAATTCGACCTCCAACATGGGCATAGAAAAAGGGATAATTAGATCCCATGCCACCAGTCAAAATATTTTCATTACTTACAGAAACGGGAATGTTTGCAATAAATTCTAACTCATCAGCATCTGTTATTCGGTAGAATTCATCATTATGAAGCAGGTAGATGTACCCTGAAAAATATCGAGAAGTCCATATATCATAGTGATCAGAACTCTGGTTAGAGGACATGCCTGCATTGGTATCTAAAGTTAGAATTTTTGTAAAATTTCTCCCATGATCAGTCGATTTATATATAGTACCCACTGCATTCCAGTTTCCAGTTCCTTCTGTAGCCAAAAGATAAACTATTTTATCTTCAGTCATTATTACCCGTTTTAAATAGTTGCCACCCCATCCTGATAGAAAATCAAGACCATTACTAAGCTGTAGCGTTACTCCCTCATCATCTGTATAATAAAGGTTATCACCATTGGCAATTAAGAGCCGCCGAGTATCCTCAAATTCGATGAGACGCAGAAAATGAATTCCCCTAATCTGTAGATAATCGGTTAGGGAGGTCCAGTCTTCACCATTTAAACTCCCCCGCCAAATATTTCCACCATCAGAGGCACAGTAAATGAGATTGTTCCCCCAGTCAATATCCGCTGTCAATATTCTCCCAGCTAAATTATTACTGCCACGTTCCTGCCAGTAGCCGCTGAGGTCCCGGCTGATATTTTCAGTTTGTTTATTTTGAGGATTTAAATTTCCTGAATAAAAAAGATCTTGGCGGATTTCGCGTACTTTATCCGTACGAATTTTCCGAAACTCTGCATCCATCTTTTCCCAATCCACATCAGGATGAGCACGGTGCATATTTTTTATATAATCCTTACGTTGATTTTTAAAATCTTTCCGTTTTGATTTTTTAATATCAAATTCAGTGGGTACAGGTTGCCTACCTTTTATTTCAGGCTTGGTTTCAGGAAACCATATCCCCAAAATGAATACTATCGTGATTATCGCGAATGACATCATTTTTTTCATAATAACAAATTTAGGCAGAATAAAGCATTATCTGAAAGTGAGGTAATATCTTGTTACAATTATTGGTGAATTAGGATGTAGAATTGAAATAAGCTTTGATTTCTTCAGATTTATTATATTTTCACTATTTGGTATGGCTATCAGCCGTCCTTCGCAGAATGAATGTGACAGATCTATCATGACCTGTAACTCTGGGAGCGTGAAAACAACGCCTGGATGGACATTGTACCATCCCGCCAGTTGGAATATACAGATATCATCCCAGAGGTGGATGAAGTGTATGGGTATTGTATTGAGGCTGTAAATGACTGTGATGATGGTAACCATATCATCATTGAGACATATTATCCCAGTTTTGATAAGTTTTCAACAGCAGATATGAATAGCGATGGAATAGTGGACGTTTTGGGTATAGTTATATTGGTAAATGTGATCTTGAGAGACTAGCGAATCTTGTAAATCAGTAACAGATCCTCCGTTGAAAGATGATATAAAGCAGAAAAATATAAAATAGCGGCTTCTTTTGTTTCTGCATCTACAATAGATTTTATTTCTTTGCATTTTCGAGGCATTAATCGATAAGTCATCTGTTTTCCCTTTCGTTATTCTTTTCAAACATAGAAAAGAATAGAAAACAATTCTTTAACAGAGATCACATAAATTTATAAATATTAAGGTAGACTAGATGGGGTATTTGCCGAAATTGGCTACAAGTTCTACTTATTTATTCAAACTACTTTCATAGGCCTTAATGATATCGCGGCAGTAGAAAAAATATGGGTCGGTATCTTTTTCTGTGTGTGTGTGATATTTATCTTTTGCTTTTTTGCCTATGGTGTCATAGGCCATAGTAAGATATTTAGATGCTTTTTCAAGCTGGTTTATATTTTTATGATATAAATATAAAGGCCAGATAGTTTGATATGCGACATCGCCAGGATAATCATCTGATTTTTTTATGAAATTATCAGATGCCCAGTTTGCACATTCATCCATTTTCTCTTTTGCTAATTCATGATTTCCCAATAATTCTTCTACATAGCCATGAGAACAGAGAACTTTAATGGTTTCTATTATATTATCATCTTTAACCGGTGTACTAAGTTTGTATGCTTCCAAATATTTTTTTGATGCATTTATATAATCACCCTTTAAATAATAAACCAGTCCCAATCTTCTATAATAATGTGCATTCCACCATTGATTGTTATTTTCATTTTCAAGTGATAATTTCAGTGCCTCAGTAAACCCATCTATAGCCTTATCATAATCGCCCCATTTCATATGAATCATTCCGGATCTATAGTAGGGTAGTTTTTTAGCATTTATTGTACTTCCAACAGATAAAAGATCTTCTTCACTTTGAGCAAGAATGATATTAATAATTACAAGTGCGTCTTCATATTCAAAATTATGATAAAATCCATTACCAATTTGTGTTAAGATTTGAGAATTTAAACAATTGTATGTGCCATCTGAACAAAAGTTGTGTTTGTTGTCTTTAACAAATTTTACCCCTTGATTTCCTTTTCCAATACGAGCATATAATTGTGGTACCATATTAAATATAAATGCAGCTGCCATTTTCTCTGTTGGATGATTATAAACAAAGTTGTTATCCTTTAGTTTTTGATGTACCTTTAACATTCTATCCAAGGGCTCTTGGTACTCTTCCTCTTCAGCATTTAAAATATTATTTTTTATGCCTTGCAAAAAAGCATATATTGTTTGACAGAAAATATCATCTGGGTATTTATTTAATAGTCTCTTTGTTTCAATCATCATATTTCTCGCATTAAATATTTTCTGAGTTTCAGATAATTCATACGATATGTCCCACAATGTTGAAATAACAATAACTGAAACCGATGCTAATATGTTGTTTTCATCATAATATATAGCTGTATTTGCATGGAAATTTGCCATCGCCTTGTCGTTTATTTCTTCTTCCCTTAAAGCAG
>JASMKZ010000259.1 GCA_030748955.1 Fidelibacterota bacterium | reverse complement strand
AATGCCAGTGCTACATTGTCTTTATGCTCAAGGTAAGGAAAACGCCCCATATATTCAGGACTTACCAATTCAGAACCAACAATTGATAATTCAGAATTTCGCTTTTGTGCCACAGTTTCCAATACAGGTGCTAAATCTCTTTCGCTGGTGACTACCTCTCCATTATAAGGGATAGTATTTGATAGACTAAGGGCGTTTTCTTTCAGGGTAAGTCCCATTTCATCTAAATGATCAGGGCGTACATTGGTAATTACAGAGATGGTTGAGCAAACCATTTTCTGCTCTGCAATCCATTGATACTGAGGTTGGACTGCCATGCATTCCACAACAATTGCATCTGGTTTTTTCTTTGCAAAATTTCTTAAAAGACGCACCTGTTCTCCTATGGATGCAGAACGCAATCGGTGGATTATGCGGTCTTTCCCCAATTCATCTATTATTCTTGGAGAGGTGCCGGTAGTTTTTGCTAAGGTTTTCAGTCCGCCTGCACGAAGTCCCGCAGCAATGAGGCGGGTAACGGAAGATTTTCCACGGGAACCATTCACATGAATGCGAATGGGAAGGTTTCCCAATGCTATGCTGTGTAATCTGGATTCTACCAACCCAAGGCAGAT
>JASMKZ010000258.1 GCA_030748955.1 Fidelibacterota bacterium | reverse complement strand
TCATTCAGTTTTTGATCTATTACGTTTATCCGATTTATTGGAAGATTAAATGTAACCATCTCTATGTTTAAGACAAGTCCGTTCTGCAATGTAGAGTGTTGGCCAAATAGTTAACCTCGTCTGGCAGATATTAATTGGCCAAAAGATGATGCAAAACTAATATTTCTGTGCCCTTGTAAAGGATCTAACGTTTCATAACAAAAGACCCCGCTCTTAGCGGGGTTTTTTGTTTGTGGGAGGATGGGTAGATTTGGATATGAGTAGATATATCTCATTATTTTCATTTATTGTTTTCCAGTTCCTGTTTTGGTCCTGCGCGTTACCTGAAAAAATAAATAAACCTAACATCATTGTTATTATGGCTGATGACCTGGGTTTTGGTGATGTAGGAGCTTATGGTGCAAAGCCGGAAAATGTTATGACTCCAAACATCGATAAACTAGCAGAAGGCGGTCTAAAATTTACCAGTGGATATTGTTCCGCTTCCACCTGTACCCCAACACGGTATTCATTCCTAACCGGAACTTATGCGTTTCGGAAAAATAATACAGGAATTGCACCCCCCAATAGTCCTGCAATTATCCAACCCGGCACCGAAACCATTGCTTCAATTT
>JASMKZ010000257.1 GCA_030748955.1 Fidelibacterota bacterium | reverse complement strand
AAATGGATTCGCTATCTACATAACCGTCTCCATCAAGATCAAAGTTGAAGTCTACATCATCATAGCAGAGACCTTCATTCGGATCACCACCACCGCATTCAGTTTCACCTTCATAGCAGGTCAGGTCACAGCCATATGCCTGGTCTTCACCATCACAATAGCCATCACCAATCCAGCTTTCTGAGCAGCAGTCACCATCACCGGAGCAGTCATCAACAGTTCCTTCATCGCATCCAGCAGGCGCATCATCACAAACATTATCACCATTGCAGACACCACAGAAATCATAGGCACCTACACAATCATCCACATCATCACAAATGCCATCTTCATCTGCATCAACGCCATCGCCACCACATTCACCACAGACATCGAGTACATTTCCGTCACAGTCGCAATCACCAGCAGGTATATCTAGCTCACAACCACAATCACCGGAGCAATCACCGTTATCACAGTCATAACATGTTAAATCAATACCCCAAGGAGCATCTGATCCATCACACCAGCCATCACCAAGATAGCCCATGAGCCAGCCTGCTACGCAAGTACCAGAGCAGTCAGTAACTGAATCACCACCACAGGTTCCAGCACAGTCTGCAGCAATATCATAAC
>JASMKZ010000256.1 GCA_030748955.1 Fidelibacterota bacterium | reverse complement strand
ATTAAACCACACACCATACCTCTTCCCCCGTAATTTCTTGGCTACATATGCTTCCAACTCTTCTGCATCCTTTCTGGTGGGAATGGGATTATACTTTTCATAGAATTCGGGAACCAGCTTCAGTCCAAATTTTTTAGCAAAGCTGTTTGATTTATAGCCCTCCTTATGCTGGCGAAACCGAACTTCAGGTTTCTTTGCAGACTGCCCCACATAAAAGCAGCGGTTTCCCAATAAGAATTCCGGATTAGGCTTCCGGAACTTTACCAGTTTCCCTACCGATTTATCAAGTTCGATTACATAGAGATAAAATTTCATTGGGCAGGGGTGGAGATATAGGAGTTAGAAGATGAAGGAATTTTTAATTTTAAGCATTCACAATTAATAATTTACCATTTACAATTTATAATTTTAGCTTCTCCCACTCTTCTACAATTGCTTTAGGTATTGGATAACTGAGGAATTTAGCTGCTATATCGGGTTCTAAGTTGTCTGCTTTTTCTTGGACTTGGTTGTAGGCAGTTTCAAGGTAGGAGATGTCTTCTAAGAGCTCATATAATCGTAGGTTTAGGTCAAATTCTATATTCTCGGCTTCTTTAATAAGTTTGTGTATTTCTTTT
>JASMKZ010000255.1 GCA_030748955.1 Fidelibacterota bacterium | reverse complement strand
CATCAGTGATACTAAATGAAGTCGCTAATGGTAAAGGTAATTTTGGATATAATGCAGCCACTAATGAGTATGGAGATATGGTTGAAATGGGTATTGTTGACCCAACAAAAGTAACTCGATATGCATTACAAAATGCTGCATCTGTTACAGGATTACTGTTAACCACAGAAGCTATGGTAACAGACGCACCTCAAGACGATGCTCCAGTTGCACCTATGCCAGATATGGGCGGTATGGGCGGTATGGGCGGAATGATGTAATTATTAGAGCGTCTTATAAGATTAAAAGCCCTGCTGTGCAGGGCTTTTTTTATTGATAGAATGGTTAAAGTTATGGCAACAAATGAAGAAAAATTAATCCAGATCACAAAAGAAAAATTACCTTTATCTTGCCCTTTACCGGAATACGATGATTGGGATGGTCATCCTAGGGTATTTTTAGAAGTGGAAACCAAAAGAACCCCATGCCCTTATTGTGGAACTGTTTATGAAGTAGTTGACTTTGATGAATGACCCTTCAATTTGTCATGTCAACTTAGCAGATGGTTTTAGGGGAGGGGAGAGACAGACTTTTCTCTTAATGGAGGAACTGGCTTCTAGAGGCTATAAACAACATTTG
>JASMKZ010000254.1 GCA_030748955.1 Fidelibacterota bacterium | reverse complement strand
GAAAGGCATGTTTTTACTAATTATTTCAGCTCTTTCTAATATTCCCATTTTTAACAAAAATTCTCTTTGTGTGGTTAAGTTTACAGAATCTATTTCTAAATTTATAATTTTTTGTTTAAAAAAATCAAAATTAATTAGGTGAGTGATATCTGATTTATAAATATTTTCTAAAAGAATATTTTTTTTATGTTTTTTAACACTTTGTAATGTATCAAACATTTTTTTATCGTTATATCCGTAGTCAATCATTAATAGACCTCCATTATATTTTTTTATAATTTTTGAAATTATGCTTAATTTTTCATTTGCTAATGGTGAATATTCAATAAATTTTTGATTTTTTGGTATTTTTTGCTTTATTAATTTTTCAATTAATTTTGTTTTTATTTTTTTTTCAAAAAACTCCAAAGATTTATTTTTATTTATAATATATTTTTCAAACCAATTATTATCTTTGTTTATGAATTGTTTGATGGGCAGTGCATCAAAAAATTCATTTGCAATAAATATTGATGTAAATTTATTAATTTTATTTAAATTATTTATCCATTTTACATTTTTAAATTTTATTCTATTTTTTTGTATTTTTTTTAGATATGGACTTTTTTCATAAATAATAA
>JASMKZ010000253.1 GCA_030748955.1 Fidelibacterota bacterium | reverse complement strand
TGGCTTTTATATATTGCTTCTCCAAGTTTCATAGAAGATTGAACTAAAGCTTGAGTTTTTTTCTTTACATCTTCTATATCAGTACCTTTTAAAGCATTTCTTAAATCAGAAATTCCAGTTTCTATAGCTTTTTTATCAACATCTGAAATTTTACTTCCATGTTCTTTTAAGTTTTTCTCTGTTGTATGAATGATCGTATCTGCTTGATTTCTTGCATCAACTGTTTCCCTTTTCTTTTTATCTGCTTCTTTATTAGCCTCAGCATCTTTTACCATTTTCTTAATTTCTTCATCACTGAGACCTCCAGAAGCTTGAATTTGTATCTTTTGTTCTTTTCCAGTTCCTTTGTCTTTTGCAGAAACACTTACTATTCCATTAGCATCAATATCAAATGTTACTTCAATTTGTGGCACACCTCTTGGTGCAGATGCAATACCTACCAAGTCAAAGTTACCTAATAACTTATTATCAGCGGCCATTTCACGTTCACCTTGCATTACTCTAATAGTAACCGCTGTTTGACCATCATCAGCAGTTGAGAATACTTGACTTTTCTTTGTAGGAATAGTTGTATTCTTTTCAATTAGTTTTGTACATACACCTCCAAGTGTTTCGATACCAA
>JASMKZ010000252.1 GCA_030748955.1 Fidelibacterota bacterium | reverse complement strand
GAATTAAAATAGGATAGGGTACCATCTCCCATCTCTTTTACAAATACACCATTATTTTGATCAATTAAGGGATGAATGATTGAGCGCTTCCTTTTTAAAGCTGTCATTGCCAAACTTTCATTATTTGACATGCTCTCCGTGTAGCCCGCAATATCGGTAAACATAATTGCTGCTAGCTGACGCTCTAAATTTTGTTGTTGGGACATAATATAAAATTAATTCATCTTAATTTACATTCGTGGGGTTTTTTGTTTGTAGGATGATGGGTAGATTTAAAACTAACCTTAAGATAAAAAGTGAATAGAATAAAACCAAAATTTCTAGTTTTGATATAATTGGTTATTCCTTATAAAATCTGACTATTGGAACTTTAGTTAATACCATATCATTAACAGAATATCATAGGATTCTCATGCATAAAAACAGATTGTTCGATCACATTCTAATCATTGTGCTTTCAATTGCTCCTCTTTTCTCAAGATCGGGTATATTGAATGTTGGTTTCGATATAGATGATACGGTCTTATTCTCAAGGGATGTTTTTTTGAACCTTCCAAAAGATAAGAGAGACCCCGTTGATTATGGTTGGATCAATACACATGATGAAGGCCTCTCGATCTAT
>JASMKZ010000251.1 GCA_030748955.1 Fidelibacterota bacterium | reverse complement strand
AGGTGGTGTTATTGGGATACCCCATTTAAATACTGACAGATCTATTATCGTTCAATCAAGGTCTCAAGATCATTCGTTTGGGAATTCACATGGCCCCGTTGGTGGTATTTTTGAAAAATTGGACTGGGATGGGAATATTCTATGGAGCTATAGGTTTTATAGTGATTACTTTCATCCGCATCATGATTTTGAAGTATTGCCTAATGGAAATATTCTAATATTGGCCTGGGAAAAGAAAAGTCTTCAAGAGGCCCAAAATTATGGCAGGATAAATATCATAAATGAAATGTGGCCTCTAATGATCGCTGAGGTGCAGCCAGTTGTACCTGATAGTGGTATCATCGTTTGGGAGTGGCATCTCTGGGATCATCTTATCCAAGATGTGGACTCAAGTTTGCCAAATTATGGTGTTATCTCAGATCATCCGGAGCTTGTTGATATTAATATTGGAAATTTTACTAACCCAAATGGTGGTGACTGGTTACACTCAAATGCGATTGCATACAATCAACAATTAGAACAGATAGTGTTTTCATCAAGACATTTTGATGAAATCTTTATTATCGATCACAGTACAACCACTGAGGAGGCTGCTAGCCACCATGGTGGTAATAGTGATAAGGG
>JASMKZ010000250.1 GCA_030748955.1 Fidelibacterota bacterium | reverse complement strand
CAAGAATTAAGGAGTTTAAATTTATCAAAAATAGAAATCTTTCCAGTAATTGGATCAGTTACAGATAAGGACAGAGTTTTAAATATTTTAAATTATTATGAGCCTCAAACCATTTACCATGCTGCAGCATATAAACATGTTCCCCTTGTAGAGTTCAATAAATCGCAAGGGATAATGAATAATACAATAGGGACAATGATTATAGCTGAGGCTGCAATTTCGTCAAATGTTGAAACTTTTGTTTTAATTTCAACAGATAAGGCTGTAAGGCCAACCAATTATATGGGTGCGAGTAAGCGAGCTGCGGAAATGGTTTTACAGGCATTAGCTGAACTTCCGCATAATACTTGTTTCACTATGGTGCGCTTTGGTAATGTTCTTGATTCAAGCGGTTCGGTAATCCCTTTATTTAAAAAACAGATTAAAGCTGGGGGGCCAGTAACAGTAACCCATCCTGATATAGTTCGGTATTTTATGACCATACCTGAAGCAGTAGAATTAGTTATTCAGGCTGGCGCGATTGCTAATGGTGGAGAGGTATTTGTTTTGGATATGGGAGAACCTGTTCGAATTTATGATTTAGCTGAAAAAATGATTAAATTAAGTGGCTTGCAGGTGCTTGACG
>JASMKZ010000024.1 GCA_030748955.1 Fidelibacterota bacterium | reverse complement strand
CGGCAAGGGCTGCATCAAATTCAGGATAGCTTTCTAAAAATATAGAGCTCTCTCCCCCATTTATTTCCCATAATTCTTCTGCGATATGAGGTGTTAGAGGGGCAATCATTTTAATGAGGTTCAATTTAATATCTACGGCAGTACTTTCATGACTTGAGAAATAATTAATAAATTCCATGAGACGGCTGATAGCCGTATTAAATTTCATTTCATTTAAATCATCTTTTACGGCATGTATTGTCTGATGAAGCATCTGCAGATCCTTTTCAGGCGGCACCTCTTCTGAATTTGGGAGTTGACAAAAACGCCATACTTTTTTCAAAAAACGGTCAATACCCGTAATGCCCTGGTCATTCCAATCACCACCTTCATCAAATGGACCCATAAACATGAGATATGCTCGAAACGTGTCTGACCCATACTTTTCTATAAATTCATCAGGAGAGACCGTATTGCCTCGTGATTTGGACATTTTAGCCCCATCTTTAGTAATGGTGCCCTGATGGTAGAGCTTGGTAAAAGGTTCATCAAAATCGAGATATCCTCCATCCCTCAAAGCCTTGGTAATAAAACGGGCATATAAAAGGTGCATGGTGGCATGTTCAGCGCCTCCAATATAGCAGTCTACTGGAAGCCAATTAAGCTTATCAGGGTCAAATGGACCTTTCTCATAATGAGCATTAGGGTAACGTAGATAATACCAAGATGAGCAAACGAAGGTATCCATGGTATCTGCATCTCTCTTGGCATCTGCTCCGCATTTTGGACATTTTACATTTATATATGAATCAGATGTTGCCAAAGGAGAAAGTTCATCGCCATAAGTGGAAGACAATATAACATCTTCCGGCAAAATGACAGGAAGTTCATCGATGGATAAAGGCACGATGCCACATACTGAACAGTGAACAATGGGAATTGGCGCTCCCCAATAGCGTTGACGGCTTATAAGCCAGTCATGTAGCTTGTACTGAATTTTAGCTCCCCCACAACCCATTTCATCTAATTTCGCATTAATGAGCTTTTGCACCTCTTCTGTTGATTTTCCAGAATATTCACCTGAATTTACTGATATTCCATAACTACTGAAGCATTCATCATTCCCATGCTCTTTACCATCATTTGAAACAACTTCAATTATTGGTAAATTAAAATTATTAGCAAATTCAAAATCTCGTTCATCCCCTGAGGGTACTGCCATAATAGCCCCGGTACCATAACTGCTCACCACATAATCGGCTACCCAGATTGGGATCTCAGCCTTATTGATAGGGTTCACAGCATAGGATCCAGTAAATACGCCTGTCTTCTTCCTATCTACAGACATGCGTTCAATTTCAGTTTTAACTTTAGCAGATTCTATATATGATTTAACGGTCTCAATATTTTCAGGCAGGACTATACTATTTAGTAATGGATGCTCTGGAGCGAGGACTAAATATGTTGCGCCATAAATGGTATCCGATCTAGTAGTGAAAACTTCAATGTTATCCTCCAATCCTTTTATATTAAAAATAATATTAGCTCCTACAGATTTTCCAATCCAATTCTTCTGCATGTGCTTGGTTTTTTCTGGCCAGTCCAGACCATCTAATTTTTCAAGCAATTCCTCTGCATATTCCGTAATTTTAAAAAACCATTGAGTAAGTTCCTTCTTAGTAACTGGCTCTTTGCATCTATCGCAAATCCCATCCTTTACTTGCTCGTTTGCCAATACCGTGCCGCAACTTGGGCACCAATTCACTGGAGCTGTCTTCTGATAAGCCAATCCCATTTCATAGAGTTTTAAAAATAGCCACTGTGTCCACTTATAGTATTCAGGCTCACAAGTTATTAATTCATTGCTCCAATCATATGAAGCTCCAATTGAATCTAATTGCTTTTTCATAGTTGCAATGTTCTTTTTTGTACTTTCAGCAGGATGTATTTTATGCTGAATTGCAAAATTTTCAGCAGGAAGGCCGAATGCATCGAATCCTTGAGGCTGAAATACATTAAACCCTTTCATTTTCATGAATCGCGCAAAGGTATCAGCAGGTCCATAGTTATACCAATGACCAATATGCAGCTTATCACCAGAAGGATAGCTGAACATAGTAAGAGCATAATATTTTTTCAATGAGTCAGATAAATCAGGGGAATGAATCTTAGACTTTTTCCATTGCTCCTGCCATTTTGATTCTATTTTATTAAACGAGTAAGTATCTGCCATAATCTCTGATATTTAAGCTATTATATAATACAGTTAATGTTATGCTTTAAGTATATTGATAACTAGTTTCGATATTACTTAGGAGAATTTAAAAAGTACGTCTGCATTGTTCCTTTTCCAGGAATATTAATCTTATCTCTTTTGGTAAAATTATAATAATCCTTTAGCTGTAAATATGTGTTTGCTGAAACATGAATTTTACTATTTGATCCAAAGGTTTCCATTCTACTGGCAACATTGACGGTGTCTCCCCACAAATCATAGATAAATTTTTCTTTTCCAATTACTCCTGCAGCAACTGGTCCAGAATTTATTCCAATTCTTACTTTTAATGATTGATTGGTCTTAGTATTAATCTCTTTGATTATATCAAGCATTTCCAGTGCCATTCTTGCCACAGAATAAGCATGATTCTTATCTGGCTTTGGCAACCCTCCCGCTAGCATATAGCAATCACCTATTGTTTTAATTTTTTCCAATGAATACTTGATAAGCAGGCCGTCAAATAATGAAAATATGCTGTTTAACTGCATTACTACATCAGTTGCTGAAATGGTTGAAGATAATTTTGTAAATCCTGCAAGATCTGCAAATAATACGGTTGAGTCTTCAAAATCATCCGCAATAAGGGATTCACCATTTTTTAATCTTTCAGCAATACTTTCGGGCAAAATATTAAGTAGCAGTTTATCAGATTTCTCCTGTTCTATTTTGATCTGTTTCTGGTATTTTATTTCTTTATCATGAAAATATTTTTTTTCTAGAGCATTATTCAACCTGGCATGTAATAATATTCTATTAACAGGCTTTATAAGAAAATCATCTGCTCCCATAGAAATGCATTCTACAATTGTATCTATCTCATCAAGGGCAGACAGCATTATGACAGGAATATGATAGGTATTATTATCATCTTTCAGTGTTTTCAGAAGGTCCATACCATTCACTTCCGGCATAATCAAATCTAGCAGTATAAGGTCTATTTTAGCTGATTCTTTTTTCAGAATCTTAAGCGCTTCTTCCCCACTTTCAGCAGTAAAAGTTTTATGATTGGACTGTTGTAGAATTTTATCAATTATATCAAGATTTGCCAATTCGTCATCCACAATCAGGATAGTTCCTATTTTGTCAGGTATTTTAACTTCTGTATTAAATTGAAAATTTCTAATAGAGGATTCTTTTAAATATAAATCAGTATAATAACTTTCCATTAAATCACTATTGGATAAATCTGAGTATTTGCTTAAATCATTTATTAGTCTTAGAAGTCTTTTTCCGGCCTGATTTATTTTACTCACACTATCTTGAATATCCTGTAAATCTAAATCAGTAACAGTTGCTGTATCCTCTAAAATTAATTCTGACAGACCAACAATGTTTGACAGCGGCGTCCGAATAGAATAATGTAAATCTTCATTAAGGATGACAGAGCCAATATCATTGCTAGTTTTTGTTTTATCCGAAAATAATTCTTGAATAATAGCAAGTATTGCAGTTGAGGAGTGATAGATACTCTGTATGTCCCTTTTAAGCGCTCTGCCCCCTACTTCATCTAACGTGTCCAGTATTAATTCAGAATATCCTATCATGGCGTTTATTGGATTAATAAGGTCATGTTTTATATTTTTTAAAATGACCTGATGATACTGATGCTCTGATGCAGTTTCGTTTACATTATCTAATCTACTTTTATTTTCAGTCATTTATATCTTCTATATCAGACAGTGAGTTTATACATTTTATCTAGTAGACCTTCCAGATTAACAGGCTTTGTATCATAGTCGTCACACCCGGCATCCAGAGCTTTTTCACGATCTCCTTTCATAGCATGTGCGGTGAGGGCAATAATTGGAATATCTTTTGTATTAACATCTGCCTTCAACTTCCTGGCAACATTCCAGCCATCTATGACAGGCAGGCTCAGATCTAATAGTATTATGTCAGGCATTTTGTTTTTAGCCATATCTATGCCACTCTGGCCATCTTCAGCGCATGATACTGTAAATTCTTTACGTTCTAATCGACGTTTAAGCATATCACGATTCAGTTCATTGTCTTCAATAAGCAAAACATTCATATTAATCCTCCTCTAAATACATTTTAAGTTTACTTTCTTTTATAGATGTATCAATCTGATCAATTATCTCTTGACGGTTGTATTTGCCTTTCTGAATGACTTTATCAACGTTATCAGTTAAGAACGAATAATCGTCAACTGTCAAATCTTTAGAGGTTATAACAATAATGGGTATTTTAAGCCAGGCATCCATTTTTTTAATTTCTTTTAAGAACTTAAATCCATCCATAACAGGCATCAACAAATCAAGGAGAATGAGTTCAGGTATTTGCATTCCCATTCTCTCTATGGCAACTTTCCCATTTTCAGCTTCATCTACTCTCCACCCATCCTTTATAAGCATTTTTCTCAAAATAGTTCGTGTTGATGAATCATCATCAACAACCAGAATATGCTTACTTTTACTTACTAATTTATATTTTTCTAAAATTTGATGAAGGTTATTCCAGACAATTGGCTTGGATAAAAAGTCCACAACACCAAAGTCCTTTGCCATTTTCTCATAATCACCAATCGTTACAATGATAATAGGAATCTGTGAAAGCAGTGGAATTTTTTTTATTTTTTGATAAACAGTCCATCCATCAATGTCGGGCATGATTATATCTAGAATTATGATATCAGGCACTAATTTTTTGGCTTTGTCTAATCCATTTAGACCATTATGGGCTGTAAAAACCAGATATCCTTCTTTTGTCAATCTTCTGTCTACGAGATCTAAGAAGTTAATGTCATCATCAATAACCAGTATTTTACCCTTTTCGGGGAATAGCGTATCTTCAGTTTTTTGACCATCAACACGGCTTACTGTTTTATCCTTATCATGATGATAGTCCTGCATTATATAAGCGGTAAATGTGGAGCCAATTCCTTCTTCACTTTCTGCATCTATATGTCCACCAAGAAGCTCAGAATATCGTTTTGATATAGCGAGCCCCAGGCCCGTTCCTTTAATTTTACTGTTATCAACAGCATCGCTATGATGAAAGGGTTCAAAGATTTCCTTCATTTTATCTTTTGATATGCCAACGCCGAAATCTTCTACTTTAAAAACAAGAAAATTGACATCTTTTGTTGCTTCCTGCGCTACCAATAGATTAATCTGCTTGCTCTCAGAATTTTTACATGCGTTTGTAAGTAAATTAAACAGTATCTGCCTGATTTTTAGTTCATCCGATCGTAAAATAATCTCTTTTTTGGGCAAGTTAATGTTTATTTTATTATTATTAATTTTTGCATATGGTTCAAGTGTAGTTTCAACAGATTCAATCAGATCGCTTAAGTTAAAAGTAGAAATATTCAAGTCGACTTTTTTTACTTCAATTTTAGATAAATCCAGAATGTCATTAATGAGCGCTAATAAGTCAATTCCAGATTTATGAATTTTCCCTAAATCGCTAACTACACCTTTCTGTTTCAATTCTGTTGCATCTTCGATTAATATTTCACAAAATCCAATAATAGCATTTAATGGTGTTCGCAATTCATGACTCATATTTGCGAGAAATTCAGATTTTGCCTGAGCAGCACTTTCTGCTTTTTCTTTTGCAAAGAAGAGCTCTTTGGTCCTCTCTCTTATTTTTGTCTCTAGATTTGACTGATATTCAAGCTGTTCTGCTTCCAGTGTTTTCCGTTGAATAACCATGGCAACCAGTTCAGATACAAAATTCAATAAATCTCGATCTTCTAAGGTTAACTTATTTTCTTTTTCATAGCTTTGTACTACAATTGCTCCAATTTTCTTTTTGCCGATAATTAATGGGCAGGCCAGCCAATACTCACTGATAGTTCCTTTAGGTATTATTCCATCTTTATTATCTGATGATGTTGCATTAGAAAAATCCAAAAGTTCCTCTTTAGTGAATAATATAGGGATTCCTTCAAGAATGCAATTACAGGTTAATGAAGAAGCACTAAATTCTTCAGATGTACCTTCATAATCATCGAATTTATCAATATAATACGGGAAGCTGATAACATTCTCTTCCTCATTATGAATTGCAATAAACATATTGTCTGCATACATCAATTTGCTGATATTATCATGTATTGATTTATAAAGCTCATCTAAGGTGGTTGCGGAATGTGCAACTTTAGTAATATCATATAAAGAAGAATTTTTTAAATCAGAGGCCTTGAGCTGTTTTCTTAAATATTTTAAGAAAACACTGGGGAATCTCGTTGATATATAGTGTATGGAATTTTTTATAATTTCTGTCACAATATTAACAGATTTATTTTATTAGAGTTTTAAAATCTGGTAAAGATACATATAATAATTTAAGACTATTTATATACATTTTTTTATTTCTAACAGAATAGTTCTGCGCTAATAAGGATAAACAATACAACAAAAGAAATCAAATTCTATAATTATAGGCAGTGATGGATTGAAGTAAAAAATGTCGAGGGAGAGGCTTCGAACCTCCGACCCCTGCGCCCCGAACACAGTGCGCTACCGGACCGCGCTACGCCTCGAAAATAATGGGGGAAATTAATAGAATTATTATAAATTCTTTCATAAAATAAAAAGGGGTGAAATATCACCCCTTTTTTAGCATAATAAATGCTGTATCTTATTTTTCTTCTTCCACAACCTCAAAATCAGCGTCCTCTACATCACCTTCCTTAGTACTGCCTTCGCTTGATTCATTTACATCTGCATTGGCATCTGCACCATTAGGCGGTGTTTGTGCTTCCTGCTGGGCTGCCTGGTACATTTTCTGAGCTACCGGTTCCCATGCCTTGTTTAGCCTTTCAATGGCTGTCTTGATTGCGTCAACATCTGAGCTGCCATTTGCTTGTTTCAACTGTTCAACAGCATCTTCAATAGGCTTTTTATCGTCATCAGACAATTTATCAGCAGCTTCTTTCATTTGACTTTCAGTTTGATAGATCAACTGATCTGCTGTATTATGAGTATTTACTGACTCTTTTTTTGTTTCATCATCTTTGGCATGTTTTTCAGCATCTACTTTCATTTTTTCAATTTCATCGTCTGACAAACCACTTGAAGCTTCTATCCGTATAGACTGCTCTTTTCCTGTAGCTTTATCGGAAGCAGATACATTAAGTATACCATTAGCATCAATATCAAATGTGACTTCAATTTGAGGAATCCCTCTTGGTGCAGGGGGAATGCCATCTAAATGGAATCGACCAAGCGACTTATTGTCTACCGCCATTGATCTTTCACCTTGCAAAACATGAATTTCTACAGATGGCTGACTATCAGCTGCAGTAGAAAATATTTGACTTTTCTTCGCTGGAATTGTTGAATTTGACTCAATTAATGCAGTTGAGACTCCACCTAAGGTCTCAATTCCCAATGAAAGCGGGGTAACATCTAATAAAAGAATGTCATCTACATCGCCAGCCATAACTCCACCCTGAATTGCAGCGCCAATAGCAACAACTTCGTCTGGATTAACGCCCTTACTAGGCTCCTTGTCGAAGATATCATTTACAATTTTCTGAACCATTGGTATTCGAGTTGACCCACCAACCAATATTACTTCATCAATTTCGGACGCTTTCAATCCTGCATCTTTAATTGCCTTCTCACATGGTTTAATTGTTCGATTTATTAACTTTGCAATTAAGGTCTCATATTTTGCACGTGTAAGGCTGATATTCAAATGTCGCGGACCAGATGAATCTGCCGTAATGAAAGGTAAATTAATTTCCGTTTGCTTTGATGAACTTAGTTCACATTTAGCTTTTTCAGCAGTTTCTCTTAACCGCTGCAATGCCATTGGATCTTTGCCAAGATCTATGCCATCAGACTTATTAAATTCACCAATTAAAAATTCAACCAATGCCTGATCAATATCGTCTCCACCAAGATGTGTATCTCCGTTTGTAGATTTTACTTCGAATACTCCATCACCAAGCTCAAGGATAGAAATATCAAATGTGCCACCACCAAAATCAAATACCGCAATTTTCTCATCTTTTTGTTTGTCTAAACCATATGCAAGGGCTGCTGCAGTTGGCTCATTAATTATTCTACGAACATTCAATCCTGCAATTGCACCTGCATCTTTCGTTGCTTGTCTTTGCGAATCATTAAAATATGCAGGAACGGTTATAACTGCTTCAGTTACTTTTTCTCCTAAATATTCTTCAGCAGTTTGCTTCAATTTTTGAAGAACCATTGCGCTAATTTGAGGCGGAGCATATTCTTTGCCTTGTGCAGATATCTTCAATTCACCATTTTTTCCCTTGATAGTTTTGTAGGGCATTTCTGAAATTTCAGTACCAACTTCAGCGTGCATACGGCCAATAAATCGTTTTGATGAAGAAATTGTATTTTCGGGATTTGTTACAGCTTGACGTTTTGCCGGCTGACCAATTAATGTTTCTCCATCTTTGGTAAAAGCAACTACGGATGGTGTTGTGCGTCCACCTTCGCTATTTGTTATAACAGTTGGACTTCCACCTTCCATTACAGCCACACATGAATTGGTAGTACCTAAATCTATACCAATAATCTTTGCCATTTCTAACTCCTTTGTATAAAATTGATTGTCAAATTACTGCCAAAATTATATCAATAATAATGCCAACAATTAATTTGTGCCTAAATGGCAGTGGTATTAGTTTTCAGCCGGTTCGCTTGCTTTTGACGATTTTTTTCGTTTGGCAGTCTTTTTTTGCTTTTTAATCTCTTGGGAAAATTCTAACTGTTTATTTTTAGATTTAACGGTAATAACACCATTTTCCGAAAACTCACCAGTAAGAAATTTGGTTGAAATTTCATTTTCTATTTCATTTTGGATCATTCTTCTTAAAGGTCGGGCACCCCATTCTCTGTGTGAACCATCTCTAATTAGAATCTCTTTAGCAGATTTGGTAACTCGTAAGGTATTATTTTTCTTTTCTAGGTTCTCTCGAAGATCTGCCAATTGAATATCAATGATGGCTTGTAGATCTTCCATTTGTAGAGAATTAAATATAATAATTTCATCAATACGATTAAGAAATTCTGGGATGTAATATTTTTTAACCTCCGACATAATGTCTGCATAATTATCATTCTGCACACCTTCTTTCTCAGTTTTAAAACCAAATGAAGTAGAACTAATGGATTTAGTTCCGACATTAGAAGTCATAATAATAATTGTATTACGGAAATCAATAGCTCTTCCAAGACTATCTGTAATACGCCCTTCGTCTAAAATCTGCAATAATATATTGTATACATCTCTATGTGCTTTTTCGATTTCGTCAAAAAGTACAACTGAGTATGGCTTTCTTCGCACTTTTTCTGTGAGTTGGCCGCCTTCTTCATATCCAACATATCCTGGAGGTGCGCCTATGAGCCTTGAGACATTATATCTTTCTGCATATTCACTCATATCTATTTTTATAAGAGAGTCATTATTAGAAAATAAATATTCAGCAAGCACCTTGGCTAATTCAGTTTTTCCAACTCCGGTAGGTCCGAGAAACATAAATGACCCAATAGGTCTATTTGGGTCTTTTAATCCAGCCCTTGCCCTCTGCGTGGCCAAGGTTAATTTTTCAATTGCATCATTTTGTCCGACGATACTCTTCTTAAGCTCATCATTCATATGTAGAAGTTTTTCAGTTTCAGATTCAGCAACTTTTGCCAAAGGAATACCTGTCACCATTGATACAATATCTGCAACATCTTCTTCAGTTACTTTTGGACGAGAGGATTTGTCCGAACTATCCCATTTATCTTGCGCCACTTTAAGTTTGGCAATCATTCTTCTTTCTTTATCTCTCATTTCTGCCGCTTGCTCAAATTTTTGCTTAGCAATTACAGACTCCTTCTTCTTCCTCAGTGAAGATATATTTTTTTCTAATTTAACTATTTCGTCAGGTACATGAATATTATTAATATGAACATGTGAACCTACCTCATCCATAACATCAATAGCTTTATCTGGTAGATACTTATCAGAAATATATCGATCACTTAATTCCACGCAAGCTCGAATAGCACTATCAGATAATTGAACTTGGTGATGTTCTTCATATTTTTCCTTTATTCCATTCAGAATTTGAATAGCCTCATCTAATGACGGCGGATTTACCATAACTTTTTGAAATCTTCTTTCTAAAGCACCATCTTTCTCAATATATTTTCTAAATTCATTTAAAGTAGTGGCGCCAATTATTTGTATTTCTCCTCGAGCCAAGGCAGGCTTGAACATATTTGCAGCATCTAATGAACCAGATGCTCCACCAGCTCCAACTAAAGTGTGCAATTCATCAATAAATACAATTATTTCAGAACAGGCTTCTAGTTCTAGCATCATAGTACGCATACGTTCTTCAAATTGCCCTCTGTATTTTGTACCAGCAATTAATCCTGCAAGATCCAATACTATGACGCGCTGTCCCCATAAAATATGTGGAACGGTTTTTTCATAAATACGAAGAGCTAATCCTTCAACGATTGCGGTTTTACCAACACCAGGCTCTCCAATTAAAACAGGATTATTTTTCTTTCGTCTTGACAGTATTTGCGCAAGCCTTTCCACCTCAACCTTTCTGCCAATGACTGGGTCTAATTTGCCATCTGAAGCCATTTTTGATATATCTCTGCTATATATATCAAGTGTGGGTGTTGGTGATTTTTTAGGGGTCTTTTTTTCCTTTTTAACGGGGGAAGAGGATGTTAGAGTGCTTAACAGTTCATAATCTACTGTATATGCATTTAAAACTTCAGTAGCCAAACCTTCATCTTCTCTTGCTAAGGCAAGTAGAAGATGCATTTGATTTGCCACTTCCTCTTTATAATTTTGAGCTTCGCTAAAAGTTGTTCGTAATATTCGTTCTGCCCGTCTAGTTAATGGGAGATGTCCTAACGTCATTGTGCCACCACTTGGTTTAGCCATATCTTCAACCATTACCTTCATTTCATTAATATCACATCCAATTGAAATGAGAATATTAGCTGCTTTTCCACTGCTATCTTTTATAATTCCTAGAAGCAGATGCTCAGAACCAACATAGCTATGACCTAATCGTACTGCTTCTTCTTTTGAAAATTTTAGTACCCTTTGCACTCCCTTTGAAAAGTTTTCCTTCATAGTTATCTTTATATTTCCTTTGTTATTTTTCCATCCTTCAAATACAATACACGATCAGCAATGTCTAAGATAGACTGATCATGGGTAGCAATAATGAATGTTTGTTTATATTTCACCTTTAATTTAACCATTAATTTTAACATTTTTTGACTGTTATCTCTATCTAAATTTCCTGTAGGTTCATCAGCCAATATTACAGATGGGGTATTAATCATTGCCCTTACTACGGCGACACGCTGCCTTTCTCCTCCTGAAATTTCATTTGGATAATGGTTTGCCCTTTCCTCTAAGCCAATAAGTTTAAGCATCTCTTTAGCGGCATTTTGTGGAACATTTGAATAATTTTCAGTGATCATTTGTGGTATTAATAAATTCTCAAGTATCGTAAATTCTGGAAGAAGATGATGGAATTGAAAAATAAATCCCAATTTCTGCCTACGTATACTAGTGATATCTACAGTATTTGAAAGGTATAATTCATCTATTATTAGACTTCCTGAAAAATCTGAGTCCAAAGTACCTAATATATTAAGCAGGGTCGATTTACCAGAACCCGATGGACCCATTAAAACAAGAATCTCACCTCTTTCTACAGCTATATGGAGATTATTTAAGACTGGAATTGCTCCCCCTGCTTTATGGTATATTTTAGAAATATTTTGCGCTTCAAGGATGGACATTATCTTCTAAATCCTATGGCTTTAACGGGATCAATGTTGGATGCTTTTATTGAAGGGTATAAACCTGCCATTATCAACAGTATTAGCGACACTATAAATATTAATACAATATAGCTATTTTTCAATATTAAAGGGAAATCAAAGAATAATCCTCCGGGGAAAAATACATCCATCAAGTTAAAATAATTGTCAAGTTGAATAAATGCCAATGACAATAAAATGCCAATTGTACTACTAATAATTGCAGTTGTGATTGCTTGAAAAATAAATATATACTTAATATCGCTAGAGCTCATACCAATGGCGCGTAATATACCGATTTGTGGTATTTTCTGCATTACGGACAAGCTCATCATACTCATAAGGGTAAATCCTGCTATACCTACTATCAGGAATCCAATTATTGAATAGGTGTACTTTTCTAACTTCATGGCCGAAATAAAAGATTCATGATTTTTCTCCCAATACATATATCTAAGTTTTGGGAACAACGTCTTTATGTTGGAAATTAATTGACTATCTAATGGTTCGTCTAAGTAGAGGATATTTTGTTTTTCCGGAAGAAAATCACTTAATAGATCATAATGACAGAAAACATGTTTCTGATTATAGTCTAATATTTCCACATCGAAAATTCCTCCTATAATCATTTGTTTCCTATTAGGTAATCCAGTGAATATATTAATTCTTTCTGGGTGAGCAAGCAAGACCACATCTCCCAATGATAAATCTAATCTTACAGCAAGAGATCTTCCAATATATAAATTAGAATTTCCAGTTGAACTATCCATTTCAACTAAATCAGGTAATAATACTTTATGTTTAAAATCATTAAAATCTTCAATTCCGTGAATCGAAACAAACCTGAATTCGCTGTCTTTCATTATAATTAATTGATCTTCAATTCCTCTTTGAGATTGAATATTATTTGTTTGAAGAAAACTGCCCAATTCATTTTCATTTGTAGAAATAACATTCATTAATTTTCCTGGAAATGAAATATGTTCTAATTTTGTGAATATGGCATATTCCATTCCTTCCATAACTGATAGCGTTAGGGAGACAGTCAAACAGCCAATGACAACGCCAGCAAATGGAAATAATAAATTCCAATTATATGTTCCTGTATTTTGCTTACTCGCTATAAATTTAATTATAAACTTGATTCTACTCATATCGAAGTGCTTCTGATGGAGATATTTTAGAGAAATATTTTGCAGGAATATATGAAAATCCAATTGTTATTAGTAGAGTAATAATTGGATAAAATAAAAAATAAACCGAAGATATTTTAACTGGTAAATAGTCCATAAAATAAACATCATTAGGCAATTTAATAATATGATAAACAGATTCAAGGTATAAAACACAGAGGCTCATAATCACACCTAAAATACTGCCAGATAATCCAATTATTGCTCCCTCTTTGATTATAATTTGTTTCACTTGGGGTATTGTCAATCCCATTGATTGAAGTATGCCGAATTCTCTAGTTTTTTCGATGATAATCATCCATAGTGATGCACCAATGTTGAATATTCCTACAGCAGTAATAAAGAACATTATTAACTTTATTGGGATGTCATAAACACTTAGCCAATCTAATAAACTTGCATGCCTTTCTTTCCACGTTGTTGTTATATATGGCATTACACCTAAGGCTTCGGCTATTAAGATATCGGCATTCTCAACTTCATCTGGATTGTTAACATTTAAAATTAATCCTGTCATTTTGGATTTCATCTCAAAAATACTCTTCGCTTTTTCAAGTGGAATAAAAGCCAGCAATTTATCATACTCAGGAAAATCAGTTTGAAACGTATTGGCAACTTTAAGTATTTCTGCATTGTATAATTGTTTTGAAATAATCTCCTCAGGATTTAAAATAATAATATGATCTTCTTTAGAAATTTCCATTAATTCAGCCAATTTATTTCCTACTATAATGCTATTATTCTTATCAAATTTTGACTCTGTTGTAGTAAATTCGTTTAATTGGAAAATACTATTTAGAGCTTTTTCTGGTATACCATACAAAATTATACCTTCAGAATGAGATCCTTTTCTGATAATTGCATGCTTCTCAATATAGGGTGCTGTATTTTTTAATTGAGGATGGACTTTTTGGATGATGATAGAATCCAATTCATGAATTTTCTCATCTTTAATCTCATCAGATAGATAACTTTGAATTCTAATGTGTCCGTCTATTCCAGATAATTTATTATTAATAACGTCATTAAATCCATCTGATATACATGAAATAATAATTAGAGATGATATTCCAAGCATCAAGCCGATAATGCTTAAAATTGTGGAAAAAGAAATAAAACCGAAGTTATGGCTTGAGAGGAGATGCCGGAGGGCAATCCGGGTGGTAAGATTCATTTGGCTTCATGCCGCATAGCAGGAAATAATATGACATCCTTGATAGATTCCTGTTGAGTAAGCAACATCACAAGACGATCAACTCCAATACCAACCCCACCTGTAGGCGGCATCCCTATTTCCATTGCCTGAAGAAAATTTTCATCAACAATTTGCGCCTCTTCATCTCCTGAGTCTCGAAGTTCGGCTTGGGCTTCTAAACGATTTCTCTGTTCAATAGGATCATTTAATTCACTGAATGCATTTGCAAATTCCATTCCTGCGATGAATAATTCAAATCTTTCAACAATGTCAGCATTTCCATTACGATCTTCTTTTGCAAGTGGAGAAATAGCCTTTGGATAATCAGTTACAAAAATTGGCTCAATCAAGTGAGGCTCCACTAATTCTCCAAATATTTTATCTAAAACTTGACCATAGTTCATTCCATTGGCAATATCTAAAGACTTAGATTTTGCAAATGTCGTTAAATCATCTTCATCCATTTTTGATAAATCTTCATTAGTATATTCTTCCAAGAGATTAAACATGGTATTTTTATGAAATGGTTTCCTTAAATCAATCGTATGTCCACCAAATAACAGAGAGTTACTTAATGTCTCATCAGAAATTTGTTTAAAAAGATCCTCAGTAAAATCCATCATCTCATAAATATCAGAATATGCTTGATAAAATTCCAAGGACGTGTACTCCGGATTATGGTTTCTATCCATCCCTTCATTTCTAAAATTTTTTGCAAGTTCATAAACTTTCTCAAATCCACCTATAATTAATCGCTTTAAGTATAATTCATCAGCAATTCTTAAATATAGAGATTCTTCAAGAGTATTATGAAATGTCGTAAATGGCCTCGCAGAAGCACCACCATAAACAGGCTGAAGTACTGGCGTTTCTACTTCGACAAAACCATTCGCATCTAAATATTTTCTGATTGATGAAATAATTTTGGCTCTCTTTTTAAAAATATCTTTTATATCAGGGTTTGCAATTAGGTCTAGTTGCCTATGGCGATATCGCAATTCTTTATCTTCAAATGCATTAAAAGATTCTCCCTCTTTTTCCTTCATATTAGGAAGAGGACGAATATTTTTTGATAAAAGATGAATATTACTTGCTTTTATAGACAACTCGCCCATTTTGGTAATAAATAGCTCACCAGTACATCCCACAATATCACCCAAATCAAGATTGCGGACAATATTATCATAAATAGTATCTGGCAGTAAATCGTTTTTCAAATAGATTTGCATTTTACCAGTCTCATCTTGAATATGGGTAAAACTGGCTTTTCCCATCTTTCTAAAAGAAACCATTCTTCCTGCGGTAATCACTTTTTCCCCCACTCCACTTTCACCTTTTTGAGTTAATGATCCAATGGCATCTTTTTTGTTGAAATTATAAGCATATGGATTAATTCCCGAATCTTTAATTTTCTCCAGCTTTTCTAAACGATATTTTATTATTTCTTGTAAATTCTTCTGTTCTGTTTCCATCTATTTTTCCAATTTCTCTAATAAATATGCTCTGATAAAATTATCAATATCTCCATCCATTACCGCCTGGATATTTGAAGTTTCGTGTTTCGTCCTATGATCCTTAACTAAATTGTAGGGGTGGAAAATATATGAACGAATCTGACTGCCCCATCCAATCTCCTTTTTTTCCGCCGATAGATGATCTTGTGAAGTGGCTATGGCTTCCATTTCCTTTTGGTATAATCTTGCTTTCATCATTTTAAGAGCAGTATTTTTATTTTTCAACTGACTTCTTTCATTTTGGCACTGAACCACAATTCCGCTTTCAATATGCGTGATTCTTACCGCGGAATCTGTTTTGTTAACATGTTGTCCCCCAGCACCACTGGCTCTATAAGTATCAATTCTAATATCTTTATCATCAATAGTTATTTCAACATCATCATCAATAAGGGGGAAAATAAATACGGATGCAAATGAAGTATGGCGCTTGGAATTACTGTCGAAAGGGGAAATTCTTACTAAGCGATGCACACCTCTTTCCGCCTTCATATTCCCATACACATAATCGCCTGATACTTCAATGCTCGCATCTTTTAAGCCAGCTTCATCGCCATCTTGGTAATCAAGTATTTTGGTTTTGTAGCCAGTCCTTTCGCACCACCGTGAATACAAACGAAATAGCATGCTCGCCCAGTCTTGAGATTCAGTGCCGCCAGCACCTGGATGAATTGTTAGGATTGCATTCCGGTGATCATCTCTACCATTTAGAAGCTTTCGAACCTGCACCTTTTCAATATACTTCCCAAACGAATCTAAGGCCTCTTGGGCATCCTCAGCGACCTCTTCCCCTTCTTCAATTAGCTCAATATAAGACTCCACTTCAAAAAATTGCTCATCCATCGCTTTCCACATTTTCAATTCATTCTCATATGAGCTGATTTGCTTTAAAATATTTTGAGCAGATTTATTGTCTTCCCAAAATTTTTGCTCAGTTGTTTTTTCTTGGAGGTGTGTTATAGAATCCTGTATAGCATTTTCGTCAAAGATACCTCCGCATTTCCTGGTATTTGGATTTTGAGAGTTTAAATTTCTCATTAAATTCTCGTAGATCAAATTTCATTAGCCACCATTTCTTCTTTAATATTTTTTCTCTGAATAATCCTGGATACAACAGAAAGCATTCTATAATTTTCAACCACATCATGAACTCTGATAATATCTGCTCCATTTTTAACTGCCAATGCTGTTGCTCCTAACGTTGCAGGCAATCTGTCTTCAACACAATCATCATTAATACTTATAAATGATTTACGAGATATGCCAATAAGTAAAGGAACTCCAAATTGTTTCAATTCACCCAAATTATTTATAATAGTATCATTATGGATAATTCGTTTTCCAAATCCAATGCCGGGGTCAATTATAATTTGACTTTCTTCAATTCCAAAACTTTTTGCAAATTCTATTTTCTTCTCAAAGAAATGCTTTAATTCATCCATAATATTATCATAACATGGTTTAATTTGCATCGTAACAGGATTTCCCAACATATGCATAAGAACTATAGGACATTTAAACATTGCGGCTATTTCAAGCATTTCTCCATCTTTTCCCCCACCTTTAATATCATTAATCATATTAAAACCATTTTCGAGAGCAATTTGTGCTACTTTGGGTTTATAGGAGTCAATAGACAATGTTTGTTTAAAATTAGGACCATGAGTTAGAAAATTATCTAATCTAATCATCTCATCATTTTCTGAAAGTGGATTTGCTCCAGGCCTTGAAGATTCAAAGCCTACATCAATAATATCAGCATGGTTATATTTTTGCAGATCAATAGAATTATTATCAATCAATCTACTTTCCATAAAGAACGAATCTGGAGTTGAATTTAATATGCCCATTATTCTAATGGTATTTTTCTGCAATTCAATCATAACTAAGTGGCTGGTTTTGTAATTATTGGCTGAGTACTGTCACTATTTTCAGACACATTACCCTTAACTTTTTTACGGCGACGAACTCTTTTCTTTTTTTCTTTTGACTCAATTCTTACAATTGCTTCACCATTTATTACCTTTTGCATTTCATCACCACTTATTGCCTCATATTCAAGCAAGGCATTCGCTATATTTTTCAACTCATCGATATTAGTTTTAAGAATAGTATCAGCATTTTCTTCCGCTGTTTTTACAAATATAGAAATTTCTTCATCTATGATTTGCGAAATTTCATCACTATAATCCTTAGAATGTGATATTTCCCTTCCTAAAAATACTTCTTCAGATTTTTTACCGAACGTTAATGGACCAATTCTATCACTCATCCCCCATTCACAAACCATTTTACGACTTATATCAGTTGCTGTGGCAATGTCGTTTCCAGCACCTGTTGATGTATCATTAAATATTAATTTTTCAGCACATCTACCTCCCATTAAAACATCTAATCTTCCTAGAAGATAATTTTTCTGGTAGTTATGCTTTTCTTCTTCTGGAAGTTGGGCCGTAACCCCAAGCGCCATTCCTCTTGGAATAATAGTAATTTTATGTACAGGATCTGCTCCAACAGTATGATAAGCTACAAGTGCATGCCCGGCTTCATGATATGCAGTGACTTCCTTTTCTTTAGGAGTGAGGATCATGCTCTTTCGTTCAACTCCCATCATAACCTTATCTTTGGCATCTTCAATATCAATCATGGAAACTTTTTTCTTATTTTTCCGAGCAGCCAATAAGGCAGATTCATTTAATAGATTTTCTAAATCTGCGCCAACCAATCCAGGCGTTC
Source organism: Fidelibacterota bacterium (assembly GCA_030748955.1). Classification (GTDB taxonomy): domain Bacteria; phylum Fidelibacterota; class Marinisomatia; order SCGC-AAA003-L08; family D37C17; genus D37C17. The sequence goes on along the minus strand of JASMKZ010000024.1, from coordinate 5,280 downwards.
CTTTAGCTAAAATCTTTAGATCGACCGTATTGTCCAAAGGAATATTTTTTGAGTGGATTTTTAATATAGCCTCCCTTCCGTCAACTCCCGGCACATCAACAACAATTTGTCTATCAAATCTACCAGGACGGAGTAGTGCTTTATCTAAAACATCTGGTCTATTTGTAGCTGCAATAAGTATTACACTGTCATCAGTTTCAAATCCATCCATTTCAACTAGAATCTGATTGAGGGTTTGCTCTCGTTCATCATGCCCCCCACCTAACCCTGCGCCACGATGCCTTCCTACCGCGTCTATTTCATCAATGAAAATAATACTGGGAGCATTTCGCTTCGCTTGATCAAACAAGTCCCTAACTCTTGAAGCTCCAACACCAACAAACATTTCAACAAATTCAGCACCACTGATTGTGAAAAATGGTACATTAGCTTCTCCAGAAACTGCTTTAGCTAGCAGAGTCTTTCCCGTACCAGGAGGACCTAATAATAATGCCCCCTTTGGTATTTTTGCCCCTAACTTCTTATATTTTCCAGGATGTTTTAAAAATTCTACAATTTCCTGCAATTCAACCTTAGCCTCATCACATCCTGCAACTTCTTTAAAGGAAGTTTTAGGTTTATCGGGAGAAATTATTTTTGCCCTACTTTTGGCAAAATTAAATATTCCATTCTGACCGCCTCCCCCCTGCATTTTCCTCATAAGGAAAAACCAGAAGAATATTATTAATAACCATGGGGAAAATTGAATTATATAATCGAATAATCCTAAAGTCTGTTCTTCAAATCTATATATGACACCTCTTTCATCCCAAACTTTTGTCATATCAAGCGTAACTTCCGGCAATACCGTAGTAAATTGGGTAACTTGTTTAGGTTTATTTAAATTACCTGTTTCAATTGTAACTGCTTCCTTGAATGTACCTTTGAAAGTTCTGCCAGTAATTCGACCAGATTCAACTATATCTTGTTCAATATAATCTTGGAATTGGGTATAATCAATGGTTTGTGACTTATAATCTGTAGAGAAGAATTGTAATGCTGTTACAGCCATTATAATTATTAAAATCCAGATTAATAAATTTCCTCCAATAGATTTCCATATATTTTTGGGATTATATTTACCTTTTTCGTTTTTATTATTTTTTTTCACTATTTTTTAGCATCCTCATTTATTGCATATATTCCTGGCAACCCACGATAAATTTGTTTTAGATCTAATCCATAACCAACTACAAAGCGATTGTCAATATTAAAACCAGCCCAATCAATTTTTATTTCTGGCGAAGCTACATCGGGCTTATACAAAAATGTCGCAAATCGCAATGATTTAGGACTTGCCTCCTCCATTCGACGTTTTAAAAACTTTAACGATAAGCCGGTGTCAACAATATCTTCAACTACTATTACATGTCTTCCAGTAATATCAGCACTAATATCTTTTAGCAGTCTGACGGTACCAGAGCTTTTTGTATTATTGCCATAAGAATCAATTTTTATAAAATCAACTTCAAATTGAATATGAAGATGTCTTACTAAATCAGCCATAAATAAAAAAGCACCATTTAAAACTCCTATAATTATAGGCACTTTATCTTGATACAATTCAGATATTTCCTTGCCAATTTCTCCTACTCTTTTTTGAACTAAATTAGGAGAAATTATTTCTTCCAATTCAATGCCGGCAAAGGGATATCCTTCTGGTATTATAATGCTGGAATCCACTCTATTAGCTTTCTTTTATAAAAGGATGATTCATCTGGTAATTTAGCATGCGCTAATCCCGGAACCCATAATATATCATCTAATTTATTAACGACAATAGGCCATATTAATTTACCTATTTTTGATATTTTTTTATTTATAAATAAATTACTTAATAATATATGTTGAGTAGAATTCGAAGATAATATTTTATCACCATTTTTCCAGCGCCTAAGGTACAATCCATCATTCATTAAATCCTCTGCTAATAAACATTGATTTTTATCTATAGATAAATCGGCATTATCGCCATTAACTATTGTAAAAATAGAATTATACCATTTTTTATTCTGCGTTAGTTTTATTTTTTCAGGGTCCTTTAAAAAATGCATATAATCTGAAATTAAAAGAAGTTCACCTCTATTTAAAATTAACGTAATAGGGCCTAAAATGTATATTGAACCAGTCTGAGAATTATTCAAATAATTGCTTAATTCTATCCAGAATCTTCGTGTTTTTATTGGTATGTCAATGTTGAAATAATTTGAGGAGCACCAATAAAAAAATATTTTCAGCTTTTCAATATCCATTTTTTTTATTGCATTAATATTAGCAGCAATTATTTGTTTAGAATTTTGTAAAATTAAATCATTACACTTTTTGTTGAATTCTGAAAGATGTAAATTCAACTTTACCCTGCTATTTTGAGATTCTACCAACAACTGATTTTCTAGTTTATTATTTAATATAATTGCTTTTGGTAAAAGTGATTTTCGAACTAGGTTTCTTCGAAATGATAAATCATTATTAGTGGGGTCTTCCATCCACGATATTCTGTTATCAATTGCAATTTGTTTTATTTCTTTTTTTCGCACCGTTAATAATGGCCGCCTTATTTTCCCTAACTTTTCGCGAATCCCTATTTTAGAAATCCAATCAGAATTATCAAGCATTTTCATATACAAGGTTTCAATTTGATCATCAAGATGATGGGCAGTAAATATTAAGTGACTTTTAATTTTATCTGCTATTATATTTAATTCAGCGTATCTTTTTTCCCTCGAAGATGATTCAAAATTATCTTTCTGATTTATAAATAAATCTCTATTAAAATATTCAATATTATTATTTATAGTAAAAGACCTGCAAAATTCCTCACATATTTTGGCTTTAACATGAGCATTATGATTAAAATGCATTAGAGTTACGCTAAAGCCATACTCTTTCCTCAGTTCTAACAATAGAGATACTAATACCATACTATCGACACCGCCAGATAAGGAGACTAATATAGACAGTTCCTGTAAGGGAATTGTCAGTTCGTTGCAGTAATTTATCAGTTTATTTTTTAATATTCGAATCATAATTCTCTTAAAAATAAACTACTTTTCTTATACTACACTTCATCGAAAAAGAATGGTGACAAACATTGAATTTTGCTTTCATAAGAATGGGGGTACAAAAACCATTCCGTAATTGCAATTGAACTTAATAAAGAATTGCCATCTTGAGGAGTAAAACAAAATCCCGTTATTTCCGTTCCATTACGCACACTTAAAGATGGAATTGAGACTACCGTTTGATTTAATATTCTGCCAAAATGACCATGATCTCTACCAAAACTAAACACCTCATTTGCATTTACTTTATCAGTAGTTGCAATAAGATCATTAGCATCAAATCTCGTAATTATTTTCTGAATATTTGTTGGTTCCTTAACTTTTAAATGGAAATGTAGAATGTGCATATATTGAGTATTTACAATCATTGCAGATGAAAATAAATTAAGGTTTAAATCTAATGTCTTAAAAAGTAATACCGCATCTCGGGCATGATGCGTTCCAAATTCATTATCTTGATGCTTTCCAACTTGTGGCGATGGAACAAAGTTATTTGATTGACTGACATCATTAGATCTTCGTATTAAATTAAATCGTCCTTCTATAAGATTATTTTCCCCGTCAATTAAGGCTATATTCTGTACGATGGAAGAAAGATTGTGAGTATTGCATGATACAACTTGAACAAATTTGTCATCACCATGCACTAATGAGGCATCATTTATTCCTCGAGCGTACATTTTACCAAACTCAAATTCGCTACCCTGTGCTACAAAACCTTCAGTATTATGAAGATATTTCTCGTAATATTGATGTTTATTTGAATGACCAATACCCTTGGGCGTGCAATCTATTACTACTGACGCTCTATCAATTGATTCTTCTGTTTGAAATTCTGGTTTTAATCCAATTGCATTAAATCCATCAAACTTTTCTTCATGGGTCGTTAACCTAGCCCCGCGACTCATAAGACTCTTTACTTTTGACCTATCCGTTGTGAGAGGAGTGTTCTTATGGAAAGTGACCTCATCAATACCCAGATCTTCTTTAAAATCACATAAAAGACCAATTAGTGGTTCTCCAATTGTCCCTGTTCCAACTACATGCACTACCTTTCTTGACATTTTACTATTCTCCTAATTAAGTAATTTTAAATTCTATATTGTCCATCAAGTATTGCTTTAATGCTTCAATTCCAGATTCTAAATAAACCTTAATCTGGTCATCCCCCTCGGTACCATTATTGCAAATGTGATGAACTGTTTTTATAATATGCGTGTTATCAAAATATTGTAATGAATCATGAACATAATCCATCATCTGCTCAATTTGCTCTAATAATGTGCAAACTTTATTATTTGCAGGATCTATCATTTTAGTATCAAGGGGAAATCTCGCAGCTTTCCATAGCCCATCATTGAGAAATTCTAAATTAAATGATTCAACCAGGCTACCATTGTTATAGTCTTCTACCGCTCTATAAACTAATGCTTGAGATAATGCTGCTAACATCTCTATATTGCGAAGCGATCTCTGAGCATCACATATTCTAAACTCTATTGTACCAAATTCAATATGAGGCCTGATTTTCCACCATATTTGTCGAGGTTTTTCAATTGTATTTGATTCTAAATATTTATTAATTATACTTTTATACTCATTAAAATTATTAAAATGGTCTGGAATATTCGTCCTGGGAAACACGCTGAATTGAAAGGTCCTTGAAGATCGCAATCCAGTCAATTCTCCTTCAAAAAAGGGTGAATTAGTACTTAATGCTAATAAGGGTGCAATCCACCTTCTTAAAGCATTAGCCACATGCATAGCACATTCTTCACCATTCACAGCGACATGGACATGGTTTGCAAATGTAATATTCCTCTGGGCATAGTAACCTAATTGACTTGAAACCCATTGGTAGGATTCATTATCAACAAAAGTTTGATCTCTACAAATAGCCGTAGGGTGAGTGCCGCTTATCCCTAATCGAAAGCCGCAAGATTCACCTATTTTCTTAGTATTCTCACGCAAAAAAGTGATTTCTTCCATTGCTTCTGATACTGTTTGACAAACTGAAGTATTTATTTCTATTTCCGAAAGTAATAGTTCATAGCTATATCGAGATTGCAATTCGTTACCAATACTATCCATAATTTCATTTGCTCTATTTATCAAGTCACCTGACTCAGGATGGCATAGCATGTACTCCTCTTCAATTCCAATTGTAAAAGGATTATCA
>JASMKZ010000249.1 GCA_030748955.1 Fidelibacterota bacterium | reverse complement strand
ATGGGATTGGACTTTATGTACTGGTGGTGTATGTGATGTACCGGTAATGGGTGAATCGCTTGAAAACGAACCATGGACAGCAGGCTATATGGAGGAAGGTGAAATACCAAGCTTTAAAATTTTTGATGCCTCAGCAAATGGTGGTTCTGGTGCATACTATGATGCTGTGGCTGACCAAGACATTCCATGGATGAATTTGGGAATGAATGTAATTCTAGATCTGAATGTTGTACCAGACTGTAATGGTGATTTGGGAGGCACAGCCTGGGAAAGTGATTGTGGTTGTGTAGAAGAAGGCAATTCAGGTGATGACTGTGATGACTGTGCAGGAATTCCAAATGGTAGTGCTACAATACAAACTTATTGGGTTGATGCGGATGGTGATGGTTTAGGTAGTGGTAGTGGTAGTGAATTTTGTGATGCAACGGTTCCTCTAGGTTGGGTATTAAATAATGCAGATATTAATGATGATATTTTCTGTTATTCTAATATAATAGATGAATGCGACGTATGTGATGGTGAGAATGCTGATATGGATTGTGCTGGCGAATGTTTTGGTGATCATTGGGAAAGTGATTGTGGTTGTGTAGAAGAAGGCAATTCAGGTGATGACTGTGATGACTGT
>JASMKZ010000248.1 GCA_030748955.1 Fidelibacterota bacterium | reverse complement strand
ATTTCAAATAAAGGAACTTTGGTCAGAGCAAGGGCATCTGATGTTTCAATCATTGGAAGAAATACTCAGGGAGTGACACTGATTAATATCGCTGAAGATGAAGAGTTGGTTTCGGTGGCTAAAATTGCTGAATCTGATGAAGATGAAGAAAAAGAAGTTGATTCTGAGCCTGAAGATTCATGATTTTCAAAAATTATTGATTTTTCAAATCAATCTTTAATTTTTGATGTTGGTTTACATTTGGGATCTTTGCTCGCAATACTATTTTATTTTAGAAAAGAATTATTGAACATTACAAATGATAAAAAATTATTCAATTTACTTTTGATTGGTTCAATTCCACTGATCTTGATTGGGTATATTTTTTATTCAACAGGCATAATAGATTCATTTAGAAATCTAAAAATAATAGCATGGACTACATTAATTTTTGGTTTATTAATGTATTTTGCAGATACTTTCAAAATTGAAAAAAAAATTGAAAAAAATTTAACTATTAAAAATATTTTAATTATAAACTAGTGAGATTATTGTGCCAAATAATCAAGAAACTTTTTGCCCTGTCAAATCTAACGATTAACTGCTCAATCTCAGGGTTAGAAGTGTGCAATTATGGTTCTAACACC
>JASMKZ010000247.1 GCA_030748955.1 Fidelibacterota bacterium | reverse complement strand
GAGTGCATCAAATACCGGATTGGGTATTTCCGGAGCGGGAGTAAGATCAATGGAAATGTCCCCCTTCACTTCCAAAGAAATATCACTCATGCCTATATCGGGAGCATCCAATCCGCCTGTGGACATATCAATATTAAATGTCTCATCGGGAATTCCATTTGCAGGCAATGAATCTCCAAAAACAATTTGAATCATATTGCTGACGGAATCTGAAAACAGCATACTGCTATCTACTATGACGGAAAAACTGTACTCCGTGTTGATTAATGGGAAAGATAAAGGAAGATACCAAGTTGGAGTCTCCCATTTATTTGGAGATTCAAATTCACATCCCAAATGGAAAAGTGCCAGAAATAAAAAAAGAGTAGAAACTACTCTTTTTTTATGTATTATTTTTCTCTTTCTGTTCAAACTTCGCTGATATTAATATCTATATCCTTTTGGTTTGAACGGACCTTGCTTTGAAATACCCAGGTAATTAGATTGGTGATTTGTCATTTCGGTGAGGTGAACACCCAAATGGTCTAAATGCAGTCTTGCTACTTCTTCGTCTAACTCAAGAGGTAGCACCTGTACACCTTCTTCCACTTTTCCTTCCCAAAGTGCAATTTGTGCCAACACCTGATTTGTAA
>JASMKZ010000246.1 GCA_030748955.1 Fidelibacterota bacterium | reverse complement strand
CATAATCAATTGATAGAACTGACGCAATCATACTTGAGTCATTTGCTAAATAACCATCATAATATTTATTTACAACATTACTAATATTAGATGGGACATCAAGTGAAGTTGAACAACCACCAATAATTATCAAAAAACACAATGCAGGCATCACAAACATCTTTAATCTTTTCATGGATATCTCCTCTTTTATCACCTAAATCTACCCATCATCCCAAAAACAAAAAACCCCACGAATGTGGGGCTTGATGCAAGTAATGTGATGTCTTGATAGGATTGGAAATTTTCGGATTGAGTGGAAATAGATTAATAGGTAGTGTGAACAGGGATGAGTTTTTTATATCCAAAATTCTAATTTCCATCATAACATCTATCTTTTATTTATAACAGCAAGTGTTAGCCTACTTTTACAAACTATGCTTTGGTTTTGATCTTTAATCACTATTTCCCAAACCTGAATCTTTTTACCGACTCTCACGGCATCAGCCCTGCCGTAAACCCATCCACTAGATACTGGATTCAGATGGCTGGCATTAATCTCAATACCAACTACTGATTGTGTGTCTAAATCTACCTGAAGCCCGCCGCCGATGCTTCCGAGTGTTTCAGCAAGAGCCACGCTTGCTCCGCCA
>JASMKZ010000245.1:275-634 GCA_030748955.1 Fidelibacterota bacterium | reverse complement strand
AACGCATCATCCTTCCGCGTGAACTTCGACTAAAAGAAATTCAAGAGATTCGTGATAAAGTCCCTAATATTGACTTAGAAAGCTTTGTTCATGGTGCTATTTGTATTGCCTATTCTGGACGATGTTTAATTACAAATTATATGAACCATCGTGATGCCAATCAGGGTACATGTACTAATTCTTGTAGATGGGAATACGAATTAGAATCTAAAAATCCCAGTATTATTAATAATGAAAATAGATTTGATAATATATTATTTTTATTTGGATTAATTATTGGACCAATTATTTATTCATTTTCAGACAATGAAATAGTTAGCATTTTAACAAATTCTATACCTTTGTTGATAATAGGAGGT
>JASMKZ010000245.1:0-265 GCA_030748955.1 Fidelibacterota bacterium | reverse complement strand
GTGAGTATTCTCCTCCTCAAGAAGAATTCCATGTAAAAGAACAGCATCGTTCAGATGAAGAATATCCTGTGTCTGAAGATAGCAATGGTACTTATTTATTCAATGCAAAAGATTTATGTACTATTGAGCTTTTGGAGGAAATTCGTGATTCAGGAGTAATGAGTTTTAAAATTGAGGGTCGTACAAAATCAGAATACTATGCTGCAATGTGTACACGTTCATATAGAAAAGCTATTGATGACTTGGTAGCAGGAAATCCATTCGA
>JASMKZ010000244.1 GCA_030748955.1 Fidelibacterota bacterium | reverse complement strand
TATCTCTGCTGCTTCATCTAAACGAACTTTATCTACACCAGAAATAGTCACTAAACCATCATCATCCACATTAACATCACATTCAGTATCAGCAATAATCTTCTTGATCGTCTTACCACCTGGTCCAATAAGTCCACCTATCTTTTCCGGATTTATACTAAATGATACAATTTTTGGTGCATAATCAGAAATTTCACTTGGTTCACTCAATGCTTCATTCATCTTATCAAGTATATGCAGCCTACCTACCCTAGCCTGTTCTAAGGCCTCTTCTAACAACTCAAATGAGATACCTTCAATTTTAAGATCAAGCTGTATTGCTGAAATTCCATCTTTTGTACCTGCAACTTTAAAATCCATATCACCTAAATGATCTTCTGCGCCAAGAATATCACTTAAAACAGCATGACGATCACCATCAAGGATTAACCCCATTGCTATTCCTGCAACATGCTCTTTCAAAGGACATCCTGAATCCATAAGTGCAATGGACCCACCACATACACTTGCCATTGATGACGATCCATTCGATTCCATAATTTCAGATACAATTCGTATTGTATAAGGAAAATCATCATAAGCAGGCATAACAGGCTTTAAAGACCTCTCAGCTAGATTTCCATGACCTACTTCA
>JASMKZ010000243.1 GCA_030748955.1 Fidelibacterota bacterium | reverse complement strand
ATTAGCGTTATTACTAACAACCATTCCATTATCAGACAATTGGGGTTCCCCCATAGAATTTAGACGCTGAAGGAATACTTGGTAATTATTTCCATCGCTGAGCCAAGCGACATATACACCTCCATCAGAAGTAGCTGCCAGTTGTGCTTGAACTCCGCTACCTAGTGATTGTGGACTTGAAGGGTTAGTGGACCACTGAGAAAAAATGATAGATATGAAAAAAAGTGAACTTATAAAATACTTCATAGCTCCCCTCCCAGAGTTTGCTACAGTGTTTAATATAACCAATCAGAGCCTTAAATGTCTAGAAACAAAAAACCCACGAATGTGGGGCTTGATGTTTACTTTCTTAAACTAAATGTTAAATAATAAAGAAACTGATATTGTATTATTTTTTGTTGAACCATCCACGGGGTTAGTAAATAATTCTGATAAACCTTTAAAATAAGATGCTCTTACTCCATATTTTTCATTTATCATAAAATGTCCTCCAAAAAACAGTCCATATTCTAATTCCATTTCATCTGCATTCCATTCTTCCGAATTAATAGAGGTACCATCGAACATACCTGAACCTGATATTGTCTGTTTAATCTTTGCTTTACCACCGATTCCATTGCCTAGTTGCATACCAGC
>JASMKZ010000242.1 GCA_030748955.1 Fidelibacterota bacterium | reverse complement strand
TTCTGGACCAGGTGGGCAACCAGGCGCATAGACATCTACCGGTACTACTTGATCGACTCCTTGGACAATTGCATAATTATTGAACATTCCCCCAGACGATGCACATACCCCCATAGATATGACCCATTTAGGTTCCATCATCTGGTCATAAATTTGACGAAGTATTGGAGCCATTTTCTGGGAAACACGTCCTGCAACAATCATCAGATCCGCCTGTCTAGGGGAAGCTCGAAAAACTTCCATTCCATATCTAGCTAAGTCGTAATGTGCAGCTCCTGTGGCCATCATTTCAATAGCGCAACATGCCAAACCAAAAGTAGCTGGCCAACAACTCCGAGCCCGAGACCATTTAACAAGGTTTTCGATTCGTGCAGTAATAAAGTTGTGCTCAAGACCTTCCAAACCTTCTCCGTTAACTTTCGCAAGGTCTCCAATTAGAGGTACTCGTACCATTAGTTACTCACCTCTTGGTTTTCAATACTTTCCTCAATAAGGCCACGACCTTCTTGACCTACCTTGCGAACCCCGACACGACGTATTGTGTTTGAAGTGTTTCTTGTCAAAGAAACAACTTCGTCTTTTGGTTTTAGTTGTTTATTTGGCCCCCATTCGAGTGCGCCTTTCCCTATCAAATAAA
>JASMKZ010000241.1 GCA_030748955.1 Fidelibacterota bacterium | reverse complement strand
TTTTGATAATTTTACAAGAATATTGGGTGGAGGTTTGATAACATTTGGAAGTGGATTGTTATTAGTAACTCAAGATAAAGAGTGTGATAATTGTGATACATTAGATGATATAGAAGATTTTGCAAATAAAATAAAACTCCAAAATCAGATAGGATTTGGTTTGATAGCAATTGGTGGTATTATAATAGCAATGGGAGAATAACCCCCTATGATTCGCAGGCTAATTATATTATTACTTATGATAGAATAATTGATGGAATGAGAAAAGTACTTATATGTTTACTTCCATTGATGTTATTCAACTGCTCATTCTGGGAAACTACTGTTGAATGCCGAGTCCTTGCAATGGATATATTTTATGAGGTTGGTGATGGTGTTTGGAATGAGGGTGAAGAATTTACGGATGTAAATGAAAATGGTGTTTGGGATGAAAGTGAACCATTTGTAGATGGTATAGAAGTAACTTATGGTACAACTTCCTATGACTATGCTGTATATGCTTCTTCTTTTGATAACATACCAGACGCATCTGATGACTGTGTATCTCAATATTCTGAACAGATGGCTGCCGATAGCACAGTTATGTTTGGGAACTGTACTTGTGGTAGTACTACTAAACATAAAATTTTTGATTAGAATTAT
>JASMKZ010000240.1 GCA_030748955.1 Fidelibacterota bacterium | reverse complement strand
CACTTCTCTAAGACTAGGATATGATTCTGGAACTTCTCTTGGAGTTGGCTGGAATTATGATTTTGGTGGCGGCGGTACAGGCTGGAGCACAACCCTGGGAACTGCGATTGATTTCGGGTTAACTGATGTTGCAGGCGTTACAGCTGCAGATGCTGAATGTACAGAAGATTGGGGTGGTGATGGTAGTGCAACAGAAGACAACTGTACGACTGCATCTGGTGATTACACTGCAGCTATTGTAGGCGTTGATGCTATTACTCAGGGCGACTTTAACATAAGTCTTACTCTCGGATTTGGATTTTAATAATCAATTTATAAAAATCCATTTATAAATAATCAATAAAAAGGAGATATACTTAATGAAGAAAGCTACTTTAATTGCTATAGTAGTAACTTTATCAACTGTTATGTTTGCAGGTGTTAACGTAACCTGGGGCAATACATATTCAGACAACGCTGGTTCGCTGGGGTCTGAAGCTGTATTTGGTGTTTGGTTCGATGTTAATGATGCAACTTCCGTTGGCTGGGAGAATGGTTTAAAGGTTGGCGTTGCTGGACCTGCTAACACTTCTCTAAGACTAGGATATGATTCTGGAACTTCTCTTGGAGTTGGCTGGAATTATGATTTTGGTGGCGGCGGTA
>JASMKZ010000023.1 GCA_030748955.1 Fidelibacterota bacterium | reverse complement strand
TTCTTAGTAAATATTACTAACTAAACCCACCTCTCCAATTCTTCCTTCCTAACCCAGTTAGCATATATCTCAGTAGTTTTAATACTCCGATGACCAAGTAGTGTTTGTAGTACTTCTTTAGGAACTCCCTTGTTTAACATATTATGAGCGTAGGTGTGGCGGAAGGTATGAAGGTTGATATTATTTTTACGGACAAAGTCATGTTCAAAGTTTGATTGTAGATGCTCAGTACATTTCCTGCGCTTGGATTGGGATTGTAGCTCTGGGAAAATCAATTCGCCGCTTAACCGCTTATTTATTATCTGCAATGTATTGGCTGGTAGTGGTATGTTGAGCCAGTCCCCTGTTTTGTTCATCTGTTTTACCAAATAGTTATCTTTTATATGCTCTGGCTTCAAAGAATAGGCATCCGTTGAGCGGATGCCAGTATTAAGTAATATCATATAGAAGTCATAGTAAATATTAGCATTATTCATAATAGTAGATAAGTCGTCATCGCTAAAGAAATACCGCTTCAGATTCCTCCTGTCTTTAATGTATTTGATGCCAAAGAAAGGATTGAGGTTTATCCACTCCATCATGATACAGTGGTTGAAAAAGCGCTTAATAAAGCCGATTTCTTTGTTTAGTGTAGATGGTGTAAGAGATGTAGCACTACGGTAATTCATATAAGAACTGGCATGACTTCTGCCAATCTCACTAAGCTCATTAATCCCAAGTGAAAAACAATAGCTTTTGAAGTAATTCACCTTGTTTATAATTACCGAAATTTGTTTAACTTTCACCCCCGTTCTTTCAATATCTTTTTTAAATGAAAGAATGGCTTGTTCAAAGCTTATTGGTTTATATTCGGTTGTTGAGCTTTCAATATTTAATAAAAGCTCATATTCAAACTTCTTAATTAAAGCCTGTGCGGATTGCCTTGAACAACCTAAGAATTTTCGGATTCTTTTACCATTATTATAGATAGAACCGTAGTATCTTTTATTGCCGCTTTTATCTAGCCTGAAATAGATTGATGCCATGTTTTGTGTCCTTTCTTGGTCACATATAAGGCACATTTATAATTTTGGGCCCTTAGCTCAGTTGGTTAGAGCAGTGGACTCATAATCCATTGGTCCGGGGTTCAAGTCCCTGAGGGCCCACACCGATATAAGCCTCGTTAAATGACGGGGCTTTCGTCTATCTAATAGCCACTTCCTAAATAAACTATAGTGAGCCTATCCATCTATAGCCCTGTATTTGTGGGCCCTTTTTATTTTATGATTTAGCTCCTATTTTATGTGTGATCTGGGTCACTTCTCATAGATATTAAATCTAATAACTTTTGTTACCGAGCATCGAATGATCAAATCTCTCGATTTACAGCAGGATCAACTTCTTCTTACTTTGATTCTGCTTCATTCAAAGTTTGGTAGAATAAGAAGAAAAAAGCTCAAGCGAGTGGTGCCCTTGGGCTTTTTTATTTATCGGCAAACCATATTAAGTTTACATATCTAATCAAGGAGATATAAATGAGTGAACAACCAAAAGATGATAAGCATTGGGAACAATATCGCAAGCCAAAAGAGACTGAAATGAAAAAAACAAAACCACTTATTAGAATACTGCTTGGATTTAGTTTAATAATGTTGATTTCAGGTATGCATCAATATTTCACCAATGTTATGGAGACAAAACATATTATCAAAACTTGTATTGGCATTATAATTCCAATTGTTTTATATCTTAGAAATCATCTCCAAAAAGAAACATTATTAAAATCATTTAAGGATTCACTTCCATATTTTACTGCATTATTCTTGCTTGGAGATTTAGCAGGAGTAGAATGGATGGTTTTAGTTCTTGCTGCAATTATTGTTGTAGCAGATTTTGCAGGTGATGGCTGAGGGACTGAAACCTGAGTGTTTAAAAAACCATAAGTTTTATGGATAATATTTAAATAGAGTAAATATTCCCCTATGATTCGCAGGCTAATAAAATCGCTTATTATAATATTATTACTATATTTCGAGTATAAGCACTACGGCTATAGTATTCGTTGTTTGGGGGATTAGTTCTGTTGACTAGTTGGGGTATAGGGCTTAACTATTCCCTATTCTCATTATCTGCTATCGCTTCATTTGCCAGTTCATCAGCCCGTTCATTTTCAGGATGTCCGCTATGTCCTTTCACCCATTTCCATTCAATCTGGTGGCGTTGGACTTCTACATCTAATTGGAGCCAACATTCTTTATTCTTTACTGGTTTTTTATTGGCAGTCTTCCAGCCTTTCTTTTTCCAATTGTGAATCCACTGAGTAATGCCATCTTTCACATAATTAGAATCTGTTGTGAGAATAATAACACAGGGGCGGGTAAGAGATTTTAATGCTTCAATGACAGCAGTAATTTCCATGATATTATTAGTGGTTTTTGAGGAGTATCCATTAAGTTCTTTTACATGGTTACCATATTTCATAATGGCACCCCAACCGCCAGGTCCGGGATTCCCTTTGCATGCACCATCGGTGAAAATATGAACAATATTTTTGTCTTTACTCATAGGGAAAATCTATCATATAATCTTTGCACCAAAAAATAAAAACCCCTGCCAGAATAAACCGACAGGGGCCAAACGGAGAAAATGCTTTTTGTACTTATATTTTTTCAGTTATAAACTGTTCTTCTTCAGTACTACCCTTCATGGCAGTGGTTGAAGCCTGGCCTTGAGTAATAGTATTTTGAACGGCATCAAAATAACCAGTTCCTACAAAAGCCTGATGTTTAGCAGCTCTGAATCCGTGTATTTCATTAGCAAACTCTTTTTGTTGCAATTGCGAATATGCCCACATTCCATTTTCCTTATAGGCTTTGGAAAGTTCGAACATTCCCATATTTAAACTATGCCAACCGGCCAAAGTAATGAATTGATATTTGTAGCCCATTTTATACAACTCTTCACGGAAATTTTTCATGGTCTCTTCATCTAGATTTTCTTTCCAGTTAAAGGATGGAGAACAATTATAAGCCAATAATTGACCTGGAAATTTTGCATGAATTGCATCAGCAAATCGTTGCGCTTCTTCCAGGTTTGGTTTAGCTGTTTCACACCAGAGCAGATCAGCGTAGGGAGCATAGCTTAAGCCGCGATCAATAGCTTGATCAATTCCATTTTTTACATAATGAAAGCCTTCATGAGAGCGTTCGCCAGTAATAAACTTCTTATCTCTATCATCGGAGTCAGATGTGAGTAAATTGGCTGCATTAGCATCGGTTCTGGCAATAATAAAAGTGGAGGTTCCCATTACATCTGCTGCCAATCGGGCTGCTACTAATTTATTTACAGCTTCGCTGGTTGTAACTAATACCTTGCCACCTAGGTGCCCACATTTTTTAGCAGAAGATAACTGATCCTCATAATGTACCACGGAAGCACCAGCTTTGATCATATGTTTCATGAGTTCAAAGGCATTCAGATTTCCGCCAAATCCAGCTTCAGCATCAGCAATAATAGGGACAATCCAATCAGTACTATCATCACCTTTTTGCCAATGAATTTCATCGGTTCGGATAAGTGCGTTATTAATTTTTTCCACCAAGTTCGGAACAGAGTCTACCGGGTATAGGCTTTGGTCTGGGTACATGGTGCCAGCAGAATTGTTATCGCCAGCTACCTGCCATCCAGAACAATAAATTGCTTTTAGTCCGGCCTGTACTTCCTGTACTGCCTGATTACCGGTAACTGCACCTAATGCGCATACAGGTTCACCGCTTTGTAGAAGATTCCAAAATTTTTCGGCGCCTTTCTTAGCTAAAGTATATTCAATATTCACTGAGCTTCTCAAGCTAACAACTTCTTCAGCAGTATAAGGGCGCTCAACACCTTCCCATCTTGGGTTTTCAGCCCATTCTTTTTTCAATTGATTTATTTGATCTTGTCTAGTCATTTTTCTATCCTTTTTATAATTGGTTATACGCAGGTATGGTTAAAAATTCATCGAATTCATTTTTGGTGATCATTTCACTGAACAATTGGGCTGCCTCTGTAAACTTCCCTTGTTCAAATCTATTGGTTCCCACTTCAGATTGAATGCCATCTAATTCTTCTTTCAGCCAGAGTCTAAAGCGTTCATTTGTAATTTGATATCCATCATCTATTGCGGCTTCATGCTTGATCCATTGCCAAAGTTGTGCGCGAGATATTTCGGCAGTAGCCGCATCTTCCATGAGATGGTAAAGTGGTACACATCCATTACCGCAGAGCCATGCTTCTACATATTGAATGCCCACTCGAATGTTTGCTCGCACTCCATTTTCTGTGATAGTCCCTGATGGAACTTGTAGCAAATCATCAGCTGAAATAGTCACATCTCCCCTAAGATTATGCAATTGATTGGGTTCAGGCATGACAGAATTAAATGCTTCCAGAGCGATAGGAGATAGGCCTGGATGAGCCACCCAGGTACCATCGTGCCCGGCCTGTGCTTCCCGTTCTTTATCCTCTTTCACTTTATTCATGGCTTTACGATTGGCGTCAGCATCATTTTTAATTGGGATTTGTGCTGCCATTCCACCCATAGCATGAGCACCCCTTTTATGACAGGTTTGAACTAATAAATCTACGTAAGATTTCAAGAAATGGCGATCCATGGTAATTTCAGAGCGGTCAGGCAAAACATAGTCAGCATGATTGCGGAATTTTTTAATGAAGCTGAAAATATAATCCCATCTGCCACAATTAAGCCCTGCAGAATGCTCTCTTAGTTCATAAAGAATTTCATCCATTTCAAAGGCGGCCAATATAGTTTCAATGAGTACCGTTGCTTTAATTGTACCAGTAGGAATATTTAATTCGTCCTGAGCCATATTAAAAATATCATTCCATAATCGGGCCTCTAAATGACTTTCCAGTTTAGGCAAATAAAAATAGGGGCCAGTACCATTGGCTTTTAGGGAATTTACATTGTGGAAAAAATACATGGCAAAATCAAAAATACTGGCAGATATTGGTTTTCCATCTACCATTATATGTTTTTCCACCAAATGCCACCCTCTAGGGCGCACCATTAATGTAGCAGGATTTTCGTTCAACTCATAATGCTTGCCATTAGTGTTTGTAAAGTTGATAGTTTTATTGACCGCATCTCTCAAATTGATTTGACCATTAATAATATTATCCCAAGTAGGGGAGTTAGAATCTTCAAAATCTGCCATGAAGACCTTTACCCCACTATTTAATGCATTGATAATCATCTTGCGGTGAACGGGGCCAGTAATTTCCACCCTGCGATCTTCAAGGTCGGCAGGAACAGGAGTTATTCTCCAGTTGCTGGTGCGAATGGCTTCAGTGTCTGCCAAAAAATTTGGGCGATTGCCAGCATCCAATTCTGCTTGACGAGTTTGACGATTTTCTAATAACTCCAATCGAGTTGGGTTAAAATTTCTATGAAGCCTAACTGCAAATTGCAGAGCTTCATCTGTTAATATCTCAGCAAAAGAATTGCTAATTGCTCCGATAATGTGTACTGACTCTTTAGTGGCTGTGTGAATATCATCCATTGTAAAATCCTTATATAATAGTTTTCCCCCCATTCGGGGTAGAAAAAGTACTGTGATTTAATATATAAGGCTAAGTAAATTTTACAATAGAAATTTTACAATGTAAATTTTACAAACTATGGAAATATCTTCATCAATAGCCAGAAAGGCACATTTTTTAGGGTCTAAAGTTCGCTCACTCAGAAAGCAGAGTGGATTAACTTTAGAAGATTTATCTGTTCGCTGTATTCAAATTGATACCAGAACAGCTCCGTCTGTGTCGTACATTTCTTTGATTGAGACAGGAAAGCGCATACCTTCTGAAGAATTGTTAAAATTATTTGCTGAAATATTTCAAAAAGATATGGATTGGTTTTTAGATGATAATTTGACTGTAGAAATATCCAAAATGGAAAAAACAGAGGGATTTGCTCAGTCCTTTTCATTGGAGCCCAAATTCCTATTTTCCGATAATTTATTGCAGACTTCAATTCCTGATTTATTATCACAAACAGGAACAAATGGTCGACAGTTTGCCCATATTCTCATTCGTTCATATCAGGAAAAACATCAGAATCAGTTTCCTGACATCGAACGGGCTGCAGAAGAGATTGGACAGAAAAGATTTCCCCTAAGTATCAGGGATATTTTAGATCTCTATAAAAAAGTGGGATTAAAGGTGAAGTACTTTGATCGTCCTCCATTTGTGACAGAAAATGATTCCGGGCATAAAATCCGAACACTATTCAGATCATTTTTTGAACCTCCTCATACGGTAGTATTAAACAGGCAATTGGAGCAAGAACCTCGCCGCATGAAATATGATTTATCTGCTTATCTGGGGCATAAAGTATTGCATAATGGTGATGGATTAGTCTCCAGTCATGCTACTGGAGGAGAATTAGGGGGTTCACCACAACCAGACAGTCAGTCCGATGATAAAGTAAGTCAATCTGATATTTTATATGCCTGGCGAAATTTTGAATGTAGTTTTTTTGCTGGGGCTCTTTTATGCCCACGCTTGCCCTTTAGACATTATTTGGCACGGGAAGCACATCATATTCATGCCTTTGAAAAGATTGACATTACTGCTGGTGTGTATATGCGTCGAATGACCTCTGTTTCTCCTTATAAGCATTGGCATTATTTTGATGCTTTCCAGCCAGGATTTCTCCGAGCAGTTTATAGAGGAAACGGAATACCTATGCCCTGGGGGAACATGCGAATGGGGATGGATCCATGCCGACAATGGGCTGTATTTCGACTGTTAGATAATTCCAAGAAACAGAAGCCACTCCACCAGATATCTCTGCTCATATCAGGAAATGACTTGAGATTATATGCCTGTGTATCGCAACGTGTTTATGATGCCGCCAACAATTCACATGTGATTTCCACCGGGATTGATCTCATGCCAGCTTTGAAAAATCAAGGAATAAATACCCAGGGAATTTGTGAACTAATCAGGGATGCGTGTTTTAATAAGGGTCATGATAAATTAATCCCACAGGAAGCCAGAGAATCTATAAATTTGGTTGCTAAAATATTGAATATTTCATGGGTAGCTGAGGGCTTAAAAAATCCGGTTCAAATTATATGTCAAAGAAGCAGCAATTGTCCTAAAGACAAGCATTGCGAAAATCAGCCAAAGCGTAGAAAAAAAGTCTCCTGGTTGAATGAAATAAAACAAGAAGTATTAACCGAATTAAAATGAGATAATTATGCAAAATAAATTAAATTCAATTGTTAAGCCACTATTAATGGGTCCCGGGCCATCATGTGTTTCAGATTCTGTTTACCAAGCCCTTGCAAAACCAACCTTAGGGCATTTAGATCCCGAGTTTATTGCTCTTATGGATGATATTAAAAGCTACATAAGAAAATTGATTCAGACAGAAAACCAATTAACAGTTCCCATTTCAGGTACAGGTTCAGCAGGAATGGAAACTTGTTTTGTCAATTTAGTGGAACCAGGAGACAGAGTATTGGTTTTAATCAATGGCGTATTTGGTATGCGGATGGAAGATGTGGCAACCCGTTTGGGTGCAGAAGTGGATAGCCTAAAGTTTGAGTGGGGAACACCCGTTATTCTAGATTCCGTAAGAGAGCAGTTAGCTCAAAAGAAATATGATTTGGTGGCAGTGGTACATGCTGAAACTTCAACCGGAGTATGTAACCCTGTTTCTGAGATTGGGAAATTGGTGAAAGATAATGGAGCCCTGTATCTGGTTGATTGTGTTACCAGCATGGGGGGTATTGACGTTAAAATGGATGAGTGGCAGATTGATGCTCTCTACAGCGGCACCCAGAAATGCCTTTCCTGCCCACCTGGATTATCGCCGGTATCTCTTTCTGATAGGGCAGTAGAAAAATTAACCAATCGAAGAGCCAAAGTGCCCAACTGGTATTTAGATCTCAGTATGATCACTCAGTATTGGAGTGGTAATGCACGGGTTTATCACCATACGGCACCAATCAATATGCTCTATGGACTATATCAGGCCTGCTATTCTATTTTAGAAGAGGGGTTGGAAAATGTAATTCAGCGGCATAAGGATATGCATGAACTGTTGGTCTCTGAATTAATGACTTTGGGTCTGGAATTATTCGTTGAGGAAAGTGCTCGCCTCCCAATGTTGAATGCAGTCAAAATCCCAGAAGGAGTAGATGATGCAAATGTGAGGGGGAAATTAATTAATGATTATCGCATTGAAATTGGCGGGGGATTAGGTCCTCTATCTGGTAAAATCTGGCGGATTGGCCTTATGGGAGAAACTGCTAAAAAAGAAAGCATCCAGAAGTTAATGGATGCTTTCAGAAAGGTATTAAACTAGACTTGGGTTTTTAACCGCCTAGAATCATATTCACCAAAATAACCACATCCAAAACGTTGATAAGGCCATCGCCGTTGAGATCACCAGCGGGATTAGCCTCTCCTAGCCCTAGTACAATATTTACCAGAACCACAACATCTAAAACATTTACCAGTCCGTCATCATTTAAATCGCCAGGAAGTGAGCTGGAGAAATACATATCTACGCAGGAATCCAGAGTTACGGAAACACCATTTGCATTTTGGTCAGAAAAAACCGGGTCGCTTAGGCATAGATCAAATGTTTGATTATCATTATTGTTCTCAAATGTTGCAACTAAGAGAGCCTGAGATCCTGCAGGAATATTTGTGCCCGTTAGGGTAAAACCTACAATGGTTCCAGATTCAGAGCTGGAAACGGTGAAGCCATAATCTGCAGAACTTCCCTCAGAAATACTTATAAGATCTAGATAGTTTGGCGAGTCATTGATAACAAACTGGAACCCTGCAATTGGCACATCGTTCTGCATATGTACTTCTGCCGTTCCTGCACTGCCATCAATGCTACTAAAACTGAGAGTAACTGAGCCAGCGCAACTACTGCCATCACCGTCACAGACACCACATTCGTCTTCTATATTGTAATTACAGTCGCAGTAATTGCCTGTGGGGTTTCCATTGCAGTTGCAGCTACCCTGCGCATATTCACAGCTGCCGTCATTATTGGTTGCATCGGGTTCATAGTTACAGGCCCCACTGTCTGTGCAGCCATATACAATGCTAGCACCATCATAAGTACCATCAAGGGTATATTGATTGGTATTATTTGGATCAAGCCAATATTCTAGTGAGCTCGAACTACTGCCAGAGCTATTCCATGAAGTAGAAAATTTGCCATAATAATCCGTCCCCCCAGATCCACAAGAACCACTTCCCCCGGTAAGCTGACCTACAATGCGCTTATTATTATCAAATATGGGTGAGCCAGAAGATCCACCTTCTGTTCCACCTTCATCCCAGCTTAGACACCAATGGGTACTAGAACCATACCAACTACAACTATACGCCTGGTCATTGTCATAATTTATTTTCATTGGGTCACCACCCGGGTGATGAATGCCGGCAGAAATAGTCGGGGATGATGTGTTCCTTCTCCAGCCTGCATAGTAAGCATCCCACCAGCTAGGAGGAATATCATCCATTTCCAAGAGCGCAACATCAGAAGAATTCATATTTCTTGATGCTTTAAGATCAGATCCTGAAATTGAACGTCCGTAATATCCAGAATTACCACTACAACCAGATGTTTGATGGTCAAAATAAAAAGTAAAATAATTTGGATTTTCACCTTGTACACAGTGATATGCTGTTAAAACGTACGGAGTTAAATCTTGTGATGTATTATTAATTAATGCAGCTGAACAAATATAACCACCCATATCAAGAAATATAACGGAATTTTCTTGATCATCAAACGTACTAGAGCAAGCTACATTTTCCCCGCAATTACGATCTTCTGTAATATCATAAAAACCATGAATATCGATATACGCATGCAAAACTTTATTGATATTTATTTGTGGAGTAACTTTAATATTAGCAGGTTGATAATATTCAACCACGATATGGTCAGATTTTACCAGTGGTATGCCAAATGTCCCATCTGCATGATTCTGCTTGTGCGTGTAGGGGCCAATGCTCATATCTTCATTTTTACTAAATACATAAAGCTCTGCCTCTTCAGGGAGTAAATAAGCATCAAATAGCACTTTCATACCAAAAGCTCCTTGAGAATAAATTCCAAGTCTCCATATTTTTGATCCATCATCCATTACCTCCCAAGTACCTGAGTTATCTATTCCTAAATCAACATCAAACGAAGTGGCATATCTTTTAGGAATACCATTACCAAGATTTTCCTTGTCTTCTCGAATTAGTGCATCAACATCAACTCCCTGCATCGTAATGGATTGAAAAGGTATATCAATATTATTTTTTCTGGTAAATGAATCTTCAAATGTATTAATTACAGCAAATAGACCAGTATATAAAACTGCCAATGGGAACAATAATTTTATTTTTTTCATAATATTCTCCAATTCAAATAATTTTTATACCAAAATAACTCTAGTTATAATACGGATATGTGGGCTAGCTCACAACCCTCGTAACATACCGTTACTTTTTATGTGGATATATGTTTGACTATTTATTGTCTGACGGGTGGATACTCTTTGACCAATTCAAGTGGATGTCGCCATAGGCAAGGTTAGCCCTATCAAGCAAAGATACTTGGGATACTTACATAGATATTAATCTTTTTTATAAAGCCGGGTTACTTTTTCGGTAGAGGTGGTGATACCCTTAATCATGGCAGAACTAAAACCCTGATGCTCCATCTCATTGAGGCCCGCAATGGTGGCTCCCATTGGAGTTGTGACTTGATCAATTTCTGCTTCTGGATGGCTGTCATTATCTAAAAGTAATGTAGCAGCGCCCCGGGCAGTTTGGGCGGCAATGGTAAAAGCTTCATCAGAATGAAAACCAATTTCAATTCCTCCTTGTGAAGCCGCTCGAATAGCCCGAAGAAAGAATGCCACTCCACAGGCACAGAGGGCAGTAGCCGATGCCATTTGTGTTTCATCAATTACTAGAGTATTACCTACTTTCTCAAATAGGGTTTGAGCTGTTTTCAGCTTTTGATCAAATTGAGGAAGGGAAGAGAGACATGTCATGGATTCACATAAAACCGCCGCAGTGTTTGGCATGGCTCGGATTATGGAAATGTCTTTTCCAACTTTTTTCTGAATTTCAGCAATGGATACTCCAGACACAATTGAAATGAGCAGGTGGTTCTCGCTGAGGCTTGAGGAAATATCATCCAGCAAATCCATTAATTGACTGGGGAGTACGGTGAGAAGAATAATTTCTGCATTTTGTACCGCATTTGCATTATCAATACTAGTTTGGAAACCAGTCTCAGCTAGCTCAGTTAATGATTCCAATTTTCTGCGAGTGAGTATGATATTATTTGCAGTCATTCCAGATTTTGTGAGCCCTTTTGCAATGGCAGAACCAATGTTTCCACAGCCTAAAACAGCTAAATTTGATGTACTCATAATTTTTCCTCTATATGGATTTGATGTATAATTATGAGGGAAATTTAGGGGAGAAAAATGGAAGTATTAATCCTTTATTTGTGTGTGTGGATAAATCCATAGACTTATCTGTTTTGGAGTGAGCTGTTTTTTTTTGGGGCGTGTAGGCCTTTTTTTACTGGTAATACTGGATTAGGATACCTTCAATGAATTTAATTCTGTATTCACTAGTAGTTAAATTCTTGGAAATTGTTATTCCTTTCACATCACAAGGCAGTCTGTTTTAAATTTCATACCCTTATTCAAGGCTGTATTTATAAATCACAAAGACTTAATGTCATGGAGATACTATTTCCCCGTGGCTCAGTGCCTTTGTGGTAATAAAAAAATCAAAGGAATAACATGATTCTAGAAAATATATTAGGTGCAATTGGGAAGACTCCTATTGTGAAATTAAATCGAATTGGTGCTGAATTAGAGTGTGACCTCTATGGGAAATGTGAATATTTAAGTGCCGGCGGTTCCGTTAAAGACCGAATTGGTAAACAAATGGTGGAAAAAGCCGAAGCAGATGGGCGTATAAAACCGGGAGATACACTTATAGAACCTACTTCTGGAAATACGGGAATTGGCATGGCATTGGTTGCTGCTGTAAAGGGGTACCGAATGATTATTACCATGCCTGAAAAGATGAGCAGAGAAAAAGAAGTGGTATTGAAAGCCCTGGGGGCTGAGATTGTTCGAACTCCCACCGAAGTAGCTTGGGATTCCCCAGAAAGCCATATCGGCATAGCAAAAAAAATGCAGTCTGAAATACCTAATTCTCACATATTAGATCAGTATTCCAACCCGGCAAACCCTGATGCCCATTATATTGGTACAGCTCAAGAAATATTAGATGATTTTGATGATTCACTGAAAATGGTGGTGGCTGGAGTTGGTACTGGCGGAACCATTACCGGTATGGCAAAACGCCTAAAAGAAGAACGTCCGGGAATTTCTATTATTGGCGTGGATCCTTTCGGATCAATCCTTGGCGGTGGTGATGAAGTCTATCCCTATCATGTAGAGGGTATTGGGTACGATTTTTTTCCCGATGTATTAAATAATAATCTGATTGATAAGTATATTAAACTACCTGATCTAGAGTCCTTTCAGATGGCGCGCCGTATTATAAAAGAAGAAGGACTGCTTATTGGAGGTTCTTCAGGCGGTGCTGTATGGGCGGCAGTTCAGGTAGCAAGCCGCCTAAAAAGGGGAGATAAATGTTTGGTAATACTTCCAGATTCCATTCGTAATTATCTTAGCAAATTTGTAGATGACAAGTGGATGGAAGAACAGGGGTTCCTTGAAGTAGCTTAATCCATTGGATTCAATTATCCTGTAATATGGACATAATTATATATTTAACTTTAGGCTCATTACTATACTACTTTGGGATGATTCTTTGGTTTATTGCTGGGAATTTATTTTCAGATTCAAAGGGAAATTCAAAGGATACGCCGGCTATATCCGTAATTATTGCAATTAGAAATGGTGAAAAATCCCTTCCCAATTTAATTGAGAATCTTACTGCACAGGATTATTTAGGTGAGGTAGAATTTATTTTGGTTGATGATGAATCGACTGATTCTACAGAAAAAATAATTCAAGAAATATCTGCAATTGATAAACGATTTATTATTGAAAATTCTTCAAATGGAAGCCCCCCACTCACTCATAAAAAACGAGCTTTGGATGCTGGAATTAATAAAGCAAAAAATGAATGGTTGCTGTTTACAGATGTGGATTGCAGACTCAATTCAGGATGGTTAGCAGGGATGGCATCTTATTTTGAAGATAATGTGGATTATGTTGTGGGCTACTCGGAAGTGGATAGGGGTAAGAAATGGGTAACACGATTTCAAACATTAGATTTTTTGATGCTCATGATTGCAGCTCGGGGAACAACAAATTCAGGAAGGGCATGGGCAAGTACTGGGCAGAATCAGGCATATCGAAAGAGTCTTTTTAATTCAGTAGGAGGATTTACTCAAATAGCTAAAGAGTTACAGGGAGATGATTCTCTTTTTCTCCAGATTTGCAGAAATTATAAATCTACTAATATATTATTTGCTGATAAGCCCAGTTGCCGAATCATTTCTCGGCAAGAAACAAGTTGGTTCTCATTTTTCAAACAAAGAATAAGGTGGGCAGGAGACGCAAATCTTATGTGGAAATTTAACCCGGTATTTTTTCTATCGATTTTGGCAACCTTTTTATTGCCACTTTTATTATTAGTTACACTTTACACGGGATTTTTTTATAACCCCTATTATCTTACCACCTTCATCAAGTTTTTCTCAATTCATTTAATCATTGAATTTATTTTATATTTTTTTGGAATTCGCCAGTTTGATAAGCAGATTCAAGTTTTGGATTTTGCATTCTGGTTTATAATACATATTCCCTATATTGTTTGTATGGGTATAGGTAGTTTTTTCGCAAATCAACTTAGTTGGAAAGGACGATAAGATGGATGCCGATAACAATTCAATAATTGATTACAAAATTTTATAAAGAATCCCATTTAATGAAATTAGGTCAATTTATCAAATCAAATCCGAAAACAATACTTGCCTTATTGGGTATTGGTATTTCAGTATATTTAATGTTGGCTTTCAATTTAGATGTAAGGGCAATTACAATTATCACCCTGTTATTAGGATTTATAACGAATATATTTGTTGGATTAGCTACGCTAGTTGGACTTATTCCTGTTATAGGGCCATTGATTGTAAAAGTTTTTACTATACCATTTTTTTGGTTATTAAATGGAATGGGTTATTTTACTTCAGCCTATGCCATAAAAAAAGGGTACGGCAGAGATATTATGAGCCATCGTCTTATAACTATTACCCTGTTAACAGGAATTGTATTGGGATATATTTTAGGTCACCTAATACCCGTTCGATAAAAAAGAAAAGCCCCGAAAGGGGCCTTTCCTGTCCGACGAGATCCTGAGTAATCTGCTAATAGTTCAAATTAATTTCTCTAAAAGCAGGTATTATTACATGCTTTTATTTTTTATACCAAAGTACGACAAGTACCAGAGCCACTAAACCTGCAAGACCATTTTCTCCAATTTGTCCCATCAGATTGCCAATTCCACCAATGACCCCAAAATAATCATTGAATAGAATACCAACGACAACTCCAAGAACGATAAGCCCCTGCAAAAATTCAGTTATTTCGTTGACCCACCCGTTTACTGAGGATATAACTTGCTTCATCCGAATCTCCTTATATTTATGGAATTACGATGGGGAGGATCAACTGACCCTCCCCATATAGGTGTGTTATTTTATAAATGAAGCAAATACAAGAAGTGCAAGTAATCCTGCTAAGCCGCCACCCATAAATGCGTTAACTAGAGAGACAATCCCACCAATTGGGTTGCCCCAGCCACCAGGTAAGGTGAAGAGGATTCCAGCAAATACAGATGCGACTATCAAGCCTTTAATTAAGCCTACCAGTGCACCTGCTGCATCATTAATCATTGCTGCTGCGTTTTTCATTGTTTTTCTCCTTTTTGTTTTTGTTTGTTTCTCAAACTAAACTTGTTGCAGTTTGAGAATTTGCTCCCTTTTTTATAAGGTGGAGGGAGCCACCCATTAGCCTTTCTGTTCAATAAACTCCGAATGACATCTAAAATCAGCGCCATCCGTATAATTCAACTTATGAAACTTTATTAATTCAAGTCAACACTTATTTAAAGTAATACTTTAACACTATATATTGAGGTAGAATAATTATGCCCCACAATTTATAGTAAATAAACCCTTTAATCTAAATCAAAATAGTTTTAAAAACATAGAAAAATAATAGTTTTTATCAATAAATATAATGCTGAAATTCTATTTACCTATTAATACTAAATTATCCTCTTATTTTTTAGAATCATTATAGTTAGCTATTAATATCATTAGGACATCATATTTAAAATTTCAACTTGGAGTCTAACACTCTGCAAAATATTAAATCCTATTATCAATCGATAAAATTTGTCTATCCTCTGATGAGGTATAATGCTGAATCCTATTCATCATTAAAAAATAATACCCAATATTACAAAGGTATAAATGGCGAAAATCCTCCTGTAAAAATATTGACTCCCCAAAACCACAGAAAAAGGGTTGTAATTATATTTCCAGGCGCATCACCAATTGGAGAAAATCATCCTAAAATGTTAATGCTTGGTCAGGTATTAGCTCGAAGTGGTTTTAAGGTCTATATACCCAGAATACCTCCATTAAAAAATCTAGATATAACCATAATAAATGTCCAATGGTTTACATATTTTTACAAGTGGATTATTAATTCAGAAAGAGTAAATCCACAACAGATATTAATGGCAGGGATAAGTTATGGTGGTGGACTAATGTTGCGAATGCTCCAAGAGATAAACGGTAGGATTCCACCGCCTAAATCTATAATGACATTTGGTACCTACTCTGACGTTCAATCATTATTGCAATATTTTTTGACAGGAAATTTATCTGTAAACGGAAAGC
Source organism: Fidelibacterota bacterium (assembly GCA_030748955.1). Classification (GTDB taxonomy): domain Bacteria; phylum Fidelibacterota; class Marinisomatia; order SCGC-AAA003-L08; family D37C17; genus D37C17. The sequence goes on along the minus strand of JASMKZ010000023.1, from coordinate 8,648 downwards.
GAATACATATCCCCCCCAACGAATGGGGATTAGTAGTCCTTTTTCAAAATTATTTAAAAAATTTAAAGACAAATTGGGATTCCTCTGAACTTCAAAAAGCAATTCAGTTAACAATTGAAGATAATAACAATGAATGCGAAATTCAAATTGCTAAGCTTCCTAATTTTCAAAAAGATATTTTTAATTCAATTATTAGTGGAAAAGCAACTTCTGAAGTAAGAAAATTGGCACAGGCAATTTTTAAAAATGAAGAGGAGTCACTAAAAAAACTATCGCCGAAATATTGGTCTAAAGAGATATCTGGGAAAGTATTTATTTTACATGGCGCACATGATTCAATGGTGCCATTTACAGAATCCGTTCAACTTGCTGAATATTTACAAAATTCTGAACTGTCTATTTCTTATTTATATGAACATAAAGAAATTTTTTCTAATGGTGGAGTAATATTCAAATTCGGAGAATTATTAAAACTATTACAATTTTATTCAAAATTATTTTATCATTATGAAAATTAAATCGTTTATAGGTGGTTTTGATAAAAATATCAGTTATTTAATTTGGTGTGAATCTACCAGAAGAGCTGGTATTGTTGATGCAGCCGTAGATATATCTGAAATTCTCGAATTTATTGAATCAAGGAACCTCATTCTTGAAAAATTGTTTATTACCCATTCGCATTTTGATCATATCAAATATATTGAAGATTTAAAAGATCAGTTCCCCCAATTACAGCTATGTGGCTATTATTTGCAAGAAGAAGATTTTGGAGTTAATCATAGAGGATTAACCCATCATGAAATTATCCCCATTGGGAAAGAAATACTAACAGTTTTGCATACTCCTGGCCACTACCCAGATAGTATTTGTCTTTGGAATAAAAAAGACAACAGTGTATTCACTGGTGATACAATGTTTGTAGGTAGAACAGGGCGGACCATTGGGGCCAAAAGTAATATTTCACACCTCTATAACAGTATTTATGAAATATTATTAATATTACCTCCTCAGACTATTATATACTCTGGACATCATTATGGGTTTAAAAAATCAATCTCTTTGAGGGAAAACGTAAGATTATCCTCCTTTTTTCAGTGTACTTCTGAGGAGGAATTTATGAAAGTTATGGAACAATTCGAAAAAAACCGCCGAATTTAACCTTAATGCAAAATATCGAGCGATACATCCAAAGAAGGAAAATGAAAATAATCCCCAATTTTAGTAATTTTTTTAATTTTTCCAGTGAATAGAGCAATTTTCACACCTCCAAAAGGAAGAATAGCCACAAAAAATACCACCAAAAGTCGAATTTATACCATAATTTTAAAATAACTCTTGATATTATAGAGGAGAAAGTCATATAATTGACCGTCGATTGTAAGAAAAACAAACAACTATATTGAATAAGGAGAGTTAATTATGGCAGAAAAAGTCAAATCAACTGGCGTAACTAAGGAATCTGGATTTTTATATTATTTAGATAAAAATGGTAATGTTTCCAGAACTAAAATGGCTCGTGGTTCAAACAAAGGTGGCAATGCTGAAGTTGTTGCTAATGCTGGCGTAAATCGCGAATCTGGTTGGCTTTATTTCATTGATAAGGACGGCGATGTTTCACGTGCAAAAATGGCAAGAGGCCGTTAGTAAAACCCAGTTAAAAGCTATTAAAAGCCCCGATCATTAAATTGATTGGGGCTTTTAGTTTATATTGAATCCCCCCTAATGAATCTTCAATCCTTTCTTTTTCTACTTTTTATTAATTCAATTTGTTTTGCAACTCAAATATTGAATGTAAAAATTATAGGTAATAAGAATACTAGAAATGAAATTATTCTCAGAGAAATTAATCATCCTTACCCTGCAGAATTTGATTCTTCAATGGCAAAAGAAGATAGAAATCGTATTTATAATTTAGGTTTATTTTCCACTGTTCATATTCAGCAGATTGATTCCTTTTATACAGTAACTTTAGTAGAAACCTTCCGTTTTTTCCCTTTTCCCATTGCAGATTATAATGAATCAAAAGGATGGTCTTATGGGGGGGGAATTGCATTTTTAAATTTCAATGGAAAGAATCAAAAACTAATTTTTGGTGGAATTGGAGGAGAAGAAACAACTTATTTTCTTGATTTTAATGATCCATGGATAGTTGGGGATCACGTGTCTTTATCTGGGAATATTTACCAATTTTACACACAAAATCCTGTTTATTTATATCAATATAAGGAAAGTGGTATTAATATGGGTTCAGGATTTTATAAAAAGGACATTCATAAATTCAATTTTCTATTAGGATTAGAGTATGCCTCCATTGATACTAGTGAATTTGATAAATCGATAATGAATTATCCTCATGAAATACCCGTTAACTATCAATTTATTCGAGGAGAATTTGGATATGTGTTTGATCAGAGGGATATTTATCTAGATCCTACTTCTGGGGAAAAATTCAGTTTTTACTTTAAACCTAAAATTTCAATGGATACATCAGAAAATTATTATCGTTTTCAATTTGGATACTCAAAATTCTTTCTTCTCTCCGAAAAATATTTTAATTCAGTATTTTCTGTAAATTCCAAATTACACCTCCAATTTTCCAAGGCTCTCCCAATTATTGAATATCAGTATTTGGGAGGTGAAGGTTTTGTGAGAGGATATTCACCGCTGCCGGAAGAAAATGACAGTGAAGTATCCCATTTGATAGAGGGATTTAATATTATTTATCAATCATTTCAATTACAGCATACACTTTTTGAAAAGAAAGATTATAGTGGCGTAGAGTTGGGTATCGATATGGTTTACTTTTACGATTTTGGAATTAGTACCAATAAGATTTCCTTATTTAGATTACAGGAAACATTGATTGGATTTGGATTTGGATTTAGATTTTTTGCTTCAGGTGCGGGCGTAATTGGGATAGACTTTGGTTTTAATCCATATGGCCAAAAGTTTCTTCACCTTTCTGATAGCAACTAATTTATTTTCGAAATATCATTGCCTTTTCAAAACGGTTTTCCGTTCCATGTAGCATTCTTTTGATATTACTTCTATGGGTGTAAATAATAAAGAAACTTAATAAGATAGTAAATGGTAAGAAATAAGGATTATTGATTGCATCTTTAAAATAATGTGCAAAAAAAATAACTGAAATACTTCCTAACATTGTTCCCAATCCCACAAAGCCAGTGAGTAACAGGATAACCAACCATAAAAGGATGGCAAGGGAAATAGTAGGCCATGAAATTGCAAAAACCATTCCTACTGCTGCCCCACCGCCTTTTCCACCTCGAAATCCATGATAAATTGGGTATACATGTCCCAATATAGCAGCGATGCCGCATAATATGATGAGCAGATTTGGATCAAGTGTTCTGGAAAAAATAGGAAAGTTCATTGCCGAAATAAATTTTGCTGAAATAAAACCTTTCATTATATCAACAAATAAAACTCCTGCAGCAAAAGCTACTCCTTGAGTCCGAAATGCATTTGTTCCTCCAGCATTTCCACTACCTAAATTTCGAATGTCAACTCCTTTTAGCTTTCCCATAAGCATGGAACCAGATACTGAGCCAAGAAAGTAGCTTAAAATCAGTTTAACAATTAATTCCATAATTTTATTTATACAGATTGTATGCCAACAGCTAGGCTACCAGGACCAGCATGAACGCCTAGAGCACACCCTATATTCATTAGATAGATGGAATTAATCCCATTGTGACCTTGTTGGATTAATTCCATTAGTTTTTCACCATCTGCAAGAGTATTGCAATGTCCAATAGAAATATTATAGGATTTATCGGCATCCATTTTGTCCAGAATAAATTTACTAGTTTTTTCAGGCAGATTAGAGGTCCCTCGAACAATGCCACTAGCTCCCATACTTCCATTTTCTTTGGTTGATAAAACTGGACGAATATGAAAAAAATCTGCTACTTTTTTTACCCATCCGGGTAATCGGCCACCCTTGACAATATAACTTAAATCTTTCAGAACTAAATACACATTAGATTGAGATATAATTTCCGGCAATGCAGTAGATATTTCATCATAGGTTTTTCCAGCTTGAGCTAAGCGAGCAGCCTCCATAACAATTAGCCCTAAACCTACTGAAGCTGATAGACCATCAACAATATTAATTTCAACTTTTTCTAACCGTTTTGAGGCATTAAGGGCTGATTGATAAGTACCACTTAGCTCATGTGGTATATGTATTGATATGATGGAATCATAATGAGTTTGAAGATACTGATACTGACGGCGGAAATCACCTGGTGTAGGCTGTGAAGTCTGGGGATGTTTGGGGTTGGTGGCAAGCTCCTGATAAAATTCCTCTGGCGTTTGAGATAACTTATCGACATAACCTATATCACCAAAATTATATCGAACTGGTACAGTATGAATATCCAGATCAATGTCATCGGGGATATCTGCGCCTGAATCGGTTACTATGGCGACTCCTTGAGATTTATGGCCTTGAGCGTCTTCCTGCTGTTGCCACATATCATCAGCCTTTTCACCTGTTATCTTTCCAAAATCAGAACATATTTTGAATACTTCAGCTGGCTCATTTACATGGATGTGTACTTTTGTTTTCTTCTTACTTCCTGCAATCACCAGGCTGTCTCCACTTTCCTGTAAGGACTCTCGTATTTTTTTATGTTCAATATTTTCACCATTTATCAGGCATTCTGTACAAAATCTGAATTCTGAATTTTCAAAAGTAATTTCATTTTTTTTCATATCAACAGTTATCCGCTGGGTTTCAATATCTGCTTTAAAGCCCTTTATATCACCATTTTTAATGAAATTGAATATTCCGTGCAATAAATCCACAAACCCTTTTGCACCTGCATCCACTACGCCCGCTTTTTTCAAGACAGCCAATAGATTGGGTGTATTTTCCAAAGATTTTTCCGCTTCCTCAATACCCTGCTCCAGAAGATGCTCAAAATCATGTGTTTGATTGTTTATTAATTCAATAAGGCGGTTGGAAAAATCAGTTAAGACGGTAAGAATAGTGCCTTCTTTAGGCTCTGCCAATGCTTCCCGGGCATATTCTGCGCCGAATTGAATGGCTTTAGATAAAGATTCGGGATTCATTTTATCTACTCCTGCAGACCCATCGCTCAAACCTTGGAAGAACTGAGCTAGAATAACACCTGAATTCCCACGGGCACCATCCAGAGCTGCATCCGCAATGTGTGCCAGCATATCATCAACCCGTGGATACACTTTCTTTTGGGTTGAATCTAAAATGGATGTTAGTGTAAATGCCATATTGGTACCTGTATCTCCATCGGGCACAGGGAATACATTAATCTTGTTCAGATATTCCTGATTTGATATGACATTATTTATTCCCGCCACAAGAGCTCTGTGAAGGCGCATACCGTCTAAATATGTAATTTTATTCATTTAATATATTTATTCGCTGATGAAGAGGAACAAGGTTACACCAAACAAATGTAGAAATCAAAGAAATTTAGGATTTATTCAGTTTCTGAAAAATGTTTTAACAAACGTATGGTTTTTAAACCATCAAACCAGCGATGGAATTGTTTCTTAAAGTGTAATTCAGATGGAGCATTGTTTTGAATTTTACTCCAAATAGTTTCTATTCCCTCTATTTTGAGAAAACCAATAAGATCAGGATGAATTGATTTTATATCCTTCAACAAATCATTGAGACTGCTCTCCCAAGCGTAGCTTCCAAGTTGAATCCATTTGGATAAATATCGATAAGCATCATCAGAATAATATAGACTGGTAATATCAAATCCTTTCTGCATTTGTTCCATTCGGTACCCGGTACCAAGGTACACTCTTGAAATTGGGCGTGGAGAAGGAAATACCAATGTTTCAGGAATATTATGTACCCCACAGTATTTAGTTAGCTCCTGCAAAAAATAAAAATCTTCCGTTGCTTTTTTCCGAGACATACCACCCACAGCACAATATGCTTCAGCAGTACATACTATGGTGGATCCCATGGATACATAGCCATAGGGAGAACCTGCATCCTTCATTTTTTCAGCAGTGGTTTTAAGAAAATTTTCATATTTTCCAATAGCATCATTAATAGCGGAATCCTCTGATTGTAAATGGTCGAAACCAATGACAGCAGCGGAGGTATTATGGGAATCAAAATACTGCGTCACTTTTGAAAGATAATCAGGACTTACCTTTGTATCTGCATCAGTGCAGAAAATGAGACTATTGGGTGAAATCAAATAGGGGAGAACTAAATCCATACCGATCTTCCGAGCTAAACCAACTCCCGCATGTTTTAAAGGCAGTTCAAGTCCCGAAGAAGCTGCATCAATTACGGCATGTGGAAATTGATAATTATTCCCATTGAGTTTTTGAAGGGTTAATTGATTATTTTTCTTGAAAGATTGAGGTGAGTTATTAGCATTATTAATTACCACCGCTACCAGCGTTTGATTTAGTAATTCCGGTTTATTTTTATTAATACTTTCAAGAGTTTGGGAAAGAAATTTGAATTCTGAATAAGCTGGAATAACGATTGCCTGATTAAACGTACGGTTTATAAAGGTCTCAATTTTCCACGGACCCGAAACCCCTCTTTTTTTAAGGTAGGAATGGGTGGAATTACAGGATGACATCTTTCAATATAACTCCTAACGCCGTTTCAAAATTACCTTCAGGAATCCAATGAATTTTTATGCCGTTATTTTCCATGTTTCGGAAAAATGTCATTTGTTTTTTTGCAAATTGATGAATCGCCGTATTGAGTAGCCCCGTCATTTTCTCTTTGGAATAGTCCCCCTTTAAAAATCTACTAATGAAACGATATTCTAATCCAAGAGTGTCTAGACGGTGATGGGTGACACCTCCGATTAACAGGGCCTCCACTTCTTCAATCATACCGCTGTTTAATCGGCTATGGAGGCGTTTGGTTATTCGTTCCCGTATGACCTCTCGGGGGTATTCAATACCTATTACAGTTGTATCTTGGAGATTAGAATTTTCCGCCCCCCTTTTTCCGGTCTCCTTTTCTCTGTCCCTGCTCTTCGCTACTTCAATCGCTCTTATCACTCGACGTTTGGTATCCACAGGTGTATTTACAGATGCTCCTGGTGAAATCGTTTCCAGTTCGTTTATCAAATCTTCAAGTTCCCAATTTTCTAATTTTTGTCTCAATTGTTTATCCGGTTCAGTTTTTGGAAGTTGAAAATCCATGAGCACTGCTTTAATATAAAATCCTGTTCCCCCACAAAGAATTGGCAGTTTTTTACGCTTTGTTATATCTGAATAGACTCTCTGAAAATCTCTCTGAAACTGAGCTACATTATATTCTTCCATTGGGGCAACAATATCTATAAGATGGTAAGGAATTGATACATCCTTAAAATTATATTCGTTTAAATCTTTTCCCGTACCAATATCCATTCCCCGATAAACTTGCCGCGAATCAGCAGAAATAATTTCACCACCAAGTTTATGCGCCAACTGAACTGATAGTTGAGTTTTTCCGGTGGCGGTGGGACCTAAAATAGTTATAATATTAAATTGATGTATTAATTTGTTCATGTATATAAATTTGCAAATTTATGATTTCATGATGATGTATAATTATGTTATTTTATTAGGCTTTATACTAAATCAAATTTACATATAGAGCATACATTAACTGATTAAAATTATTATTAAGGAGATACAATTGAAAATATTAATATATTTATTAATACCATTTTCATTTTTTATTGTTAGTTGTGAAAGTCCGACTGAAGTAAATGAAGCAAAAGATTGTGCAGGTGTTGCTGGAGGTACAGCTGTAGAAGATTGTGCAGGTGTCTGTGGAGGAACAAATATAGAAGATTGTGCAGGTGTCTGTGGAGGAGCAACAACACAGACTGAGTGTGATGAATGTACATCAGGAGTTTTTGATTGTGCAGGTGTTTGTGATGGCAATGCTGTAGAAAATGATTGTGTTAACGAGCTGGTTAATGTAGGTAATGAAGCCTTCTTTAGTTTTATGATGAATGGTCCAAATGAAGAAGAATGCCCAGAATTTGATGAAGATGAAGATGGCAGCGCGAGTAATGTGCTAAAAGAATGTCTCGATATGGGTAACATAGAATCAAAGTATGATCAAGCATTAGCAATTAATCCCAATCATAAAGGGGCAATTTTTGGGAAGGCGTATATGGAGCTTTTTCAGTTCAGTCAAGATGAATTACTCAAAACAACAATTAATGACTGGGAAAATTGTTTTAAACATTATATTGATGAATTTGAGGATGATGATTTAGATCGTTCAATCATTAATAGCAATGAATTTGAGATGGGATTTCCTAATTCTGGGAATGCATTTTTCTCATTTGATGTAAAACGTATCCTAAATTTTATTCCTATTATTACCTCTCATGAGGATTTACTTCTTAGGAATAATGATAATTGCCCTGAGATTAGTTCTATTCAGGATGTCTTAGAAGATGTATTTTTAGCTAGAATTTCTAATACAATTGAAAAATTAGATAAGGTTCTTGATAACGATTTTGTTTTTACAATAACACCTTCGATGATAGAAGATCCAGATGGAGAAAAAATAGAAATAGATGATACTGAAATATATCTAATGAAAGCATTTATGCATCAAATTAGGGCTATTATTTATGCTATTA
>JASMKZ010000239.1 GCA_030748955.1 Fidelibacterota bacterium | reverse complement strand
AGTTTAATATATCTGATGTATCTATAACAGGTGCATCTGGTGGTGCCGCAGGAGATGCCGGGTTTACGGTATCTTCCAGCGCAACGACAGTAGTTGGTTTCAGCCTCACTGGCGCATCTATTGCAGCTGGCAGCGGCGTTCTGACCGTACTTTCTTTTGAAGGTTCCGGCGAAGCATGCTTGTCTGATATTGTTGTAGCTGAAACTCAAAATGGTGATTCTATGATTACTGAAAGTGGTGACTGTGTCGATATTGAAGAAACTTGTGACAGTGGTAATTATGACTGTGCAGGTGTTTGTGATGGCGCAGCCGTAGAAGATGAATGTGGTGTATGTGATGGTGATAATTCATCGTGTGCTGATTGTAATGGTGTACCCAATGGCGATGCTGTAGAAGATGAATGCGGCGTATGTGATGGTATGGGTGCTGACCATGAGTGTTGGGATGGCTCTTTTGTTTGTGATGCAACGGATTGCTCAGATGAACCAGCAGGCGGGGTTCACTTTGATTTTGGCACTATTGGTGATGGAAATATGGAAATCACCTATGAAAGTAGTGATGATATTGCTGGTTTCCAATTCGGAATAACAGGTGTAACAGTTCTCGGTGCTTCTGGTGGAGCTGCCGATGCAGCTGGCTTTA
>JASMKZ010000238.1 GCA_030748955.1 Fidelibacterota bacterium | reverse complement strand
CAATTAATAAGCTAAACAGCATTTTGGATCAACTCCCCACTGTCGAAAAGGTAGTAATCACGCCCTACACTGAATTTGATCCCGATATTTCATCCGTAAAAAACGGTGTTATGTGGGATGATTTTGTAGATACCAGCCAGAACACACTCGAGTTTGAACAAGTCTCATTTGACCATCCGCTTTATATCATGTATTCCAGTGGCACTACGGGATTACCCAAATCTATCGTCCACGGTGCCGGTGGGACATTGCTCCAACACCTAAAAGAATTACGACTCCATGGCAATATCGGTATGGATGATACTGTATTTTATTTTACCACCTGTGGATGGATGATGTGGAACTGGCTGGTGAGCAATTTGGCTATTGGTGCAACTATTGTCCTGTATGACGGGTCGCCTTTTCATCCCAATTCAAACGCCATGTGGGATATGGTAGATGAACTTGAGATCACTCATTTTGGTACATCCGCTAAATTTATTGATGCCTGCCGACAAGAAGGCCTCGCACCCAGAGACACCCATTCACTCGCATCTATGAAAACCATTTTTTCCACAGGTTCCCCTTTGGTGGAGGAAAGTTTTGATTATGTTTATGACCATATCAAAACGAATGTGCAGTTGGCTTCAATTTCCGGTGGAA
>JASMKZ010000237.1 GCA_030748955.1 Fidelibacterota bacterium | reverse complement strand
CTCCCAGAACAAGCCAACGGGCAGCAGGGTTAGGGCCCTTGAAAAAGTATCCCATTATCAGTAGTATCCAGGAAAAAATAACAAGACCGTATGCCAATTTCTTAAGTACGCGATAGCTCACCTGACTCAGGCCTAACATAAGTACGATCCCCAACGCAAGCCATTTAATTTGCTGAAGAAAAAAGTGGAGATAGTTATCAAACCGGTTCATTGCATATATACTGCTGGCACTGTACATCATAACAATTCCAAAGCCCGATAACAGCAGGATGACAGCCAGGATAACCTGGTCATTCGGATAAGTGCGTATTTTCAAAGCGCTAACTCCAGTTTAGTAAAAATCAGGTTAAATTCATCACCCCGTTCTTCATAATTTGAAAATTGATCAAAGCTGGCACAGGCCGGGGACAGGAGGATGATATCTCCAGGTTCAGACTGCTTATATGCTTGAAGAACAGCATCATCAAATTTTTCATGATAATTCATTTGAAATTCAGCTTCCAGTTGATTTTTAATTTCACTACCTGATTCACCATAAGTAACAATTGATTTGACGCGGTTTTTCATAACTGGACTTAACTGAAGAAAATCGGTAGAGCCCTTATCCTGCCCCCCCAGGATGAGAATCAAATTATCATCAAAA
>JASMKZ010000236.1 GCA_030748955.1 Fidelibacterota bacterium | reverse complement strand
ATGGTGCGCGGGGAAAGTCAAGTGTTACGCGTTTAATAGCAGCAGGGCTTCGTGAAGGTGGGATAAAAACTATAGCCAAAACTACAGGCTCTGCACCACGAATTATTAATGAACATGGAAAAGATTTAATTATACACCGTTTGCGTTCAGCATCTATAGGAGAACAAGTAAAACTATTACGAAGTTTTGCTCGAAAAAAGCCAGAAGCGGTTGTTATAGAATGCATGGCAGTACAACCTCAATATCAATGGGTGGCTGAGCAAAAAATGATTCAATCAACAGTAAGTGTAATAACCAATGTTCGTCCTGATCATTTAGATGAAATGGGATCTACAATGGAAGATATTGCATACTCACTTTCAAATACAATTCCATTTAATGGAACATTAGTCACGGCTGAGAGAGATGTGCTTAATCCGCTTGAAGATGTTGCAAAAAAGCGAAATTCTCAAGTCCATGTGCTTAATGGTGATACCATTTCAGATGAGTATTTAAATCAATTTCCATTTTTGGAACATGCAGACAATGTGGCATTAGCCCTGCAGGTTTGTAAAGATGTGGGGGTTAGTGAAGAAGATGCCTTAAATGGTATGTTAAAAACAAATCCAGATCCAGGGGCATTGGTAATTTGGGATTTAGATTT
>JASMKZ010000235.1 GCA_030748955.1 Fidelibacterota bacterium | reverse complement strand
TAACAGAATGTTGAGTTGGTTTTGTTTTAAGCTCTCCTGATGCTTTAAGATAAGGGACTAAAGTTAAATGAATAAATAAACTATTTTTTTTACCTGCATCATTAGAAAATTGTCTAATAGCTTCTAAGAAAGGAAGACTTTCAATATCTCCAACTGTTCCTCCAATTTCACAAATTACAAAATCTTCATCTTTTATTTTATGAGAGATAAATCTTTTTATATGATTGGTTACATGAGGAATAACCTGAACCGTTCCTCCAAGATACTCTCCTTTTCTTTCTTTTTTAATTATATCACTGTAAATACCACCCGTCGTAATATTGTCTGATTTAGTAGCAGAAATTCCTGTAAATCTTTCGTAATGACCAATATCTAAATCTGTTTCTGCTCCATCATCAGTTACAAAAACTTCTCCATGTTGAAAAGGATTCATTGTGCCAGGATCAACATTTAAATAAGGATCAAGTTTTCTAATTCTTACTTTATAACCTCTTAATTGTAATAGCGCCGCTAGCGATGCTGAAGAGAGACCTTTTCCCAGTGATGATACCACGCCGCCAGTGACAAATACATATCGCGCCATGGAAGTATGTTGTAACAAATTCTAAACAAAAAATAAAGATAAATTGTTAATCAGATTTTGG
>JASMKZ010000234.1 GCA_030748955.1 Fidelibacterota bacterium | reverse complement strand
TGATTCAGTTACTGTCGATACAACAATAACAAAAACACTTAATATGGAAGAAGGTAATAGTTATACAATTATGGGCTATGCATCATATGGTGATTACAATTGGTCAGTTTCAGAATTTTAACATATAGTTTATGAACAAAATTCCCCACATTCGTGGGGTTTTTTGTTTATAGTTCGAAATCCTCAATCTCAGCAGTCAGCAGTGGGGCATAGTGCTGTTTTGTAGTTCTAACTGATTTATGTCCTAGTAATTTGCTGACTTTATAGATAGACATACCTTGCTTTATAAGATTCAAGCCAAAGGTTCTACGCAAATCATGGAATCTGGCATTCTTGCAATTCTAAAAAAGGCGACAGGTAATCATCAAGCCCCGGTCACCCGGGGTTTTTTGTTTGTGGGATGATGGGTAGATTTGGTTATGGACCCATTATCAATGGAAAAAGCAATGCTTAGAAACATGATGGAAAAGACAGGTAAAAAAATTGAAGATTGGCTAGTTATTATAAATTCGAATAATTTTTTAAAACATGGTGAGATTGTAAAATACCTGAAATCAGAATATTCATTAACCCATGGATATGCTAATCTTATAGCAAGAAAATATTTGGCAAATAATTAAATATTTATTTCATATCAAGCCCTA
>JASMKZ010000233.1 GCA_030748955.1 Fidelibacterota bacterium | reverse complement strand
CTAACATTTTTACTATATTCGGTATATCACCCTCTTTTGCCTTTCTGAATATTAACTCCATATTTTTTCTCCTTCCTGTTCTTAAATCTACCCAGCATTCCACAAACAAAAAATTCTAAAAATTATTATAGAATGTGAGTGCTACTAGTTCTAAATGCCTAGAAACAAAAAACCCCACGAATGTGGGGCTTGATTGAGCTAGAGGCGTTTCATTGGTCTTTGCTTTCTTTAATTATTTTACGATTTTGAATAAAGCCTATTATTCCACCACTAATACTTAATAATCCACCCAAAACGATTAATCCAAGTTGAATGAGGTTTTTTTCTTCAGCATAGCTCATCCAAATACCTCCGATGCACATAGAAATAAGTCCTATAGAAATAAATAAATTTGGGTCCAGTTCTAATATTTTTTTCATTTTATTCTCCTTTATTCGAGCCAGAGACGCTTCATAATAGCAATATTACACCCCACAAGCCTAAATATCAAAAATTAGCGTTACAATGTGTGAGCAACCAGCCCCTTAAATGTCTATAAACAAAAAACCCCACGAATGTGGGATTTGATGCGTAAAGAAAATTCTATTTTAGCAATATCATCTTCTTAGTCTGCCTAAACTCCCCTGCTTGTATCGTATAAAGATATAATC
>JASMKZ010000232.1 GCA_030748955.1 Fidelibacterota bacterium | reverse complement strand
CATGGACGGAATAAAAAAGGTACAGGGTAGATGGTTCCCATCGAGATTTGTATTTAAGGATGAACTGAAACGCAACAGTAAGGGCACCGAATGGGTGATTGATAAAATTGCCTTTGATGTAGATATTTCCGATTCCCGTTTCTCAAAGGCATTACTTCGTAAATAATATAATAGTTCATAAAATACATCATGATATTGTTCAGGTGGCCAATTATATACTGGGAACCAGTATGCCTATGCCTGGGCAGCCAGTGTTGTGCCCGCAATCAAAATGAGTCATAAATATTTTTTCATGATTTTATTCCTTTTTCTGTGTCTACGATGAGTTTAATCATAAACCCTCCAAATGATATTAATTATACATTAGAATTCAATTCATTTTTAGATTAGCCGATGAAAAATCATATTTTCATTCTTGCTTTATTTTTCAATTTTGGATGTATCGTGGATCAGGGATTAAAACCAGAACCATCTTATGTGCCTGAAGCTGAGTTGAATTACCGAAAATATTTTGATACCAATCAAAACAGTCTTGATCCGATTGAAGGGGTGTGGACGGAATATGTGGTGGGGACGCTTTATGAAGACGGAAAAGTGATCCAACGGAAAGAGATATCCAAACGGGCCCGGTGGATCGTATTCAAAAAGGG
>JASMKZ010000231.1 GCA_030748955.1 Fidelibacterota bacterium | reverse complement strand
AAAGAGCAATTCCATCAGCCTCCTGAAGGAGGACAACATCTGGGTCCGCTGATTGAATTTCATTGAAAACTTTTTCTACGCCATTGTTAACACCGGCACCATCTACCCAAATATTGAATGTCATTATTTTCAAACTGTCTGTTTGACCCTCGACCAGCGATATGGAACAGATGGCTATAAATAATATCAGGATGCCAGGAAGTTTATTAATATCCATATACATTCGATCAAAATCTACCCATCATCCCACAAACAAAAAAACCTGCTGACGTACGTTATTAAACTGTTTTAGTTACATTAATTATTGGTACATGGTTATTGCTATTTATTGCCAATCCTTATTAATCTAAATACGTTAATTATTGTAACTATCGTAACAATTATAGGAGAGAAACTAGATAATGACAAATTCGATATTTATTAATGAAGTTGAAAAAAGAATTACCAAAAATCACCTATTAAATCATTCATTTTATAAAGCCTGGAATGCGGGTGAGCTGGAAGTTTCTACCATTCAAGAATATGCAGCACAATATTTCAAGCATGTATCAGCATTTCCACGTTATTTATCAGCCATACACACAAATTGTGAAGAAATTGCTATTCGCCAGGAATTACTTGAAAATTTAGTAGATGAAGAACAGGGCAATG
>JASMKZ010000230.1 GCA_030748955.1 Fidelibacterota bacterium | reverse complement strand
CATCAAGCATAACTTCATAAACAGGTTCATCTACACAATAAAAAACACCGATTGGATTTGGAAAATCATCTTGATATGTAAAATGGCTTAACATCATGGCAATTGTCCAATCAGTTTCATCATGTACTAACAAATCATCTGTACTCCATTTATCACCTAATTCAACAACTTTTGGGCTATTTCCATCCACTATAATTCCCTTATTCATTTCAGCGCCAAATAAAAGGGGTTTCTTATTTTCTAACCATAATACCGTATCTGATTTAGTCTCTCTATCAGTCATTGAGGCAAATGCTCCATCATTAAAAATATTACAATTTTGATATATCTCTATGTAAGAACTCCCTTTATGGCTATGAGCTCTTTGTATCATAGATTGTAAATGTGCGGTTTCGCGATCAATCGCTCTAGCTACAAAACTTGCGTGAGAACCCAATGCAAGAGCTAAAGGATTAAACGGACGATCTAATGAGCCTAAAGGCGTTGATTTAGTAATCTTTCCCAACTCTGATGTTGGTGAATATTGACCTTTTGTTAAACCATAAATTCTATTATTAAATAACATGACATTGATATCTAAATTTCTTCTAAGAAGATGAATTGTATGATTCCCACCAATAGAAAGAGCATCCCCATCTCCAGTAATAACCCAA
>JASMKZ010000022.1 GCA_030748955.1 Fidelibacterota bacterium | reverse complement strand
ATGGATATAGACGTGATCCCTTTTCAAAAAAATATAAATTTCATGATGGGCATGATTACTCTGCCAGAATTGGAACGGCTGTATATTCTACAGCCAATGGAAGAGTAAGAAAATCAAAATACTGGGGTTCTTTTGGCAATTATATTGAAATAGACCATGGTAATGGCTACATCACGGCGTATGGACATTTATCAAATCGCAGTGTGAAAGTTGGTGATAAAGTGAATCGTGGTCAAAAAATTGGTGAAGTAGGCAATACTGGTCGTTCTACTGCACCCCATCTGCACTATGAGGTGCAGTATAAAAATAAGGCAGTGGACCCATCACCGTTTTATTTCGATATTCCAGTTAATTAATCTTTGATTAATTTAGAAAAGTACCTGCTGATATTTCAATTTATCCTTTGAAAATGAAAATCCCATTCGAGTTCTTTTTTCCTGCCTAAATTATAGAGATGTCAAACCCCTATTATTTTATAGAAACCTTTGGATGTCAAATGAATGTTTCAGACTCTGAACTAGTTGCAAGTATGCTACAAGAGTGCGGGTATTCTGAAACTCGTGATATGACTCAGGCAGATATCATATTTATGAATACCTGTGCTATTCGTGAAAAGGCAGAAGAAACGGTGCATCACCGCTTAGATAGTATCCAGCATTTAAAGAAGCGAAAACCTGAAATGATTTTTGGTGTCTTGGGTTGTATGGCACAAAATTTAAAAAATGACCTATTGGAATCTAAACCATACGTGGATGTTATATTGGGTCCCGATTCGTACCGTCGTATTCCTGAAATTATTAATAATAGAAAAAAAAGAAATGGTTATGAAGTAGATACACGCTTATCAAAATATGAAGTCTATGATAATTTATTACCTTCCCGTCATGACGGAGTAAATGCCTATATTTCTATTTCACGAGGATGTGATAAGTTCTGTACTTTTTGTATTGTGCCCTTTACACGTGGCAGGGAAAGAAGCCGTTCAAATGAAAGTATTATAAGAGAAGTAAAAGATGCCGTTACCAATGGATTCAGGGAAATTACGCTCCTTGGACAAAATGTGAATTCATATCGAACCGAAGAAGGGAGATTCCCACATTTACTGGAAGCGGTTGCGTTAGTGCCGGGAGTAAAGCGCATTCGTTATATGTCCCCACATCCTCAGGATATGGATGACCACTTGCTTCAGGTTATGACCGAACATGAGAACATTTGTAATTATGTTCATCTACCGCTGCAAGCGGGTTCAGATCGTATTTTGCGCCGGATGAACCGCACCTATACCAAAGCTGAATTCTTAACATTAGTTGATTCTATTCGAAAATTTATGCCTAATTGTTCAATCTCAACCGATATCATTGTGGGATTTCCTGGTGAAACCACCTCAGAATATGAGGAAACGCTTGAGGTTATGAATAAAATTGTATTTGATCGAGCTTTCATGTTTAAATATTCCTCTCGCCCTGGTACTAAAGCAACTGAATATATGGATCAAATTGATGAAAATATCAAGCAAGAGCGATTAGAAAAGCTTATTGATTTGCAGCAATCACATACATTAATAGCCAATCAGCGTCACATTGGCAAAGTGCTGAAAGTTATGGTGGAAAAAGAGAGTAAAAAATCACCCCAGGAATGGTCGGGTAGAACTGAAGGCAATATGGGTGTTATTTTTGACAAAAATGATGAGCAGATTAAAGACATCGTCAATGTTCTCATTCAGGATGCTCAAGGTGTAAGCATGTTTGGTAACCGGGTCTTAGAAAAGGAAATGATTCATGAAGTTAATTAAATATTTAGTCTGGATACTTTTGCTTATGGGAAGCTTGGTATTTCTGGTACAGTTAAACGAATTAAATCAATTTGAAGGCAATGCACTTGCCATAAAAATTCCATTTCTAACGGATATGCCTAATTACGAGAATGGTTTTAATGTTTGGATGGTATTGGTAATGACATTGACTGCTGGCGTTATTATTGGTTTTCTTTTAGCCTTATTTCAAATTATATCATATAAAAGTGAGGTATTTTCATTAAAATCAAAACTCAGAAGAGTCCAAGTAGAGCTTGATAGTTTAAGAAACGAAAGTATTGAAGACGATTTTGTACTTACTGACGAAATGGATGACGAAACTCTATGAGTAATATCCTAATAACATTAACGATATTAGGGGTGGCAGTTGCCGGCATTTCAGTATATATACTCAATTATAGACCCCGGCGAAAATCAAGAGTTAAAGATATGTATGCAGAAGGTCTGGATTTGATGATAACGGGACGGAGAAAATCTGCCTATAAGAATTTTAAGGATATCATCCAAAAAGACTCCAATAATATAAAAGCTTATCTTCGGCTTGGGCAGGTTTTGAGGGAAAGCGGAAATCCGGCGCAGGCATTAAAAATTCATAAAGGACTTTTACACAGGAGAAATCTAACCTTTTATGAGCAAGTCGAACTGCATAAAAATCTCGCAATGGATTGGTATAAATCGGGCAATGTAGATGCTGCCATTAAAGAATTGCATGAATTATTAAAATTAGAAAAAAATAGTGAGTGGGCACTTTCTCAGTTAACCACCTTCTATCGTGAAAAACATGAATGGGATAAAGCAGGAGAGTATTTAGAAAAATATCAAAAACAAACCAATCAGGAAGATAAAAATAAGCTTGCACTATATAAGATTCAGGAAGGCCGTATTCTCATTAAAAAAAAGAAATTTAAGGAGGCTCGTTTAAGCTTTGAGAGTGCTCTGAATATTAGCAGTGACCTAGCTGTTACCTATTATTTTATTGGTAATTCCTACAGTTGTGAAAGTGAGGAAGAATATCAGAAATCTTTAGATACAGATGTTGTGAATCAGACCGTAACTCAGGAAAATTCGGACTATATGGAGAGAGCAAAAGAATTATTAGGGAAGGCTGTTCCTATGTGGATTCGCTATGCAGAATTAAAGCCGGAACAAGCTTGGATGGTCATCCATTTATTAAAAGACGGTTTATTTGCCTTGGATAGATATTCTGAATTTGAGGATATATTGAAACGGATTTTGAAATCTGATTCTGACAATATTGAGGTCATAGCAAGCCTGTCTGAAATTTATTCTCACAGGGGTGAAAATACCGAAGCCATAGAACTCATTGATTCCGCAATTGAACAGGATCCCAGTTCACTTATTATTAAGCTGATAAAATTGAAACTTCAGGCAAAAAAAGAGAGCTCCAACCCAGATTTTGCAAGGAGCTTAGATGATATTATTCATTTTTTGGTCACCGACGAACGTTTTCAAAGGTACAAAAATACAGCAACAGACCCCCATATCATTTGGCTATATGAAGCCAGTGATGAGAAGGAGATTCTAAAATAATGAGAATAATATTCATAATGACTTTTTGTTTATCCATTCTGCCAGCTCAGGATCATTTAGATGTGTTAATACAGGATGTACTACATGGTTTCCGGGATAGTGCTGCTGTTTATTTGCCGACGATGGAGAAAAGGTACCCCAATAATCCATCACTCATGTATCTGAAGGGTCTTCTGGAGAATAACGGAGAGGAGGCAATGGTTATTTTTTCAAAACTGTATAATACCCATCCTTCCAGTGAATATGGCGATGATGCGGTTATGAAAGTTGCTGAATATTACTATGCAGCGGGAATGTATGTGAAGGCGGCAAGTTGGCTGAAAAAAATGCCTATTTATTATAGTAGATCTGAACACATTGAGCGGGCTGTTAAACTATTTCTGAATTCGCTCATAGTTTCTGGTCATAAAGATACAGCCGTTTTTTATTCGCGTGTATTTAAAAGACAGTTCCCCGCTTTGGATGTAGATGGTAAGATAAATGACTTGTTGCGAGATTTCGAAAAATCAGATCAGGAAAAGAAAAATGCAAAAGAATTTGCTCCTAAATTCTCAACGCCTGAGGTTGCTCCCGTTGAAATTATGGATAAAACTCCAATTGTAACAATTGATGCGATTAATACTTCTGGGAACTACTCACTTCAAACGGGTGCTTATAGTTTAATGGAAAATGCAGATTCGCAAAAGATTAATCTTATAATTGCAGGATTTAGTGCTAGAATTAATAAATTGTACAAAAGTAATCGAACGCTTTATGCCGTACGAATTGGGCATTATGATAAGAGGGAAGATGCTAAAAAAGTAGGTGCCCAAATAAAAGCCAAATTGGGTATTAATACCATCGTCATCACCAATAATTAATAAAACTATTCTTAACTGAAAAGGAATATTTTCATGCGAATTATCCCCTTATTATTAGTTTTTTCGCTGTTTGCTCAGGACGCTGCTAATGCTCCAGGAAAATCTGGTACCACAGGAAGTATTGGAACGGTTACCTTGAATGGCCAGATATATAATCAGCTATCAATTCGTCCTGAAATCCCCATTGGAAAGTTAGGTCTCGGGTTGGATGTTTATCTGTATTTTAATGATAAAGGAATGTACTGGGATAGTTGGGATTTTTCATCAGGTGGTTCTGCTTACAAAACTATTATTGATAAAATTTATTATCTGCGTTGGGGACAACCTGACGATAATCTCTATTTCATGGCAGGGGCACTACCTTCTGTAACCATTGGGCAGGGAATTCTGGTAAATAATTATGCCAACATAATGGAGTATCCTCAGGTACGGCAGGTTGGCTTAAATCTTCAAGCAAAGGTGGCAGGTTTCGGAATTGAACTCATCCATAGTAATTTTAAATCGGGAACACCTGGAATATTAGGAATTAGGGGTTCACGATCAATACTTCCGAAGTTGAGTTTGGGTGTCTCTTTTGTAACTGATATGGACCAGTTGGCAGGACTACCCGATTCTGATGGAGATAATTACCCTGATTATTATGATTTTTATCCGGATGATTCGGAAAAGTATGATGATTCTCTTTATTGGCGTGATATATATTTTGGAATTGCAGAAGGTGATACCGAGTTAGAATTCGAAACTTGGTATGAAAATAGTGATGGGTATAATAACTATGATCCTGAGGGGGCTAAAAATGACCCCGTCTCAGGAGTGGCAATAGATTTTACCTACTCTCTCAGTGAAAAGGTTACACTATATTCACAGGCTGGTTTTCTTCTTGGGGAAATTGATACTTTGACAAATGAAAATAGTATTAATTATACTGATAAGACTAAACTTGGCTGGGGATTGGTTCCTATTGGGGCCAGGACAAAATTGGGCCCAATCAACTTTTTGGCAGAATATAGAATGGGTTTTGAGAGATTTGTATTTAACTACTGGGACAGAGCTTATGATGTGAATCGGGTATCAGTTAGTGCAGATGGAGTCGTTACCCGCGAGAGTCAACTATATCTATATGGTAAATTAAATGGTGTGTATGCTCAGGCAGAAATGTCGGTGATGAATTTTTTCACATTAAGTTCAGGATATCAAAATATGCAGGGTGAAAAATGGGATGAAATTTTAGGTGAATATACAAAGGGTGAGTCCAACCAAACATTTCTATCGACTATTGCCATTAACCCTTCTCTTATTCCAAAAGTTGGAAAAGCTGAAGCATTTTATCAGCAGAGCAATGTTCCCAACCCTTTTGATTTTACTCCAACTGCCAGCACCATTTGGGGTTATAATGTGGGAGTTGAAATATCTTCTGGCGTAATGTTAATGTATAAGGCTCGAACCACTTATATTACAGATTTAGATACTCCAGGAAATTATAAACCTGTGGAATCAATTCAAATAGAAACACAATTTATTTTTTAAATTGGCAATTTCTTCAACTGATATTCGCCAACAGTTTATAGAGTTCTTTCAAAAGAAAGAACATCAATTCGTCCGGAGTTCTTCTGTAGTACCCACTGATGACCCAACTCTATTGTTTACGAACGCAGGAATGAATCAGTTCAAATCCTATTTCCTCAATAAAGAATCCCCCAAATATCTACGAGCTACAAATTCACAAAAATGTATCCGCGTAAGTGGAAAACATAATGACCTTGAAGAAGTTGGCGTTGATAATTATCATCATACATTTTTCGAAATGTTGGGAAATTGGTCTTTTGGAGATTATTATAAAAAAGAAGCGATTTCCTGGGCGTGGGAGTTACTCACTGAAGTTTGGAAGTTAGATAAAAATCGTCTTTGGGTTACAATTTATAAAGATGATGATGAAGCTGGCGAAATTTGGAAAACTGTGACAGATGTAAATCCTGACCGTATCTTAAAATTTGCTGAAAAAGATAATTTTTGGGAAATGGGTGATACTGGTCCATGCGGTCCCTGTACAGAAATTCATTATTTTGTAGGTGATGATCTATCAAAACAAGAGGCAAGAGGGGTTAATGTAGAAGACTTATATCGCGAAATATGGAATTTGGTTTTCATTCAGTACAATAGAACCGCAGATGGGAAACTAAATGATCTTCCAGTTAAACATGTTGATACTGGAATGGGTTTAGAAAGAATTTTGTCAACAGTGAATGGGATAAAAGATCATTATGGCACAGATCTATTTAAGCCAATCATAGATAAAATTGAAGAAATATCATCAATAAAGATTGGAGTTCCTCATAGAGTAATTGCTGATCACTTAAGAATGCTATCTTTTTCAATCGCAGATGGTGCATTGCCCAGCAATGAGGGGCGGGGCTATGTATTACGCCGAGTCCTTCGACGAGCATCAAGATTTGGTCGTTTATTAGATTTAGACAAACCATTTATCTATTCGTTGGTTTCAACCTTAGTAGATGTGATGGGACATGCGTTTCCTGAAGTGAAAGAGAAACAGTCCCATATTGAAAAAGTAATTCAAGCGGAGGAATCTTCATTTAACGAAACTTTGGACAGAGGATTAGAAGTATTTAGTAGAATCACAAAGAGTTTGTCCCCCGGAGAGGTTATTCAGGGTGATGATGCTTTCAAATTATATGATACCTATGGATTTCCATTAGACCTTACTGAATTGCTAGCGCGAGAAAATAATTTTACAGTTGATGTAGTAAGATTCAATGAATGTATGGCTGAGCAGAAAGACCGTGCTAGAGCTTCTGGTAAATTTATACATATTTCAGAAGATGCTGATTGGACGGTGTTGCAGAAAGAATTATCAACTGAATTTACTGGTTATGAAACGCTAGAAAATAGTGCCAATGTTATTAAATATATCCAAGATGGTGAAATATATAAAATAGTATTAGATAAGACTCCATTTTATGCAGAATCTGGAGGGCAGATAGGTGATATTGGGCTATTAACTGCAGATAACTTTTCCTTTAAGGTAGAAGATGTGCAAAAATCTGGAGATGAATTTATCCATATTGGAACTATCGAAAAAGGCGACATTCAATCCGTACAAATAGTGAATGCAAAAATTAATGAAAACCGCCGTCAGCAAATTCGACGAAATCACACAGCCACTCATCTACTACATCAATCATTAAGAATGATCGTAGGAGATCATGTTCAACAAGCAGGATCTCTTGTTACTGCAGATTCATTACGTTTTGATTTAACACACTATGAACAAATCTCAAAAAATCAGATTGATAAATTAGAGAAATGTGTGAATGGAGTTATTCTGCAGAATATTGCTGTGGAAACTACCTTGAAAGAATTTGATGAAGCCCGGGAAGAAGGAGCTGTAGGGCTATTTGGAGAAAAGTATGGAGATATTGTGAGAGTAGTAAATATCCCTGGTTTTTCTAAGGAACTTTGTGGCGGAACCCATGTGAATCGTACCGGAGATATTGGCGGCATTAAAATTATATCTGAGTCAGCCCTAGCTTCTGGCATAAGAAGGTTGGTTGCAGTTTCAGGTGATGCAATTCAGACATTAATGAACAGGCAGGAACAAGTAATCAGTGAAATTCGAAAAGAGCTCAAATGTTCAGAAGATGAAATATCATCGCGAATTCAATCCCTTATTAATGATAAAAAGAATCTTGAAAGAGAAACTAAAGATCTTCGACAATCTTCAATGACTGGCGAAATTGATGAGTTGGTTTCTGATGCTGAGAATTTAGGTAAATGTAGATTGGTAGTCCAAAAAGTGGATGACCCGGGTGATTTAAGAGAACTTGGTGATCAGTTCAGACAAGCATTTAAAACCAAAGGTGCAGCATTGATAGGTACTATTCAAAAAGGAAAGCCAATGGTGATGTGTGCGGTTACGGATGATTTAATTTCCCAAATTCAAGCAGGAACTGTTGTAAAAGAAATGGGAGGAGTTATGGGTGGAGGAGGTGGTGGAAAACCACATTTAGCCACTGCGGGAGGGAATGACATCCATTTACTGCAAGATGCTTTAGAACATGGAAAAAGTTTAATTCAATCATTATTACAAAAGTAAATGTCTGATTCACGCGTAATATTTGAAAAATCCATAAAAGGTAGAACGGGTATTGCAATGCCAAAGTTTGATGTTCCCGAAGTCTCGCTGTCTGATTCAATACCTCCTGAATTATTAAGAGAAACACCTGCAAATTTACCTGAGGTTTCTGAGCCTCAAGTTGTCAGACATTATGTGAATTTATCCGTAAAAAATCATCATGTGGATAAAGACCTATATCCATTAGGTTCATGCACAATGAAATACAATCCCAAAATTAATGATGCCTTAGCATCATTGCCTGGATTTGCAAATATTCATCCTCACCAACCAGTTGAAAATGTTCAGGGAGCGCTTCATATCATGTATGAATTGGAGCAGATGCTACTAAAAATAACTGGAATGTCAGCAGCTACTTTGCAGCCCAGTGCGGGATCGCAAGGTGAATTTGCCGGGATTCTCATTATGAAAAAATATCATGAACAAAATGGCGAAAACCGGAAATATATCATAATTCCTGAAACGGCTCATGGGACAAATCCCGCTTCTGTATCCTTAGGTGGATTTAAGGCTCGTGAAGTGAAATCAGACAACAGAGGGCGTGTTGATTTTGAAGATCTAAAATCAAAATTAGATGATGAAGTAGCTGGAATGATGCTTACGCAACCCAATACACTGGGATTGTTTGAAAATCAAATTGAGGCAATATCTGAGGAAGTGCATAAAGTTGGGGCACTCATGTACATGGATGGTGCAAATATGAATGCAGTTGTGGGCTTATGTAAACCTGCTGAAATGGGTTTTGATATTGTACATATCAATCTGCATAAAACCTTTTCGACTCCTCATGGCGGTGGCGGTCCTGGTTCAGGTCCAATTGCAGTAGTTGAGAAATTGGCTCCCTTTTTGCCAATTCCAAAATTAATTAAAGATGATAATGGGAAGTATAATTGGACAAGTGATCTCCCAAATTCAATTGGACGACTTCATTCATTTTTTGGTAATTTTGGAATTTTGATACGGGCATACGTATATATTAAAATGCTTGGAGACAGTGGATTGAAATCCATGACTCGCGTCGCAATTATCAACGCCAATTATTTAAAAAATAAACTTAAAGATACCTATGAAATCCCATTTACCGAAGGAACGTTGCATGAATTCGTTGCTTCTGGAGTTCTGCAAAAAGCAAAGGGTGTGAAGGCATTAGATATTGCCAAGGCATTATTAGATTACGGTTTTTATGCCCCCACAATTTATTTTCCAAATAATGTTCCAGAAGCCATGATGATAGAACCAACAGAGTCAGAAACAAAAGAAACATTGGATAGATTTGTTTCGGCTTTGCTGGAAATTAATGAAAAAATAAATTCTGACCCTGATATTATCTGTGATGCCCCTATGACCACTCCCGTAATACGGTTAGATGAAACTAAAGCAAATAGAGAACTTGACTTAAGGTGGACACCATGAAATTTCGAATAGATAAATCTAGAGTATATATGACGTTAGCAAAAGGCGATAATATCAATAAAACGTTTGAATCTTTTGCAGAAGTTAAGGGAATTGGATGTGCCTGGATGAATGGTATTGGTGCGTTAGAAAATCCAGAAATTGGATATTATTCTCTTGAAGATAAAGCTTACCGTCGAAAAACATTTAAAGGTGAATATGAACTCACATCCCTAATAGGAAATATCACCTTAAAAGAAGGGAAACCATTTTCCCACACCCATATTACTTTTAGTGACACAGAATTCAGGGTATTTGGGGGTCATCTTTTTAATGCAAATATCACGGCGGCAGGTGAATTTATCATGCAATTTGGTAGTGATGAAATTGATCGTGAAATGAATACAGAAATAGGCTTACCCCTTTGGTGCCTGGAAGAAAGTATTGGGTAATATTGTTATAGAAACTTCAGATGCACCTGAAGCTATTGGTACATATTCTCAGGGGATTAAATCTGGAAACTTGGTTTTTACATCGGGACAAATACCCCTAAACCCAGAAACAGGAGAATTGATAAATGGTGATTTTAAGATGGAAATTTCACAAGTATTGACCAATCTGAATGCCGTGCTTAAAAGTGGTGGAAGTTCCTTAAAAAAGGCTATTAAACTAACCGTATTTCTAACAGATTTATCATACTTTCCCCAAGTAAATGAAGTATTTTCGGAGTTTTTCCCTGAAGATTCTCCTGCTCGATCTGTCGTTCAGGTTTCCGCTTTACCTATGAATGCTAAAATAGAAATTGAAGCGGTGGGATCTGTAGAATGAAATATTGGATTGTTATTTTATTTGCTTTTAGTATATGCACTTCTCAGGAAGTAGAATATATTGATTCTACAAAAGTTAGAAATCCAGAGATGGCTTGGAAATTAGCTGTACTTCCAGGACTCGGACAAATCTATAATGGAAAATATGTTAAGGCTGTGGGGTTTATGGGAGCAGAATATTTTGCAGTGACCCGTTTCATGGAATTAAAAAATGAAAATAGAATTGGTCTTCGAAATACTTATGCTTGGTGGGTGTTTGGATTATTTGTATGGAATATGTTAGATGCTTATGTAGATGCTCAATTATCAACTTTTCCTATAAAACGATTGGAATCAAATAATGATATTGATTCTCTAAAAGTAAAATTAAATTAATTTATGTGCGGAATAATAGGTATACAGAATAACGAGGAAGCTGCTACTTTAGCCTATATGGGTTTATATGCTCAACAACATCGTGGGCAGGAAGGTGCTGGTGTAGTGTCTTCAGATGGTAGGAAATTGCACAGATATATGGGGCAAGGTCTGGTTTCGGATGTTTTTTCGAATCCTGAGGTATTTGATTCTCTTATTGGAAATTCTGCTATTGGGCATGTTCGTTATTCTACTACAGGCGATTCTGATCCAAAAAATGTTGGACCTCTAACTTTTAATATGGGTGAATACAGTTTGTCTATCGCACATAATGGTAACCTCGTAAATATTGAAGGAATTAGAAAACAACTTCAGGAAGATGGAGCATTATTTCAAACTTCAACGGATACTGAAATTATTATTCATTTGCTGGCTCGTGAAAAAGGAAAAACTTTAGCAGAAAAACTGGGTAAAGTATTGCAGAAAATAGAGGGTGCCTACTCATTAATACTTCTCTCACCTTATGAAATTATTGCAGCCAGAGATCCCCATGGGATTCGTCCATTTTGTATGGGAAAGCTTCGAGATACTATAGTTTTTGCATCCGAAACCTGTGCCTTAGATTTATTAGGTGCGGAGTATGTTCGAGATGTGAATCCAGGAGAGATGATAGTGGCAAACGATGACGGATTTTATTCTCAATCCTTTACTGAGCCTGAAGAGCCTAAACATTGTATTTTTGAGTACATTTATTTTTCTCGACCAGATTCACAAATATTTGGTAAAAATGTAGATAAAATGAGAAGGGCATTCGGTAGAAAACTATCAAAAGAACATCAGGAGGAAAAAGGAGATATTGTTATTTCAGTTCCAGATTCATCTAACACATGTGCTCTTGGATATTCTCAAGAATCAGGTGTAAAGCATGAAATTGGTTTAATTCGTAATCATTATGTTGGTAGAACATTTATTTTTCCATCACAACGCTTGCGCGACATTTCTGTAAGATTGAAATTTAATACTGTTAAGGGCGTACTGAAAGATAAGGAAGTCATAATAATTGATGATTCAATTGTACGAGGAACCACTTTATTAAAATTGGCAAAACTTATACGGGAGAGTGGTGCTAAAAAAGTACATGTTAGGATAAGTTCACCCCCTGTAAAACATCCCTGTTTTTATGGAATGGATTTCCCTACTGTTGATGAGTTGGCAGCGGGTAATAGAACTGAAAAAGAAATTCAGGAAATGATTGATGTGGATTCATTGGGATATCTATCTCTAGATGGTACCATTGAATCTACATCCCAAAGGAAAAGTAAATTTTGTACTGCCTGTTTTTCAGGTGATTATCCTATTCAGAACAAAGGTAAAAATGATAAAGAAGTTTCTAAAGTACCATCCTGTACATAAAAAGTTAGCTCCCTATCTTGATGTAGTTTTTCTTCTAAGACCAACATTATTCTTTTCAGTTTGGGTAATGGTAGTAATGGGAATGGCATCGGCTCAAATGAATTATTTTAATCATCCTCTTTGGATATCAAGTTTTTCATGGGCAACATTTTTTGTCTTTATGGGATTAACGTTTGTCTGCGGTTCAACATTTATTATTAATCAAATTTCTGATGAGAAAAGTCATGCCATTAATAAAAAACTATTCTTAGTTGGTAAGTATATTTCTACTGAAAAAAGTAAATCTATTGCTAGATATTTATTGTCTGCGGGGTTATTAATTTTAGTTTTGGTGCACTGGTTTTCAGCATTACTCGTAGGAATAATTTATATAATCTGGGGAATTATTTATAATCAAAACCCTTATAGTTGGAAAGGAAAGCCCATTTTAGGATGGTTGGCTAATTCCATAGTGGGTATAATTCTATTTTCCATAGGTTGGGGGCTTGTAATGCAAAACCAATCCAATTCAGGAATTATTCCATTAGATATTTCTATGCTTACTTTATTAATCCCCTATGGATTCTGTTTTTCATCTATTTCTTTACTTACCACCCTGCCCGATATGGAGGAAGATTCAGCATCCGGAGATAGAATATTTCCTATTGTATTCGGCAAAGGATTAACTCTTTTAATATCATTAGTACTCATTTTCATTGCTTTTATAGTTGCCCTTGAAAATAATGACCCCCTCGCTTCAACAGCAGCTTTAGCTTCTATTCCATTTTTTATTTTTGCATTTATTCGCAGAATGGATAAAGATGTTTTACGGGCTATTAGGTATCCCATATTTATTTTCAACTTTTTTGTTTTATCAGTTTATCCGTGGTTATTTATTCCACTGGCGATCACGTATTATGTAAGTAAATATTATTATTGGCATAGATTTAACGTACACTATCCCACATTCTTGGTCGACCATGATTAACATAAAGGAAAATAGATGTGACTATTGCGGTGCATGTGTTACAGTTTGCCCAGTAGATTGCATTGAAGTGAGAGAATCATCAATAATGATTGATCATCCTGTGTGTATTGATTGTGACCTTTGTGTTGAAATATGCCCAATAGAGGTTTTGGAGACTCATGCTGAAGAATAAGTATGATGTAGTGGTAGTGGGTGGCGGTCCTTCTGGTTCAATGGCTGCATGGGAAGCTGCCAAGGGAGGTGCTTCAGTATGCATGCTGGAAAAAGATCGTGATATTGGTTATCCGGTACGTTGTGGTGAAGCTGCCGGTGAATCTGGTCTTAAACAATTTGTTGATATAAAAGATAGTTGGGTTGCAGAAAGGATAACGGGAGCAAAGCTTGGCTCTCCATCAGGAAAATTAGTTGATGTTGAGTTTAAATCTGAAACTGGTTTTATATTGAACCGGAGAGTTTTTGATTATGATTTGTCCAGATATGCTGCAAATGCCGGGGCTGAAGTTTATACGAAGGCCTATGTAAAAAATATTTCAAATACAGATGGACAAGTGAATGGGGTAGTGCTTGACTACCTGGGTGAAGAGAAAAATATTCTGGCTAAAATTGTAATTGGAGCTGATGGTTTAACCTCTCGGGTAGGTAGATGGGCAGGGATGAAGACACAGGTAAGGATGAAAGATATGGAATCTGCACTACAGTACTCTGTATCAAATATTGATATTGAACCAAATAAAATGATTATGTATGTTGGGAAACATCATGCACCCGGTGGATACTTATGGGTTTTCCCAAAAGGAGATAGGTTTGCAAATATAGGTATTGGTATTAGCGGTAAATATAGCAAACATAAATCTGCAAAAAAGTTTTTAGACGAATTCATGGAAAGAGAGTATCCTGATGCGGCAATTCTTACCACCATGTGCGGAGGAGTCCCGTGTGGAAAACCAATGAGAAATCCAGTTTCAGATGGGTTAATGTTGGTTGGTGACGCCGCCCATCAAATTAATCCCATGACTGGTGGAGGAATTGTTTCTGGCATGAAGGCAGGATGGATTGCGGGACAGGTTGCAGCAGAGGCAATAATAAAAGAGAATTATTCAGTTAAAATGCTAAATAATTATTCAGATGCTATGTGGAAAGCCTTTGGAAAAAACTATGAAAGATTCTATAAAATTAAGGAGGCTGTGCATAGCTTATCTGATGAGGATTTAGATTATATAGCTGAACAGGTATTATCTATTCCACATAATAAAAGAACGCTCTCATCTGTCTTTAAAACAGCAGTATTTAAGAAGCCTGCATTAATTATTGATGTATTAAAGGTTTTTGCAGGTGTCTAATGAATATTCCCTAAAAGAACTTTTACCCTTTCTAGAATTAGACGAATATATTTCGTTTGATTTAGAGACTACTGGTCTCAATCCTGAAAAAGATAAAATAACTGAAATTGCCGCATGCAGGTTTGTAAGTGGTGAATTTACAGAAGAATTTACCACTCTTATTAACCCTGAAATTCCCATCCCTAAAAATATTTCAGCACTTACTGGTATCACCAATAAAATGGTTGAAAATTCGCCCATAATTAATGATGTTTTGCCTGATTTAATAAAATTTATTGGTTCAACTCCACTGGTAGCACAAAATATTAATTTTGATTACAGCTTTATTAATAATAATCTATCAACTACAGATTCTCCTCTTTCAGAGAATCCCTTATATGATACTTTATCTTTGGCTCGCGGTTTTATTTACTTTCATAATAGTTTCAGTTTAGGATCTCTTTGTGATTATTATGGGATCAGAATAGAGAATGCTCATAGAGCTGGCAGTGATGCGCTATGTACTGGAAAATTGTTTTCTTATTTGATAAAAGAGGTACTTTCAAAGCCACTCACCCTTATCCAGCGAGTTGATAATTTATTTGGTAATGCCAGAGTATTTAACAGCAATTTATTCAAAAATATAATAAAAACATCAGTCCGGTTAAATAAAATAGATGGGCTTATTCCAGCTCCCATGGGCAATAATCTTGCTGATAATTTTTATGAGTTTTCTGGAAGTAATAACACTAGAGTGCCTGAACATCCTGAAAAGTGGTTTGCTAAGGGCGGTGCAATTAGTGAAAATTGGAATGGTTTCGAAAACCGATTTTCACAAACTGAACTAATAAAAGATACCTTTGAAACATTTATTAAGGGACATATCCTCACTGCTGAAGCAGGAACTGGATTGGGGAAATCACTGGCATATTTATCTTCAGGATATTTAGCTGCAAAACAAAAACAAACGTCTCTGGTTGTTTCTACCTATACTAAGAATTTACAAAACCAGCTTTTTTCAGAGGATATTCCTAAACTTTCTAAAGCGATTGATCAGAATTTAAATGCGGTTATTTACAAAGGTCGATATAATTATATTTGTCGGACCCGATTAGAACGATTATTAGCAAATCATAACCATTTAATAAAACCTCAAGAATATGAGAATCTTCTTCCATTAATTATCTGGGAGTGGGAAACAAAATCGGGTGATATTAATGAGTGTAATGGTTTCCAAATCAATAGACAGAAGCGACTATGGTCTCTTGTTAGAAGTGAAAGAGGGTACTGTTCCTCCAAGCGATGTATTAAATATGACGGTTGTTTTCTTGGAAAAGTTCGTATAAAAGTAGATGCCGCTGATATTATCATAATCAATCATTCTCTATTTTCAAATGAGTTGATGAGAGATAATTCCTGTTTGCCAGATGATTTTATCTATGTGATTGATGAAGCCCATCATTTCGCAAGCGTTACCAGAGATCAGCTGGTTACACAAGTTGGGGCAAAATCATTTGATGAGGTTTTTAAATTTTTTAACCCGGGAAAAGATAATTGGAAAAAGAATGCCATAAATAGATTCCCAGAAATACTCAAGTTATACAAATTTCTTGCTGACGAAAGTAAAATTATTCAAAAAGAAATTCACAACTTTTTTAATTCTTATTTAGATAATAAACGGGCTGAGATAAATCGTTCGGATTATCATATAAACAAATTACTTTATCGGAATAGTAAGGAAGAATTTATAGATACTGATCCAACTCCATGGGAGGTATTAACAAATCTAATCAGTTTTGAGAAAAATATGCAGAAGTTCAATGCCTTGCTGCAGGAAAATAAGGAAGATATCGCTGGATCTTTGAATATAGAATTTACTGCAATAAATGGAATTTTAAAGGAAGGATTGGAAAGTTTTACTGCTGCATTAGATGCACAGTCAGAGTTAGTACAATGGTCATCATTTGTACAATCAGATTATCAAAACCTCACTGCATTACATTCAGCTCCGTTAAAGGTGAATAGTTTTATTAATGATAACCTTCTGAGTAAATATTCCGGTGGTATTTTTTGTTCCGCAACCTTAATGGTGAATGATGATTTTCGGTATTTTAGTGAGAAAGTCGGTTTAGATTTAGCAGTATTAGAACAAAATGTAATAGAAAAAGTTTATCATTCCCCGTTCCATTATAATGATCAGGTAAAGCTATTTGTATTCCGAGGACCTATTAATGTAAACGACACCTTATTTATGAACGAAATTGGTGCTCAGATTGAACGGATATTTACTTCATTGAAAAAGAGAATGTTAGTGTTATGTACATCATTTAAACAAACGCTTGCCCTCAAACAATTTATCGAGCCTAAATTAAAAGATAGCAACTTTAAGATATTTGCACAAGCTCCAGGAATTAGTAGGAATGTACTGGTGAGAAGCTATTTAGAGAACCCACATTCCCTGCTTATTGGGACTTCTAGTTTTTGGGAGGGAGTCGATTTTCCTGGTGACAAAGTGGAAATTCTTTACATTGTAAAAACTCCCTTTGATAATCCTTATGATCCACTTATCCAGGCTCAAATTGAAGATTATAATCAGCGGGGGGGTGATGCCTTTCTACAATATCAAGTTCCGGAAGCTGCCATGCGGTTCAGACAGGGATTTGGAAGGCTCATCCGGAATATGGATGATTCTGGAATATGCATAGTTGGTGATACACGATTATATAAGAGAGGCTATGGGAAGACAATTTTAGGTTCCCTTCCTGTAGAGCCCATTCCGTATCAAACCGTGGATTCATTGCTTTATGAATCTCAAAAATTCTTTTAGTCAAGAGTAAACAGAAATTAAATTTGTTTAGTTGCAAACAAGCATCTTTAATCGTTTATAGCCAATATCAAATAGTAAGAAATGAGTAAAGAAAAAATTAGATCAAACAACATTATATTATGCCAATAGAACTTGGAAATACTCAGCTAACCGTTGGGAAATTGGTGCAAATTGCTCGATTTGGGGAAAAGGTTCAGCTTCATAGCGATGCTGTTGAGCGCATTAATACATGCCGAATTATGCTTGAAGAGAAAATTGAGGCAGGAGAAGTAATGTATGGGGTCAATACGGGAATAGGTGAATTTTCCGAAGTTGTATTAGACGATGATCAAATTCAAGATTTCCAAAGATATCTTATATATAATCATGCTGCAGGTATAGGTGATCCTGCACCCATTGAATATGTCCGTGGTGCAATTGCAGGGAGAATTAATGTGCACTCAAAGGGTCGTTCCGGATGTCGTTTAGAGATTACTCAAACTATGGTGGAAATGTTAAACAAAGGGGTTACTCCTTTTGTTTGCCAGAAGGGGTCTGTTGGTGCGTCCGGAGATTTGGCTCCCATGTCACAAGTTGCTCTGCTTATGTTGGGAGAAGGTGAGGCCTATTATAAAGGTGAACTTTTAGATGGAAAAATAGCAATGGAGCGTGCTGGAATTTCTATTCCCGGTTTAATGGCACGGGATGGATTGGCAATTATCAATGGTTCTAACTTGCTAACAGCAATGAGTGCAATTTTGATATATGATACCAATCGTTGGTACAAACATGCGGAGATAGCATGTGCAATGTCTCTTGAAGCGCTAAAGGCAAACATGAAGCCTTATTTGCCAAAACTTCATAAAGCCAGAGGGTTTACGGGAGCTATTCGATCAGCAAAATCAATTCGCAGATTAGTAGAAAATGGAGATCTTGCAAAAAATAAAATTAAATGTAAGGTGCAGGATGCATATTCAATGCGGTCAACACCTCAAGTAATTGGGGCAGCCCATGATGCTTTAGACTATGCGAAGACTCAGGTTGAAATAGAATTAAATGGAGTGGGGGACAATCCCATATTTTTTCCTGAAGACAATACTCAAATTTCAGGAGCAAATTTTCAAGGGACACCGGTTTCCTTGCCAATGGATATGATTGGAGCATCCATCACAATGGTGAGCGTGCTATCTGAACGACGGATGAATCGTTTGAATAATCCGGCATTAAATGTTGGGCTTCCAGCGTTTTTAACCAAAGGAGCAGGCATGTTTTCAGGATTGATGCTTTCACAATATACAGCAGATATGCAAATCGTAGAGCAAAGAATTTTATCAATGCCAGCATCTATCCAATCCATTCCTGCAGCTGCGGATCAGGAAGATTTTGTCTCCATGGGGATGAATACCGCAATAAAGAATTTTCAGATTTTAGATAATGCCTATGGTGTTCTTGGAATTGAACTTATGGCAGCTGCTCAGGCGCTGGATTTTAGAGATTACTCTTTTGGTACGGGCGTTGAAAAAGCAAAAGAAATTATTCGTAAATATGTAGATTTTCTAGATATAGACAGACCATTATATTCGGATCATACCAATATGAAAGCATTAGTAAAATCAGGTGAAATACTTGAAGAAATTGAAAAATCAGTAGGGAGTTTAGAATGAAAGAAGCCTTAACCTTTGATGATGTATTATTGGTTCCTCAATTGTCAAGTGTTCTGCCTCGGGATGTAGATATTACATCCCGATTGACCAAGAACATTCGATTGAATATTCCACTTATTAGTGCTGCAATGGATACCGTAACTGAAAGCCAAATGGCAATTGCAATGGCACGTCATGGTGGAATTGGGGTTATTCATAAAAATCTATCTATTGAGAATCACGTTCGAGAAGTTGATAGAGTAAAGCGTTCAGAAAGTGGAATGATTCTTGATCCTGTCACAATATCATCTGATAAGACTATACAAGAAGCTTTGGATATTATGGCTCATTTTCATATATCCGGAGTTCCGGTAGTAGATGAAGGAAAATTGGTCGGTATTCTCACCAATAGAGATATTCGTTTTGAGACTAATTTAGATTTACTGGTATCCGACAGGATGACTGGGAATGATTTAATTACTGTCAAAAAGGGAACTACGTTAATTGAGGCAAAGTCGGTACTTCAAGAACATCGTATCGAGAAATTATTGGTTGTGGATGATAATGGTGCTCTTTGTGGTTTAATAACGGTGAAGGATATATTAAAGAAGGAAAATCATCCCAATGCTGCGTCCGATAAACATGGACGTTTATTGGTAGCTGCTGCTATAGGAGTTTCTTCAGATTCTATGGAAAGGGCTCAGGCATTAGTGAATGCAAATGTTGATGCCTTAGTTATTGATACAGCTCATGGGCATTCCAAGGGTGTATTGGAAACGGTTAAATTATTAAAATCTAAATTAAATATAGATATTATTGCAGGAAATGTAGCCACAGGAGCTGGAACACAGGCCCTTATAGATGTGGGAGTAGATGCGGTTAAAGTTGGCATAGGGGCAGGGTCAAGTTGCACAACTCGAATGATTGCTGGCGTTGGTGTTCCACAATTAACTGCTGTAATGGATGCATTTGAAAATGCACATAAAAATGATATTCCGGTAATATCAGATGGAGGTATGCGCTATTCAGGTGATATTGCAAAGTCATTTGCTGCTGGTGCTGAAACTGCGATGCTGGGAAGTATACTTGCTGGAACCAACGAAAGCCCTGGAGAAGTTATTCTTTGGGAGGGTAGAAGTTTTAAATCATTTAGAGGTATGGGGTCCATTGCTGCCATGAACGATGGGAGTAAAGATCGGTATTTTCAACATAATACTGAATCAAATAAACTGGTTCCAGAAGGTATTGAAGGAATGGTGCCTTATAAAGGTGAAGTTAAGGAAACCATTCACCAGCTTATGGGCGGAGTCAGAAGTTCTATGGGATATTGCGGATCAAAATCTATAAAAGAATTTCACAAGAATATTGAATTTATTCAAATAACGGGAGCAGGGATGAAGGAAAGTCATCCTCATGACATTAATATCACAAAGGAATCACCAAACTACCAAAAACCACAATAGAAAACCCCATCCAAATAATATGGATAGGGTATAAAAAGAGGTATTTACATTGCAGCCTAAAGGCTGTTTATATATTTGGTAAGTTTAGATATTTGGTGAGAGGCACGGTTTTTATGAATTATACCTTTACCGCAAACTCGATCAATGGTCGAAATAGCTTGGTTTAAAAAGGTGGGGGCATCTTTTTTATCTGCTTCCATTACCTTTTTAATTGATGTTTTCATCATTGATTTATAATGACGATTCCGAAGGTTGTTTCTCCGAGACTGTCGTACTCTTTTTAATTCTGATCCTGATGCACCCATAGTAATCTTTCAATTATTTAATTCTAAATTAGCCCATAAATTTAATAAAGAAATATTTTATAAGACTAAAGAATTAATTACCATTTAAATATTAGAAATTATTGTAAATTGAAATTAATCCATCTAACTTTACTACGCTGTATAATCGCTTTTTACTGCTTACATGAAGCCATACTCTAAAAGGAAGATATATAATGACAATTGAGAATCTTAATACAATCCCTATTTTCATCGACTTAGATGCTGATGAATTAAAAGATGTTTCTGAAAGTTGTACCCCTAGAAAGTATCCAAAAAATAGTATGATTATTCTTGAAGAAGAATTTGGTGATATTGTGTTTATTATTATTCAGGGTACGGTTAAAATTACTCGAGTAAATGATGAAGGAAAAGAAGTGATTTTATCCTTGTTAGGTCCAGGTGAAATTTTTGGTGAAATGGCAATTTTAGATGGTGAAGCTCGTTCAGCCAATGCATTGGCCCAGGAAGATTGTGAACTTATTGCAATTCAAAGAAGTGAGTTCCTTCGCTTGCTGAGAAGAAATTTTAAGATTTCTTTTGCTCTTATGGGAGAGCTTGCTAAACGTCTTCGGAAGTCAGACCAGCAAATTGAAGCATTGTCACTTTCTGACGCTGAACATAGAATTGGAGTATCTATTCTGAATTTAGCTGAAGATATGGGTGTGATCCGTAAAGGTCAGGTGACCATAGAAAAATTACCGTTCCAGCAGGATATTGCAAATATGTCTGGAACATCCCGTGAAACAGTCTCAAGAGTTTTAAAATTGTTTGAAGATAGACTCATGATTACAAAAGTAGGACATACGGTTGTAATTCCTGATTATGCTTTCTTCAAACGCCTATTTGATAAAACTGTCTAAACCCTGTAACATAAGACAGTATTAAGTCTTTAAATTTGCTTCGTGTTACCAGAGCTAATCCAAGGAATACGTGGGCAGTCTAGACTTTCAATTTCCCAAGCGATATCGTTAATTGAAAACAGTAGTGAGGAAGGAGCAAAGCTTCTTTCTGAAATTTTTAATGATACAGGAAATGCCTATAGAATAGGTATAACCGGACCTCCTGGTGCGGGAAAAAGTTCACTTACCCATAGATTGATTTCAGCTTTTCGAGAAAAGGACAAAAAGGTTGCAGTTATTGCCGTAGACCCCACAAGTCCTTTTTCTGGAGGTGCCGTTTTAGGTGATAGGATCAGAATGACTTCCCATTTCTCAGACCCTCATGTTTTTGTAAGGAGTATGGCGACGAGAGGTAGTCAGGGAGGATTGGCTTTAAAAACTCAGGAAGTGGGAGAAATATTTGATGCTGCCGGTTATGACATTATTATTTTTGAAACGGTGGGTGTAGGACAAATTGAATTAGATGTCATTCAAGCAACAGATTCAGTGGTTGTGGTATTGGTGCCTGAATCTGGTGATGACGTCCAAATGTTAAAAGCGGGTCTTATGGAGATTGGGAATATTTTTGCAATAAATAAGGCAGATCGACCCGGAGCAAACAAGCTGGCTATTACTTTGAAAAATTTTCTCTCCACACTTTCTCTTGAAGAAAATAAATGGCTGCCTGAGGTTGTTTCAACAGTTGCAACAGAAGGCAGTGGAATCAATGAGTTGATAGAAATTATTGAAAAACATAAATCATTTAATTTGAAACATGGGATTCAAAAAGCAAAGATTGATGATCGCTATAAAAAGAGAGTGATAAGAATAATTACCGATGATCTTATGGATAATTTTTGGACAGATAATAACTGCTTTGAACTTGAATCTGAATTAGAAAAAAAATATAACCAGCGTAAGTCACCTTATGGTTTGGCCAAACAATTGCTGGTAAAATGACAAGTCAAACCCCTGAAATGCCGTTTTGGGATCATCTGGAAGAACTCCGCTGGCGATTAATAAAGTCTATATCTGCCATATTAATAGGTGCAGTCATTACCTATCACTATGCCGATATTATAATGTATTGGCTCATTAATCCAACTGAATCACTTTCTATTGATTTAAACCTCCAGGTATTAAAAATAACTAGCATGTTTACGGTGAAGCTATCCGTGGCATTATTTGGAGGTATGATTTTAGGTTTGCCGGTTATTCTGTATCAGTTTTGGCGTTTTATTTCTCCGGCATTTGAAGACAAATATGGGGTAGCAGTTATTTTCACGGTACTATTTACATCAATATTTTTTTTACTGGGAATGAGTTTTGCCTACTTCGTTATTATTCCATTTAGTCTTTCATTTTTTACATCATTAACTGCAGAAACCATAGACGTTGCTTATAATTTCACTTTAGAAGGATATCTCGTGTACATTCTCTGGTTAATATTTGGATGTGGCTTATTATTTCAACTTCCGGTTGTGTCGATATTTTTTACAAAAATTGGAATTCTTACCCCGGCATTTTTACGTGAATATCGAAAGTTTGCTATTGTAGTATTTCTTATTTTGGGTGCGATATTAACACCACCTGATCCCGTAAGTCAAATTCTTATAGTGGTACCCCTTATTATTTTATATGAATTTAGTATTCTCATTAGTAAACTTTTTAAACCTAAAGATTCATTGGTATGAATGCTGAACTAGATAACATTGTAACGTCTCCTATTAATGATTATATCATTCGTTTTGAAAAAGTTTACACCCAGTCACTCCATTCTGATGTAAAATTAATCAATACAATTATCAGATATATTTCACGGAAAAAAGGAAAACAGCTCAGACCCCGCCTTTGTTTACTTTCAGCCAAATTATGTGGCGAGCCCACTGAAAATACTTACCGAGCAGCAGCCCTTATTGAAATGATTCATGTTGCAACACTCATTCATGATGATGTGGTAGATGATGCCGATATTCGTCGAGGGTGGCCTTCTGTTAATCGAGTTTGGAAGAATAAACTTTCCATTTTAGTGGGTGATTTTATGTTTTCAAAAGCCCTCACCAATATGATTCACTTGAAAGATTTTGATGCGTTAGATATTCTGTCAAGTACAGCACAGCGCCTGAGTCAGGGTGAAATTCAGCAAATTGAAAAAGCCATAAAGAAAAATATGACAGAAGAAGTTTATTATCAAATGGTGAGTGACAAAACGGCATCGCTGTTCTCCGCAGCCTGTAAACTAGGAGTTATGACAGTAACAGAAGACAATGATAAACGTGAAGCGTTGGCAAAATTTGGTGAAAAATTTGGATTGGTATTTCAAATAAAAGATGATCTGTTAGACATTACCGGCAATGTTGAAGGTTTAGGCAAGCCTGCAGGGTTTGATCTTAAAAAAAATATTCTCACCCTGCCACTTATTCATCTATTTGAAAAATTAGATTCCTCTGATTCTAAAAGGGTGAAAAGACAGATTCGAAATCATGTAAAAAAATCTGAGCTCAAAGAGATCAGAATGCTTATTGAAAACCATGGGGGAATTCAATTTGCTGAAAAACAAATTGAAAGGCTATCTAAAGAAGCGCAGGATGAGCTTAATATTTTCCCCGATTCTGTTTATAAAGACGCTTTATTGGCAGCATTACAATTTAATTCTCATCGAAATAATTAATGCGATTTAAACATAGAAAAAGGGTAAGAAAAAAACGCCTCCAAACCCGGCAGGACCGGATTCTGACACTAGCTAATGCCATCAGTATAAGCAGAATATTTCTTACCATACCTCTGGTATTAATATTTGAAGATATTGCACATGGTATGACAGAGAAATTATGGCAAGCTTTTCTGCTTATCATCATTATTGTTTTGACAGATTTCTTAGATGGATATGTGGCACGAAAAGCAGAGGAAATCACCAATTTTGGTAAGCTCATAGATCCTGTAGCTGACAAAGTATGTATGATGGTCGTATTAATTTATTTGATCATTAGCTACAAATTACCCTTTCTGATATTTTTTCTCACCCTAGCCATAAGGGATATATTCCTCATCATTATCGGTGTATATTTAATGTTTTCTCAAGAGGAGGTGTTTCAGTCTAATAGATCTGGGAAATGGTTTATAGGAATTTCTGCACTTATGATGGTATTCTTTTTATTTAAAAACCCCCTGAATATACCTGGTTATATATTGTGGACATCCTATTTAATTTCATGCCTCCTATTCATATTTAGTACCTATGAATATATAAGAAGATATTTACGTTATTTTAAACAATTAGAGACAGGATGATTTCATTTTTAAAAAAAACAATTTCAGGTTTATCAAAAACCCGTTCTAAGCTATCTACTCTTTTTGCAAAATTTTCCGGAAAAACCATTCTGACTGATGATGATATTGAAGATTTGGAAGAGGCACTGCTTGGGGCAGATATTGGCTGGGAACTAACGGATTCTATTATTAAGCAGCTTAAAGTGCCAGATAAGGCTGAAATTACCCGGGAAGATCGATTTCAGCAGTGTATTCAAGAGTACCTTTCTGATGTACATGAGGTGACTGAACTAAAAAGGGTAATTCTTTTGGTGGGAATAAATGGTACAGGGAAAACGACTTCAGCTGCTAAATTAGGAGGCTATTACTCAAAATCTGGCAAGTCAGTTTCTCTGGTTGCTGCAGACACATATAGAGCCGCGGCTGTAGAACAGATACGAATTTGGGCAGAGCGGCTTAATCTGCATCTTACCGCCAACGATAAATCTGCTGATCCTGCCTCTGTTGCCTATGACGGGGTTGCAAGTGGAATCAAAAAGAAGATGGACAAGATTATTGTGGATACTTCAGGCCGCCTCCACACCTCAGCTAATCTCATGAAAGAATTGGAGAAAATTCACAGGGTTGTCTTGAAACTGACAGATGAAAGTGATGTGCTCATTACCATTGATGCTAATACTGGACAACATGGACTTCAACAGGCGCGGGAATTTGCTAAATATATCCCAATTACAGGGGTAATATTAACCAAGATGGATGGTACTGCTAGGGGAGGTATTGCCATACAGATTATGAAAGAGCTCAATCTTCCGGTTTATTTTATTGGAGTGGGGGAGCAGGTTGATGACTTGGTTCCATTTGACAGGGAAAGCTATATTAATGGATTGATTTCTAGTGAAAAAGAAATGGTAAATGACTAATACAAAAGAAAATAGAGTCTGTATGATTAGCCTAGGATGTGCCAAAAATCTGGTAGACTCAGAAATATTAATTGGCGGTCTCAAGCAGGAAAATTATAAAATTATTAATACGTCAGATGATGCGAATATTCTCATAGTGAACACCTGCGGATTTTTAGATACCGCACGGGAAGAATCGGTAGATGTTATTTTAGAGGCGGGGGAGCTTCGAAAGTCAAATAAGGTGAAAAAACTCATTGTCATGGGCTGTTTCTCAGATCGCTATGGTTCTGAACTTACAGAAGAACTGCCGGAAGTAGATGCATTTTTTGGCAC
>JASMKZ010000229.1 GCA_030748955.1 Fidelibacterota bacterium | reverse complement strand
TAACAATTGAAACAAATAATAATAATAATAATAGTGTAAATAGCATGAAAACCAATCATAATAATATAAAATAATAATAATAATAACAAAATGTGTGTTTTAACACATTACATAACTAATAATAAAAATATGATAATAATATTAAAACATAACTAATTAATAATAATAATATAAAAAACTATAAAACTAATAATAATAATAATAATATTCAACATAATAATAACAATGTAAAACATAATAAAATGATATTAAAATAATAAAAATAATATTAACAACCAACAAAATAATATAAACAATAATAAACATAATGTAAAACATAATAAACATAATATAATAAAAAAACATCAACATAATAACAACGATAATAAACATAAGGTAAAACATAATAACAATAATATAAAACATAATCCAAATAATAGAAACGATAATAAACATAATATAAAACATAATAAAAATTATAGTTCTAAATATAGACCAAAATCATTAGCTCAAATACCAAGTAGGTTTGCTATTGAAATGACAGATCGTGGTTGGATATTAAGAAATGAAATTATATGGTATAAACCCAGTTGTATGCCCGCATCTGTCAAAGATAGATATACGGTTGATTTTGAAAAGTTCTTTTTCTTTACAAAGAATCCAAAGTATTATTTC
>JASMKZ010000228.1 GCA_030748955.1 Fidelibacterota bacterium | reverse complement strand
ATGTAAAAAATTTTTTTTGGGAAACCATTTGTATATTTTTTTTACTTTAGAATTATCAGTAACATAATAAGGAATGTCATATATTGAAGTATTTTTTTTAGGTGATATTTTTATTCTTTCTGAAGTAATTTTTTGACAATATTTTGTAAGTTGTTTGAGAGAAACAGCATTTTTTTTTCCTCCCCCAACATTCAATATTAAATTATTAATTTTATCAATTTTTTAATTTCATTCATTATTTATTTATTTTTTTTTTTGAAATGATTATGTTTAATTTAAATATTATTTAACCAACTAAACGATTTAAAACAAAACCCGCCAAATTATTTATTTATTTTTTATCATATTAGAACTCAAAATGAACAAAAAACTTTTAAATAAAATAAACAATTACATTGATTATGTTAACTTAGATTATGCTTAAAAAGAGTTTTAAAATAATATAAAAACTGTGATAATAAAATTTTATACCAAAAAAACACAAAATAAAACCTTTTAAAATTGATCTTGTGAGTATTATTTTAGCAAATATCTTACATTTTAAATGGTTTAAAAATACATTGAAAATTATTCTACAGATTCTACAAATGATTATGATACTTTAAAAAAATTCTTAATTTAACGTGTTTAAAATAAATCTCTCAAAGAAAAGCTTTTG
>JASMKZ010000227.1 GCA_030748955.1 Fidelibacterota bacterium | reverse complement strand
CTTGGTATGGAAATTGTTCCTGTTGAGCTTAGAGATGCTTATGCTTTTGGAGGTGGACTTCATTGTTGTACAGCAGATGTGTATAGAGAAGGTGAATTAAAAGATTATTTTCCAAATCAATGAAATATTGTAAAAAAATAATTGAAAGGCTAAACAAAGTTAGGATTAGCTGTAGTTATTGCATTTGTGATATTTATAAATAGTTAATTAATTTAACTTGGGTTATTTTTTAGAAAATCAATATATTTTAATTTTCCTAACCAATTATAATTATCTACAAAAACAGGTTTAGTTTTTTTATTTTTTGAAGACAGAAGTTTTTCAAAGATTTTTTTAATACTGGAGATATTTTTTTTTATATCCGAGTGTTTTAGAATTTTTCTAGTCGAGTTCTTGCCAGAGGGGTCTCCAATTAGAGTTGTTCCGCTGCCAAGTAAAACTATTGGTTGATGGCCATATCTTTGAAGAAGTCTTAAGACCATAATTTGCATTAAACTTCCCACATGGAGGCTAGGAGCTGTACTGTCAAATCCTATATAAGCTTTTATAGGTTTTTGAATTGAAATTTTTTCAAGCTTTTCTAAATCGGTACACTGATTTAGAAAACCTCTTGCATTCATTTCCGATAAAAAGGTGTTTTTCATAGAAGTTTACACTTAG
>JASMKZ010000226.1 GCA_030748955.1 Fidelibacterota bacterium | reverse complement strand
AAGCACCGCCTGTTATCATTCCCTGTAAATATGATTTCATAATTATCTCCTTTTTATTTCAGATAATTTAATTAACAACATAAAAAGAGCCCAGTCTGCTTATAGTATAAAATCCTCAATCTCAGATGAATGAAAGTACTTTAAGCAAGCCCCGGTCACCCGGGGTTTTTTGTTTGTACTTTGGGGTGCCGGCGTGTATCAAGTAATCTGGATTCCGGATAATTAAATGTGAATTTCTGGAATGACAAACAATACTTATTGCTTAAATACACCATCCCTTTTATTTTTTCTCGCACAATTAACCCGAACAACACCAACCACTGAGAGGAATAAAATGAGAACCTTTACATCAATAAGTTTAATACTAATACTAATAACAGGTGCAGTCGCCCAAGATTTAAAGACCAACACCATTGGTACCGACCTTGGTGCCCTGGCTATCGGTGGTTTTGCCCTTGAATACAAAAAATTAATCAATGATGGTAAAAACGAAATTGGTGTCGGTGGCGGGATGTTTAATATGTCTGATGATGCCACCTGGACCGGCGGATGGGCATGGTACCGTATCTACAAAAATGGTAATGGAGAAGGCCTGTTTTATACTGTGGGCTTTGGTGCTGGCCCAGTTTCATGGGATTATACACCTGATGGAGGTACAAAAGA
>JASMKZ010000225.1 GCA_030748955.1 Fidelibacterota bacterium | reverse complement strand
AAAAAAATAATTTATTCACAATGAAATAAAATTTTAATACAATATAATTAATTTATTAAATATATAAACATGTTTTAAAATAATAATATAATTTTGACGACATAAATAAAAATATGTAATTAAATAATTAAACTAATTTCATTAATAAACTACTGAATTTAATATATTAATTTTTTGGACAGTCAATCATTTAGATTTTTTTTATATTTTATATAATAAATATATTTTTATTAATTATAAATTTTACCAATATTTGTGAAGAAATATTATAAGGTAAGTTTCCAAAGACAATTGATTCATTATTTAATAAGTTTTTTTTTGAAAATTTTAATATATCTTCATTGACAATATTTAAATTTTTAGAAAATTTATTTTTTTGGTGTCATTTACAGTTTCACTAACAATTTCTAATAAACCCATATATCTCACTGGATTGAAAAAGTGAGTAATACAAAAGTCTTTTTTATCTTCATCAGACATTTTTGCTGATAAAACTTTTAGAGGAATTGTGGATGTATTGGATGAAATGATTGAGTCTTTTTTTCTTG
The DNA here is from genome assembly GCA_030748955.1 of Fidelibacterota bacterium. Classification (GTDB taxonomy): domain Bacteria; phylum Fidelibacterota; class Marinisomatia; order SCGC-AAA003-L08; family D37C17; genus D37C17. The sequence goes on along the minus strand of JASMKZ010000225.1, from coordinate 117 downwards.
TTCTTAATATCTTTGTATAAAGATTATGTTTTACATCTATCCTTTCAACAACCGCTTCAACGATCCAATCGGCGTTTTTAACAATATCAAAATCTTCTTCTATATTGCCTGCTATAA
>JASMKZ010000224.1 GCA_030748955.1 Fidelibacterota bacterium | reverse complement strand
GTTGAAATTTACTGCTAATGGCGAGCTGCAGTAATGATGGGTTCTAAAAAAACTTGTTAACTAAATGAAACGCCTCTGGGTCAACTAAAGGAGTTTGTTATGAAAAAAATATTAAAACTGGATGCAAATTTGTTTTTTGCTATAGGAATTATTTTTTTGAGCATTGGGGGTATTTGGATGAGTTATGCTGAAGAAAAAAACCTGATTCAACTTGGAATAATCGTATTGGGTGGATTAGTTGGTATTTCAGGTGGAATAATAGGTTTAATTCAAAGACGTGAAATAATTAAAGAAAGCAAAGACCAATGAACCGCCTCTGGTCAAATAGCCTCCTAACGGGGGCTTTTTTGTTTGTGGGAGGATGGGTAGATTTGTTTAATGATTAAGTACAAATCCATTTGAAATTAGTAGGAAATCTCAATGGAAAAAATTGATTATAAAAAGGAGCTCAAGCACCTATATAGGTCTACTACTAAAAAAGTAGAAGTTGTTGAAGTTCCGAAAATGAATTTTCTTATGATTGATGGTGATGGAGGTCCAAATCATCCAACATTTCAAAATGCTATTGAAGTTTTATTCCCACTTTCATACACTCTAAAGTTTATGATTAAAAAAAGTGACATTGGAATTGATTATGGTGTATTACCCCTTGAAGGGTTGTGGTGGGCAGA
>JASMKZ010000223.1 GCA_030748955.1 Fidelibacterota bacterium | reverse complement strand
ATTAAAATATTTTGATTTTGTTATTACGTCAGATGATTTTAGCCACTCTAAACCAAACCCTGAACCATATCTTATAGGAATAAATAGTGCTGGCTATAAAGCATCTTCATGCTTTGCAATTGAAGATTCTGAACGTGGTGTTATTTCAGCAAAAAAAGCAGGCTTATTTTGTTTTGCCATACCTAATGATATGACAATTAATGGAAATTTTAGTAAGGCAGATATTATTTTAGATAATTTAAATGAGATTTTTTTTCATCTTAACTAACCCTTATAAAGAACTGTTATGATTCGCAGGCTAACTAAAAAGGAATAGTATATGAACTATCTTCTGTTTGGAGCAATGTCGGGATGTCTTGTAGTCATTATGGGTGCATTTGGGGCTCATGCGTTAAACGAATTATTAGATGATTATGGTAAGTCAATTTACAATAAAGCAGTTTTATACCATATGTTTCATACTATTGCTATTTTAATTTTGGGATTAATTAATAAAATACAACCTGAAATTCAATTATCTATGGCTGGTTGGTCATTTATGTTTGGCATTATTCTGTTTTCAGGCAGTTTATATATTATTGCTATAACAGGTATAAAATCACTAGGGATAATTACACCTATTGGAGGAATACTTTTTATTATTGGATGGGTGTTTCTTATTCTAAAGGCATA
>JASMKZ010000222.1 GCA_030748955.1 Fidelibacterota bacterium | reverse complement strand
TATTCCAGGTGATAATTATTATATTTTATTTTATTCAAAAGTACCAATGTTAAACCAACAAATAAATATTATGAATTTTATTAATTATACCGTACAAAAAGGCTGGATATCAGAAAAAAATGTGGTGTCATCTATTGAATTTGGGACTGAGATCGTTGAAGGTACTGGGAGAATCGAAATTTCCAAGTACGCAGTTGAAATAGATATGATAAAGTAAAAAATTTATATAATTAGTTAAGTCGATCTAAAATTTTTACTAGATCAACAACTCGATTTGAATATCCCCATTCATTGTCATACCAATTAAGTGTTTTAATAAGGCTTCCATCTATCACTTTTGTGAATGGCGCATCAAATATTGATGAATGGGGGTTGCCAATTATGTCTGATGAGACAACTGGTAATGTTGAGTACTCAACAACGTTGCTCATATGCTCTTTATGTGATTCATTTAAAACTGTTTGATTTATTTCATCTGCAGTTACTGTCTTTTTTAATCGGAAAATACTATCGACGACTGATCCATCAGGTACAGGAACGCGCATTGCAATACCATCTAACTTTCCATTTAATTCAGGCAGTACTTTTCCAACAGCACGAGCAGCACCTGTAGTAGTTGGGATTATATTCTCTGCAGCAGCGCGACTTCGACGCCAATCAGAGTGTGGGACAT
>JASMKZ010000221.1 GCA_030748955.1 Fidelibacterota bacterium | reverse complement strand
TAAGTAAATTCCTTTGTTTTTCTAAAAGAAGAAGTGCTGCTGGTTCATTATTTGAAGATAGTGCTGTAAAACCAACTATGTCTGTAAATACAATGGAAACATGTTTACGTTCTGATTTTGTAGAAGATGGCATAGATGTAAATTAAATATCCTATTCTTTATCTAAGATCTCACCAAAAGCCAAATACGCTGCAGCTATAGCCATAATATTAATTTATAATATAAAATGCTCTATCTCAACATTTAGTAGTTAGATTATCTTTTATAACTCAAAATCTTCAATCTCAGCACTTAACAGTGATATCAAGCCCCGGTCACCCGGGGTTTTTTGTTTATAGCCTCACACACATTGTAGGGTAATTATTTGTAGATTTTTGTATGGCTAAACCAAATAAAAAATTGGCTGCTATCATGTTTACAGATATCGTTGGCTATACCAAGCAGATGTCTGAAGATGAAGATAAAGCATTTGCATTAATTAAAAAGAAGAGAGATTTATTACTTCCTTTAATAGAGAAGCATGAGGGCAAATTAATTAAAGAAATAGGTGATGGTACGCTCACAAGATATTTTAATGCAGATGACGCAATTGATTGTGCAAGTAGATTTCAGTCAAAAACTGGTGAAGATTTGAATGTCAGGGTAGGTATTCATACAGGGGAAGTTATTATAG
>JASMKZ010000220.1:415-681 GCA_030748955.1 Fidelibacterota bacterium | reverse complement strand
GTATGAAAACAAAAAAATAAGTGACAAGACAGAGGAAATATTGCGATATATTTATAATGTTTTGAAATCAAATGCCTCTCCATCAATCACCTTTAAATTTTCTCCAACCTTGTTGAGTGTTAAAAAAGATGGTAAAAACTATTTGGGTATTAAAAGTTCATTGAACTTTATTGATATTGAACATATACAAGATAGAACAGGTATAGAATATCTAAACAGCTATGACCTTGAAATTACACCGAGAAGTGGTTCTAGTAAAATATTCC
>JASMKZ010000220.1:0-405 GCA_030748955.1 Fidelibacterota bacterium | reverse complement strand
TAAAGTAAGATTTCAAAATTTATCAGAGTTTAAAAAATGTGAAGATGCTATCGTTGATTATATGAATTGTTAGAAAATTAATGTGTGAAGCTTAGGGACTAAAGCCCAACCTAGACCCACCTCTCCAATTCTTCCTTCCTAACCCAGTCAAATAACCCAACACTCATTCTGATGGATGTTTGTAAATTTCAGTATGCGAAAATCCTTTATCAAAATATTATTAGAACGCAGAATACCTCAGATATTAGGCTCATATTTTATTGCGGGTACAAGTCTCATATTGTTTATTGAATATCTGATTGATAAGTATCAATTTCCTTCCCACTATCCTACATTAGCATTATTTGGTCTTATTTCTATCATACCATCTGTGATTATACTGGCATATTTTCATGGTGCGCCTGG
>JASMKZ010000021.1 GCA_030748955.1 Fidelibacterota bacterium | reverse complement strand
TGCCTTGAAAGAATATCCTAACATGCCCATCCACCTTTCAACTCAGGCCAATGCCACAAATTGGACAACGGTTAAATTCTGGAGAGACCTGGGAGTAGAACGGATCATTCTATCAAGAGAACTGCGATTGAAAGAAATAAATGAAATTCATGAGAAAGTACCTGATATCGAATTAGAATCTTTTGTTCATGGAGCTATTTGTATTGCCTATTCTGGGCGTTGTCTCATCTCTAATTATATGAATCACCGAGATGCTAATCAGGGAACTTGCACAAATTCATGCAGATGGGAATATGAATTAGGGAAGACTCCTGATAGTCTGACAGCTATAGAATCAAATGAACATTCCAAGCTGAATGAAAATGGATATACTCAACCTGATGATGGTTTTTATGTTAAAGAAGAGCACAGACCAGATGAAAAATATCCTATTTCTGAAGATCAGAATGGAACTTATCTATTTAATGCAAAAGATCTCTGTGCAATTGAATTGCTAGATGACATTCGGAAAGCTGGAGTATGCAGTTTTAAAATTGAAGGCAGAACCAAATCTGAATATTATGCTGCTATGTGCACGAGATCATATAGAAAGGCTATTGATGACATAGTATCAGGCAAAGTATTTGATCCGCAAAACATGAAAGATTTACTAGCCCTTTCTAATCGATCGTATACAACAGGGTTTTATACTCGTAACCCTCGAGAATTTGGGGAAAATTTTACTGATGGCAGATCTAAAGAATTAACACATAAAGCTATAGGAACATTAGTAAGCTATGATAGATCCAGTGGACTCCTTTCATTTGAATGTAAAAATAGATTAGAAGTTGGAAATAAAATTCAAATTATTTCCCCTGATAAAGTTGAGACAATCCAATTATCTGAACTGATAAATGAAAAAGGGTTACGCGTTGAGGTAGGTCATGGAGGGTTAGGACGTTTCAGTTTCCCTTTTGATCATGACCCTGGAAAATTTGCCATTATCCGCAGACCCATTTATGAAGTAGAATTATCTAATTACCTGTAAAGGTGAAAATTAGTAAGGCGGGTAAGCTCCCCTATATAATATTAATTTTTTCGCTCTACTTTTCATTGCGGAGGTTCCTTTTTTCAAACAGCTGTTAATAATTATTTTACTTCGGTTTTGTTTTTATGTGCGCTTCTTTTTCAGCTTCTAATTCTCTACGCTTCCCTGCTGATCCAAACCCACGTACATTCTTTATTTTTGCTTCAATCTTAGCCAATTTATCATTATATATTTTCATTTCCCTAGCTTTTTTATCTGCCTTTTTCTTGGCGGCTTTGTCTGCCTTGGCTTTTTCTGCCTTGGCTTTTTCTGCCTTGGCTTTGTCTGCCTTGGCTTTTTTATCTGATGCGATTTTCAAAAACCGTTTTTGTGATGCTGGACCCCATATACCATCCACTGTCAATCCATTTTTTGCTTGGAAGTTTTCTACAGAATCTGGAACATTTAGCCATGTTGGACCATCTTTATAAACAATAGGTTCAGCTTCGTTTGTAATAGAAAAAATAGCCTCAGGAGGAGAGTTTGGTTCGATATCTATCGCGACTGCTTGAGTATAAGAGGAAGTCGTTCCATAAGAATCAGTTACATCTAATTTAAATGAATATTCGCCGGCCTCCGCTTGCAAATAAACAACTTGAGATTTATTATTAGACATATCCAATTTATTACCAGAAATTTGAGTCCAAACATATTCTATTTTATCACTTTCTTCATCATTGGATCCCCCTGCATCAAGCTTGAGATCAAATTTATTTGTTTCTGGATTTCCATCGTGAATTATTGTTCCAATAAATTTTTTTTCATCAAGCCTACTTCCAAATTCAACTATTGGATCTGGTTGAGAATTGGGTTCTTCAGAGACAACTACTCTTTTATTAAAAGTCCCTCTAGAACCATAGGAATCCATTGCCTCTAATTGAAATTCATATTCACCTGGACTAACTTTCAAATAAAGTATCTTGTCATTTGGATTTGGTATTTCAAGAGTATCCCCAGAAGTTTGTGTCCAAATATATTTTATTTCATCACCATCTAAATCTACAGAGTTAGTTGCATCTAATTTTAATTCGTAATAATTTGTTTCGGGATCACCATCATGATTGATAATCCCATTAAAAATTTCATCAAAGGTTTCTTCTCCAAAGGGTAAGATTTCCCAATCTTCCCAATTTGTTCCATCACCATAGGGTAAAATTTCCCAATCTTCCCAATTTGTTCCATCACCATAGGGTAAAATTTCCAAATCTTCCCAATTTGTTCGATTATATATGGTACGTTGATTTTCTAATATATCTATTTTATTAACTCTATCTATTTCTTCTACTGGTGAAAAATAAATACCCCCAAAGAACATGGTTATCATTAATACAAATATCGCAATTTCTTGATTTAACATCATACTTATTAGCCCTTTCAATAGTTAATTAATGTATAATATTGGGGAATAAATGTATAGCTACTAATGTTATGATTACAAATTTAATCGAATAAATATTAACTTGTATTAACTTATATAATTGTGAACTTCCATAATTTATAATTATAAATTAATGATTAAGTAACTTGTAATAACCATTAGGTAATTAAGAAAGTTTTACGCGTTGAAGTAGGTCATGGAGGGTTAGGACGTTTCAGTTTCCCTTTTGATCATGACCCTGGAGAATTTGCCATTATACGCAGACCCATTTATGAAGTAGAATTATCTAATTACCTGTAAAGGTGAAAATTGAAGAGGTGGGTTTAATTATCTAATATAATATTTACCAAAATTACGATATCCAAGATATTTAACACCTCATCACTATTAAAATCAAAACAAATATCACAACTATCTGATAGAATACAATTTGCGATAATGACAATATCAAGAATGTTAACTGTATCATCAAAATTAGTATCACCTTCTATGCTATCGGGGCATTCTGAGCATTCTGAAGTTTCCTGGAACTCTTCTGATGTAATTTGGACTTCGTCGCAAATGGGATACGGTGGACAGATATAGTTATAGGATATATCAAAATAGGGATAAAATGAACAGTCCATAACACCCCATTCTATGTTCAGATCACAGATATTCTCAGGTATGGTAGTTAAATCATTACCACTCAGCCATAAATGACTCAGGTTGGATAATTCCACTATAGATTCGGGAATTTCTGTCAGCTGATTATGATTCAGAGATAAAGACCTCAGATTGGCCAGCATACCGATATCCTCCGGCAAACTTGTTAATTCATTATAATTTATAAGGAGATATTCCAAGCTTCCTAAGGCCGATATTTCTGGTGGAATAAATGTAATTGCATTGTTTTCCAGATACAGTATTTCCAGATGGGATAAATTCCCGATTTCTGGAGGCAATTCTCCTGAAAGCTGGTTATTTGTAAGTATTAGCCGTTGAAGTTGATCTAGATTTCCAATGGATGATATCAGCTGACCTGATAGATTGCAGGACATCCAATCATTCTCAAAGTAATAACATTCCAAGGCTGTTAGCCTGCCATCATTCCATTCCTGAAAACCAAGCTCAAGAGGTTCGATATTTCCGTCATTGTTATCATCCAGATCTGCATTAATGGTTTCAATGCTTGAATCTATCAGCTGCTGCAGAACATCCAAATCTGAATTATTATAGCAATTATTATCCAGCTCGGTATATCCATCATTACAGCTATCAATAATCACCATCATGGTAACAGGGATACTTATTTCGCCATTTATGGGATCATTGCTTGAAATGACGATGCTGGCATTATATTCACCTGCCTCCAGATCTGACGCATCAAAAGTTACTGTAATCTCATTAATACTTCCTGTTTCTATTGATCCTGAATATGTACTGAGCGACAACCAGCCTGGGATACCAGCCTGGTAAGTAGACCAATCTAGCGTTTCATCTCCCTGATTTACAATTGTCAATGTCTGGCTTGAGCTATTTCCCTGTTCTATTGTGGCAAAAAGCTCACCGGGATAAATAACAATTTGAGGGAAATGATAGCAGTCTGACCATTCCGATTCATAACAAATTAAATCACAGCCCCATGCCTGGTCTTCATTATCACAATATCCATCCCCTATCCAAGATTCATTGCAGCAATCACCGTCACCAGAACAATCCTCCACATATCCATCATCACACTGACTCCACCCTACACTTAGTAGTGAGAATAATGTCACCAAAAGTATGATTTGTCTATAGTTTTTCATAATATAATATAAAATGTAGAAATAACAGGAATAATTGAGACATCGCACAAATTCAACCATCGGAAAAGCAGGCTTTTATGCGGTTTATGTGAAGTTAAGGGGAAAAATGGCAGGTATAATATAGAGATAGAGAAAATCATATGCATTCTTATTCACAGGTTTCTTCGCATTAATTTAATGATATAACACCAAAGAATATAAGAAACTTATATGAATAAAACAATTTCGTATCGGATTTGTTACAGGGCGTTACAACTGGAAGAAAAGTAGATTATTTATACTGGATGGAATAATTTCAACCAGTGCAAGATAAAAGGAAATAAGTAATAACCATAAAATGCAAGAATTATTCCTTTAACTCCATCATATTCTTATAAAATTCCAAAGAATTCTTATTCACTAATGAGTCTTTATTCTTTACCTCAATATTTTGAATGACTTGTTTAACAGCTAATTCTACTTTCTTTCCATTAATAGTGTAGGGTATGTCTGCAACGGAAATAATTTTAGCAGGTATATGCCGGGGGCTGCACGACTCCCGTATAGATTTTTTAATTTGCTTGATTAGTTTTTCAGATAGAACAGATTGGTCTTTCATTTTCAAAAATAGAATGATCCGCTCATCATTTCCCCATGGCTGACCAATTACCAGAGAATCTTCAACTTCACTAAACCTTTCTACCGTTTGGTAAATTTCTGCAGTACCAATCCTTACCCCTCCGGGATTCAAAGTGGTATCTGACCGTCCATAAATTTTGACCCCTCCACAGTCATTTATTTCTAAATAATCACCATGATGCCAAATGCCAGGGTAGGTATTAAAATAGGCTAAATGATATTTTTCTCCGTCTGAATCATTCCAGAAATATATGGGCATAGAAGGGAATGCCTGACTACAGACCAGCTCCCCTTTCGAATTTATTTCAGATTTCCCAAATTCATTATATGCTTCCACTTTCATACCTAATCCTCGGCATTGTAGTTCACCTCGCACCACTGGCAATATAGGATTTCCTAGCGCAAAACATGAAATGATATCGGTTCCTCCCGATATTGACGCCAATTGCACATCCTCTTTCCATTCTCTATACACAAAATCAAAATTTTCCTCAACTAAAGGTGATCCTGTGGAAAGGATTGTCCGTAATTTAGGGAAGGATGAAATCTCATTAGGCTTGATTTCGAATGACTCTAAAGAGGATATATATTTAGCGCTGGTCCCCAAAATGGTTATGCCTAACTCCTTTGCCATTTTAAGTAAAACTAAACCATCAGGATAAAACGGACTGCCATCGTATAATACAATACTTGCCCCCACAGATAAAGAGGACACCAGCCAGTTCCACATCATCCATCCACAGGTAGTAAAATAGAATATTTTATCATCCTCTGTCAGATCAGTATGCAATTGTAATTCCTTCCTATGTTGAACCAATGTCCCGCCTGCTGAATGAACAATGGATTTGGGCAACCCAGTAGTTCCGGAGGAATACATAATATATAAAGGGTGATCAAAAGGAAGTGGTTCGAATTTAATTTCTGAAGAATCTCTATTTTGAATATCTTCCCATTGAATTGAATCTTGTATTCTTGATACATCTGCATTTCCTGCAAATGGAATTATAACTGTTTTTTTAATACTTGGTAAATCTGTTAGAATTTCTTTTATCTTTATGGTACAATCAATCTGCTTTCCATTATACCAATAGCCATCAGCGGTAAAAATAAGTTTGGGCTCAATTTGCTTAAATCTATCTAGAACTCCTTTGATTCCAAAATCAGGAGAACAAGATGACCAAATTGCACCAATACTGGCAGTTGCCAACATAGCAATAACTGTCTCTGGAATATTGGGCATGAATCCTACAACTCTATCATTTTTTACGATACCCATTTCACACATAGACTCTGCTAAACGGGAAACCTTATCATACAATTCCCTATAGGATAGTGAAGATTGTGTTCCTTCTTCTCCATAAAATTGAATAGCAATTTTATTATCACGATGGCGAAGCAGATTTTCTGCAAAGTTTAAGGTAGCACCTTCAAACCATTTGGCACCTGGCATTTTTGTAATGTCATCAACTACATTAGAATAAGGAGAGTTATAAATAATTTTTGAATATTCCCAAAATGAACCCCAGAAATCTTCTACCCTTTCAATAGACCAGTCATAAAGTTGCGAATAATTTTTCAGGGAAAGCTGAAACTTTTGATTGACAAACTGCATATAAGCCATCATCTGAGAATTATTGATTTGTTCCTCAGTGGGTTGCCACATGATGGATTGCATTAGATTATTTTAGCTAAATATAGTACTTGCCATGCTTCTAAAATTCTGCCTTCTTCTACCAGTACGGCACAAATTTTCAGCATATCTTCAGCTGATAGTCGGGAATAGGTTTTAATTAAATCCTCAATAATATCCTGCTCTGGTATTTTTTCTACAGAAGCTAGTCGAGCAAGAAGTTTTCCTGTGAAGGAGGGGTGCTCTCTCACTAATTGTGGAAGATTGTCTACTCCAATAGGGATATGCCGCGGCGCAGTTAATTCAAATAATCCTCGATTAGCGCGGCTATACCAATTATATCCCATTCGAGCTACCTGATCAACTTTAGAGGGGTCAATTTTCCCCGATTCATTAAGGGATTCATCCTTGGCATGGAAATATACAATTTCACCCAGTAGCAGGTTTCCTCCAGCAGGCTGGTCACTGAACTGGACGTGCTGCGTAAATTTGCATTCCATAATAAGTGGAGACTCGGCGACCCCTGGCGTAGAAACAATTTTAGAAACATGTTTGGTCAAACCAGATTTCTTAAACTCATCTACATCTGGTCCGAATTCTGCAGCGCAGATATTCATCTGCTCTACTATATCAAAAGTCACAACGGATAAGGTAAATTCTTTGGTGTCCAAAATGTTAGTGAGTGTGTTTTTCGCTTCACCTGTTCGGCCGCTGAATGCAGAAGAAATTCCCACCACGGGTGGATTTGAACTGAATGCATTATGAAAACTAAATGGCGCTAAATTAATATGACCATCCTTACTTATACTGGTAGTAAATCCTATAGGGCGGGGGGCCACAGAGCTCAGCAATAAATGGTGCTTATCTTTGAGATCTAATTCTTTGGGGTTGTATTCTCTGAATTTAGCCATAAACTATTTTATTGATTTTCGGAGGGGACATACAATCTCAAACACCTCCTATCAAAGATTATCTATTTTCGAGCACAATCTTATTTGTAAGTGTTCCAAGTCCATCAATCTCAAGAGACACCGTATCTCCATGATTCAGCCATTGATTATCCGTGATTTTAGAGCCATTCAATTCCAAGAAGCAGCCAGTACCACAAGTACCAGACCCAATGATGTCTCCAGGGAAAATATCAACCCCATAGCTTACCCGCTCAATAATCTGAGCGAATGTCCATGTCATATTAGAAAGGGTATCTTTAGATACTTGAATGTCATTTACAAATGCTTTCATCTTCAAATCATAGCGATCACCATCAGCAGACGATTGTTTATAGGGCTCTAATTCATCCTTAGTTACCAGCCATGGTCCAAATGTTGAGCCGAAATCTTTGCCTTTTGCAGGGCCTAAATTGAGCTTCATTTCCTGCATCTGTAATACACGGGCAGACAGATCATTCATTATCATAAATCCCGCTATATAATTGTCAGCATCAGATGTTGATATATTTCTACCACCTTTGCCAATAACGGCTGCACATTCTAGCTCAAAGTCTAGTTTTTCAGTATGTCTCTGTAATACAGGAAAATGCCCCTCACCAAATACTGCATGGTGATTGGTGAAATAAAAAATAGGGATTTCGTCAAACTCAGGGATCATTTCCAGTCCACGGTTACGACGAGCTGTTGCCACATGCTGTCGAAATGCATAGGCATCCCGTACTGATGGGGGATTAGGAACTGGCGAAATCAATTCAACATCTTCTTCTGAAAGTGCAGTATTTCCACTTTCTACTGCTGCCCTCGCCAACTGCAGCTGATCCTCTCCACCCTGAAGAAATTTCAGCATATTATCTGCAATACTGGAATCTATTGCATGCAAATCATATATTCTTCCCTCTTCAAATGCCCCTAATTTTATATTTCCATTTTTCTTATAGCTGATAAGTTTCATTTAATTTCCTGTTATTATTACTTTATAAATTTATTAATTCAGCCAACTTAATGGATAATCTGCATCATCAATTTCCAAGGCTGATTTCGTTACATTAAGTGGCTTAAAAGTGTCAATCATAACGGCCAATTCATCTGTTTTCTCCTTACCAATGGAACTTCGATATTTACCTGGTTGTGGACCGTGGGGTAAACCCATAGGATGCAAGGTAATGGATTCTTCTTGAATTCCCTGCCGACTCATAAAATCTCCCCTAGAATAATAAATGATCTCATCAGAATCCACATTAGAATGTGGATAAGGTGCAGGGATAGAATCGGGATGGAAGTCAAATAAGCGGGGTACAAAAGAACAAATTACAAATCCCTGCGCTTGAAATGTCTGGTGAACCGTTGGGGGTTGATGAATACTGCCTACAATGGGTTCAAAATCATGGATACTCATTTTCCAAGGGTAGTAATAGCCATCCCACCCTACCACATCACAAGGATGGTGGGCATAGGTATATTCCTGAATTCCATCCAGTGTTTTTACTTTCACTAGACACTCATTATTATTGGCAATAGGCTCTTGTAATTCCGGGGTTTGAATATCCCGCTCACAAAATGGGGAATGCTCCAGTAACTGCCCAAATCGGTTGCGGTAACGGCTGGGTGTTTCAACTGGCTCTGCTGACTCTATGACCAACATCCGAATAGTACCCTTGGGGTTCATTTGCCAAATCACCCCTCGGGGGATAACCACATAATCACCAGCCTTTACAGGGAGCCTTCCAAAATTAGTATCAAGATTCCCTTCTCCATATTGAATATAAAAAAGCTCGTCCCCGCTACCATTCCTATAACTGTAATCCATGTTTGCCGAAACAGTAGCAACTGAAATAATAATATCTGAATTAAAAAATAGAGGAGTTCGGGCAGAAATAGCGTCACCAGCAGTATCTAATTTAGCAGTGATGATATGCCGGGCTCTGTGCTTGGTTTCTGCTTTGACTAATTCATGTTTGACAAGATCACCTACTTTTGAAATTTTGGTTGGCCGCTGCATATGATAGAGATTGCTATAAATACTGGAAAACCCTTCCCTGCTCACCAATTCTTCATAATAAATACTACCATCTTCTTTTGTAAAGGCGGTATGTCGTTTCGCTGGAATTTTTCCTTGTTTGTTATAAATTGGCATGACAGTTACTATTTAATAATTAAAGATTTCCCCTCAATGCTTGTTCTCGTTCGATAGATTCAAATAGTGCCTGAAAATTCCCCTGACCAAATCCCCTTGAACCTTTACGTTGGATGATCTCAATAAAAAGAGTGGGGCGATCTTCTAGAGGCTTTGTAAATAATTGCAAAAGATAACCTTCATCATCCCTGTCTACTAATATTTTCATTTTTTTCAATTCTGCCATATCTTCGTCAATGGGGCCAACTCTATCCTCTAAATCATCATAATAGGTATCAGGAACATCCAAAAAATCTACTCCATTTTCTCGAAGTGCAGTAATTGACTTGATGATGTCATCGGTTAAAATTGCAACATGTTGTACACCGGGACCTTCATTGAAATCTAGGTATTCCTCAATTTGAGATTTCTTGATGCCCTTGGCAGGCTCGTTGATTGGCATTTTAATCTTCCAATTTTTAGAGCGAACAACTACGGATTTTAATGCAGAATACTGGGTGCTGATATCCGTTTCATCGAATCGTACAAATGTAGTAAATCCAAATACCCGCTCATAAAATTCCTGCCATTCATCCATTTTTCCTTCTTCCACATTTCCCACGATATGATCAATGGTTATAAGTGAAGTATCCTTAGCTGATATTTGAGGTAATGTAAGATGGTCAAATCCCGGCGCCCATACGCCCGAATAATTGGCATCCTCAATAAAAGAGTGAATAGTTTCGCCATAGGTTTGAATGGATGATACGCCATACTCTCCATTTTCATCTGAAGTAAATGTAGATTCATTAACCCCTACAGCCCCTCGTGACAAACATGATTCATATGCTGTCTGGTCACAATCTACCGAAAAAGCAATGTCATAAATTCCATCGCCATGTTTTTTCAGCCAACTAGAGGCTGGATGGTTAGAACTAAGGGGGGTAGTAAATACAAAGAATTGGTGATTCTTTCTCAACACATAGGAGACTTTATCGCGGATGCCTGTTTCCGGGCCACAATAAGCATGAGGCTTAAACCCAAATGCAGATCGATAATAATGTACAGCTTGTTTGGCATTGCCCACAAAATATTCTATGTGGTGAAAATCGTGGATAGGGAAATACTCTGTACCTTTCCATTCTGTTGTTAGATATGCCATTTATTTAATTGTTAGTGATTATTTATAAATTGATAATGGAAATAATTTTTTACACCCAAAACTTAAGAAAATTTTTCCATTAAAATAACAATAAATTGCCAATAGCATCTGCTACCTTCTCCGCATTAGGCAAATACCGTTCTTCTAAGGTTGAATTCAAGGGAATTGCCGGAATATTCTCCGCCCCAACAACAGTTACAGGAGCATCCAAATTATTGAAACAATTTTCCTGAATGCGCCCTGCCAATGCCTGTGCAAATGAATTTTCTTTTGGCTCCTCTGAAACTACTAAACATCGACTATGTTTATTTACCGATTCAAAAATCATCTCTTCATCTAAAGGATAAATGGTTCTCAAATCAACAATTTCTACCTGCCCAGGTAATTTTTCAGCTGCAGCTTTTGCCCAATAGACCCCCATTCCGTAGGTAATAATACTTAGAGAATCTCCAGAACTGATTTGCAGATTATCTGCCTCCAAAACTATATTTGCTTTTCCCAATGGCAGAATATAATCTCGGGCCGGCTCCGGGCAAATGGCAGACTCAGTGCCTTTAATTTTACTCCAGTACAACCCTTTATGCTCCAGCATTACCACAGGATTAGGGTCATAATAAGCCGCTTTCATGAGCCCTTTCATATCAGCAGCGTTTGACGGATATACAATTTTAATCCCTTTAATATTCACCAGCACAGATTCCACAGAAGATGAATGATATGGCCCACCACTACCATAAGCACCTATGGGAACCCTCATTATACAACTTACCGGCCACTTTCCCTTAGATAGATAACAAGAACGGCTCACTTCGGCGAATAATTGGTTGAGTCCCGGCCAGATGTAATCGGCAAATTGGACCTCTACAATAGGCTTGCAGCCAGTAGCAGAAAGCCCCACAGTGCTGCCAATGATAAAAGCTTCTTGAATGGGTGTGTTAAATACCCGGTTATCACCAAAAGTGTCAGCTAATGTTGCTGCTTCTCTAAATACGCCGCCCAAACGCTTACCAACATCCTGACCATATAACAAACATTCTGGATGCTCTTCCATGAGTTCTTTGATGGCAAGCAGGGCACAGTCTACCATAATAGTTGGGGATGCGCCAGCAGGGTTTCGATCTCCTTTTTCCTCATTTACTTCCGTTTGATGAAAAATGTTTTCAAACAATCCTTCAGGATCAGGATCATCTGCTTGAACCGCCTTTTTAAAATCAGCCGCTACATTTTTTACCGACTCATTTTCTATTTTATTAATTTCTGCAGGGCTAATGCCACTCTCTTTTAATTGTACTTTGAGAATAGGCAGTGGATCTTTTTTTTGATGTTCCTCCAAATCATCCCTATACCATTCCATGCGTACTCCTGATGTATGGTGATTCAGCAAAGGCACTTCCGCATGAAGCAGAAACGGACGCCGCTCTTTTCGCATGGTTTTAATGATGTTTTTAACAGCAAAATAGGACTTGCTAAAATCATTCCCCGCAACCTCCACTATTTCAATTTCACCATAACCTTTCACATAGTCCACAATATCATTAGCACGAACTTCATCACCATTGGCGGAAATATCCCAACCGTTATTCTGAATTAAATAGAATATTGGAAACTGTTTCAATGCTGCCATATGGAATGCTTCCGAAACCTCTCCTTCAGTTATAGATCCATCTCCCATTGAACATACCACTACCGCTTTGTCATTTGCCAATTTTTCTTTTTCTAAATATTGTATTCCCATTGCAACACCAGTTGTGGGGATTGCCTGCATCCCCGTTGCCGATGATTGATGGGGAATCTTGGGCATATCATCTCGACATAAACTGGGATGGGAGTAATAAGAGCGGCCTCCAGAAAAGGGGTCATCTTTCTTAGCTTGAAGCTGAAGCATCAGTTCATAGGGGGACATCCCTAAACTGAGGAGTAGTGCATCATCACGGTAGTAGGGCGCCACCCAATCTTGAGATTCAAGCTGCATCCCCATAGCAATCTGAATAGCTTCATGTCCGCGAGAAGTGGCATGTACATACTTAGATGTAATATTCTTATTCTCCTCGTAAATATCTGTCATTGCTTTAGCGGTGCACATGAGTTCATAAGCTCTATGGAGAGCTTCTGCTGGAACAGTATTTTTCTTTGGAGCCATCTACTTTTTTTTAAGTTTTTCCAACGTTTTTCTTGTGAATTCAGACAGTACACGGGTTCCACTCATTGCAGCTCGCTCTAATAATAAACTGTCCCAATGATCTGTTTCATCCCACATGACCTCTTTGAGTCCACGCATGGAATCCGGATTGGACGCTACCAATTTTTCAGCCAACGCTTGAATTGCCATATCCATTTCTTCAGTAGAATCATAGACCTCTGCAAAGAGTCCCTTTTCTCTGGCCCATTCAGCTGAATGCCATTTTGTAGCATTGATAGTGAGTTGGCTAAGGGCAGATGAGCCAATTTTTCTTTCAATGGGAGGCCCCACCACAAATGGGCCAATTCCAATGGATAGTTCACTAAGTTTAACAGAGGCAAATTTGGTGGCGAAACAATAATCGGTAGCAGATGCCATTCCAACACCGCCACCTACAGCTTTTCCCTGAACTCTTCCAATGATGAACTTTGGGCATTTCCTAGCTGCATTTATCACCTTGGCAAATCCGGAGAAAAACTGCTTTCCCTGCACTTCATTTTCTATGGCCATTAATTCATCAAATGATGCCCCCGCACAAAAAACTCTATCCCCTCCAGATTTTAAAATGACTACCAAAATTTCATCATTGTTACCTGCCTCAGTAATGGTATCTGCAAGTTTCTGTAATATGTTCACAGGCAAAGAATTGCTCTGGGGATGGAAAAACGCAATAGTTCCAATTCCATCTTTAATTTCTAATTTCACATAGGGCTTCATTTTCTAATCCTGAATTTTCTTTTTTATCATAGTTAATATAGTTGCCAACATAACTGTCTCACCTTCATCATCATATACATCCACTAAAAATTTTACGATGCCCTTGGCAATATCATCATCTGACCGTTTTTCCTGATTCACTTTTTCTTTAACGGTAAAACGGACAGCAATAGTCATTCCCGGATAGACGGGTTTGGTGAATCGGCATTCATCAATTCCGTAATTGAGCAGCACCGGCCCTTTTGGAGGATCTACAAACAGGCCTGCAGCTCTAGAAAGGATATAATATCCGTGGGCAACCCTTTCAGTAAAAATGGTACCCTCTAAAGAATTTTCATCCATATGAGCATAAAATTTATCTCCACTGATTTCAGCAAAATCTTCAATATTTTCAAGGGTAACTAAATGAGAATCAGTAGTAACAGTTTCCCCAATTTTAATTTCTTCAAAATGTTTGCGGAATACATGTGGGTTTGACTCTGTCATTTTTCCCCCATATTGATATTGACTGGTCAATGCGGTGATGGTGGTGGGATGTCCCTGTATGGCTGTGCGCTGTAGATAATGGAGAATGCCTCGTTTCCCGCCCATTTCTTCTCCACCACCAGCTCTTCCTGGGCCACCATGTGTGAGAAGTGGCATAGGCGAACCATGACCGGTACTTTCTTTAGCGCAATCACTGTTCAATACTAATATTCGACCGTGCATGGAAGCAGCATTAACGACGAAATCTTTGGCAATATTATTATCAGCAGTAACTATGGAGCATACCAATGAACCTTTACCCATTCTGGATAATTCAATGGCTTCATCTAAACCTTTGTAGGGTAAAATAGTTGATACAGGACCAAAAGCCTCAATATTATGACAGTCTGTTTTTTCAAAGGGACTCTCATTTAAAAATAAGATGGGAGAAATGAAGGCTCCTTTGGTTTTATCCGCTCCGGTTACTTCAAATTCATTTAAATCCCCAAAAATAATTTTCTGCGATTTTGCCAATAAATTTACTTTTTCAGTAACTTCCTGCACCTGTGGCTTCCCAGCTAAAGACCCCATGCGAACCCCCTCAACTGACGGATCGCCAATAACAGTTTTAGATAAGCGCCTGCTCAGTGCAGATTGAACATCCTCCACCAATTTTTCTGGGACAATAATTCTCCGGACGGCGGTACATTTTTGACCAGCCTTAACCGTTATCTCTCTCTGCACTTCTTTAATAAACAGATCAAATTCAGCTGTTCCAGGCGTAGCATCTTCACCTAAAATGGAGGCATTTAGTGAATCTGCTTCCATATTAAAGGGGACGGCTTCTTCAATAATTTTGGGGTTGGATTTAAGCATTTGTCCTGTGGAAGCGCTACCAGTAAAGGTCACCACATCTTCACAAGTGATGTGGTCTAATACTCCGTTTGCAGAACCGCAAATTAACTGAAGGGATCCACCTGGCAATATACCTGAAGCAATGATTTCCCGTACCATGAGTTCAGTCAAGTAACAGGTAAGGGTGGCAGGTTTAACAATGGCTGGCATCCCTGCCATGAGATTCACTGCAATTTTTTCTAGCATACCCCAAATGGGAAAATTAAATGCATTGATGTGGATGGCCACTCCTTCCCTCGGCACCATAATATGATGGCCTATAAATGTTCCTTCTTTAGATAACTTAGCCACTTCCCCATCTACATAATAGGGCAGATCAGGAAATTGTTTTCTGAGGGATGCGTTGGAAAAAAGGTTGCCAATTCCGCCTTCAATATCAATCCATGAATCAATTTTAGTTGCACCTGTAGCATAACTGAGCTCATAAAATTTATCCTTGATGTCATACAAATGAAGCGCTAATGCTTTCAGCATTAATCCTCTCTGTTGAAAGGTCATTGTTCTTAATGCCGGACTTCCAACCTTTCGGGAATATTCCATCATTTGACCAAAGTCTAAACCTCTGCTGTTAGCACTGCCTATTTCTGCTCCAGTTATGGCGTTGAAAAGAGGAGTACCATCACCATCGCCACTGACCCATTTCCCCATTGCATAATTTTGGTAATCCATTATTTCTTTGTCTCTTTCCAGGGTTTAAAATTGGTTATTTGAGGGGGACGATCAGCGGGAATTTCCCTTAAGGGTTCACATTTTTGCAATGTATTATAACAGTCTTCTGGAAGCTGCTGATAAATTTTTGTGCCGCCTGATTTCCAGGCAATCATCTCATCAGAAATATCCCCTTTTATTAATGCGGGGCTTCCAACTACCAATTTACGATTTGGGATTTTCATCTCCCCTTTAATAAAGCAAAGTGCACCTACGATGCATTCATCCCCCACTTCAGCATCATCCATCACAACGGAGTTCATTCCAATAAGGGTATTTTGACCAATATTTCCACCATGAATGACGGCTCCATGCCCAATGTGAGCACCTTCTTTCAATAGCACAGATTTCCCGGGAAAAACATGGATGGTACAATTTTCCTGCACGTTACATCCATAGCTGATTTTGATCTCTCCCCAATCCCCCCGAATAGCAGCTCCTGGGCCAACATACACTTTTTCACCAATAATTACATTGCCAGTAACTGCTGCAAGCTCATGGACAAATGCGCTTTCATGGACAACAGGTTTATATCCATTAAATTCATAAATCATTTATTTGTTTTCCAATATTCAGATCCATCATCTTTTCTACTTAGGAATTTTCTAGAAATTAATTCTCTTCTTAACAGTGCAATATCATTAAATGAATGATATCGGTCTAATATCTCATTCACTTCATTTTCAGAATATTTTATTTCACCATTAAATTTATCAGAAAGCCAATTAATTACAATCTTTTTATCAGATGGTCTCTTTGGCCATCGTATAATTTTATCAAATTCATTTATTAATTTATTCATGACAAATAATCATTTAATATTTTCAATAATAACAGCATATCCCTGCCCAACACCTACGCACATGGTAACCAGGGCATATTTTTCCTGTTTTCTCTGAAGCTCAAGAGCAGCGGTTTGCAGAATACGAGTTCCCGTCATTCCCAGTGGATGCCCTAATGCCAGTGCGCCTCCATTAGGATTTATTCTGGCATCATCATCCGATAAACCCCATTGGCGAATACAGGCCAACGATTGCGCTGAAAATGCTTCATTCAATTCTATAATATCCATTTCATCCATTTGGAGCCCTGCTTTGGCTAATGCTTTATTGGCTGCCTGCACCGGACCTATCCCCATAATGCGAGGTTCAACCCCCACTACTGCGGAAGCGACAATTCGAGCTATTGGGTTCACATTGTGCATTTTAACTCCATTTTCTGAGGCTATAAGCATGGCTGCGGCACCATCGTTGAGACCTGATGAATTTCCTGCTGTTACTGTGCCATCTTTTTTAAATGCAGGTTTAAGTTTTGCCAACCCATCAATGGAAGTATGGGGTTTTAAAAATTCGTCATCTTTAAAAATAATTGGGTCTGCTTTTCTCTGGGGAATTTCAACAGGAGCAATCTCACTTTCAAAAATTCCTCCCTTTTGAGCAAGCGCAGCTTTCATCTGGGAATGGTAGGCAAAGGCATCTTGATCATCCCTATTGATATTATACTTTTCAGCCAGATTCTCTGCTGTCTGCCCCATTCCCTCAGCACCATAAAGTTCCTGCATTTTGGGATTGATAAAACGCCAGCCAAAACTGGAATCTTCCATTTTTGCATCTCTGCCAAAGGGTTTAGATGCTTTGGAAATGACCCAGGGTCCCCGGGTCATATGTTCAACCCCCCCTGCTATAATAAGGTCTCCATCGCCGGATTGAATGGCTCGATGTGCATTAATGACAGCTGACATACCGGAAGCACAGAGACGGTTTAGTGTTTCACCGGGGACAGAAAATGGTAGCCCTGCCAAAAGCAGTGCCATGCGGGCTACATTGCGGTTATCCTCTCCTGCTTGATTGGCACAGCCCATAATCACATCATCAATTCTCCCCGGATCAAAATCGTAGCGATCCATTAATGATCTAATCACATGTGCAGCTAAATCATCAGTACGGATGGATGCTAAAGATACACCGAACTTTCCGATAGGTGTTCTGACTGCATCAATTATATAAGAGTCTTTTTTACTCATTCATTCTCCAAAGACCATTCCTTTGAGGTACGGTAAACGGTACCTTTAAAATAAGCTATATTCTTTTTATCCTGATTGGTAATTGTTATAAGATACAATCCTGTTTTTTCTGTACGGGACAACTCTTTTGTTGTAGCAATCAATATGTCTCCCTCCTTAGCACATTCGGTATGTGAGATTGATGTTTCCATAGATATACATTTTTTCCCATGAGTATTGGAAGCAAATGCCAATGCGGTATCTGCTAATGAATAAGAAATGCCGCCATGGCTAATGTAAAATCCATTAAGCATTTCTTTCCGCACCGTCATTTTTAGTTTACAATGTCCATCTTTTACTTCCATTATTTCAATGCCCAGCCATTGGCTAAAGGCATCTTGATCAAACATTTTCTTAATTATTTTTTGGGGTTTACTCATGCGTAAAAGGTTGAGTTAGATACTGCCATCTTCTCTAATAATGGACTGGCTATGTAGCGATCATCACCCGATTGGGTGTGAAGATCCTTTAATTGAGCAAGAGGAGTATTCAGTCCAATATCATCTGCCCATTTCAGCAAACCCTTAGGATAATTCACTCCTGCAGTCATTGCTGTATCAATGTCGTCTCTGGTAGCAATAGGTTCATTCAAAGCATCAGCCGCTGCATTAATGAGCATGGATAATACCCGGATGAATATTTTCTTCCCCAACTTTTCATCCCGCTTTGGTTCAGGATTATCAGCAGAATCTGAATAATCAAAATAACCTCTACCAGATTTTCTGCCTAAAAATCCTTCGTCCATCATTTTTTTTTGAGTGGCAGAAGGTTTGTAACGCGGATCGTGATTGGTTCCATCATACACGGATTTGGTGGCAGAATAATTAATATCATTGCCAATATAATCCATAAGTTCAAAGGGGCCCATGCGAAACCCGCCAAACTCTTTCATGGCCCAATCAATGGTAGCAAAATCAGCAATGCCTTCTTCATAAATGCGCAGGGCTTCACCGTAATATGGCCTGGCTACTCGGTTCACAATAAAACCTGGAGTATCTTTGGCAGTGACCACAGACTTGCCCCACCCCTTAAGGGTAGCTTCTACGTCTAATAAATATTTTTTGTTCAATTCTTTGGTGGGAACTATTTCCACCAATTTCATTAATGGTACCGGATTAAAAAAATGAATCCCCATTATTCTATTTTTTAATTTACAGACTGATGCAATTTTCTCAACAGACAGAGAAGAAGTGTTGGTGGCTAAAATACATTCATCTGACACCATTGGTTCCATTTGTAAAAATAAATCCTGCTTAATTTCTAAATTTTCAACAATGGCCTCAATAACCATATTACTATTGGAAATCTCATCCATATTTGCAGTCCAATGAATACGATCTAAAATAGATTTAAATTGCTCATTGTTTATTTTCCCCTTTTCAACTAATCGGCTGAGGATATATTTTAGTTTAGATTGAGAGTTTTCTAATGCTTCTGGAAATGAATCAATAATATTGACTTGGCATCCATAGGTTACTGCCACCTGTGCAATTCCAGAGCCCATTGTACCGGCGCCTATGACTGAAATTATTGTATTCATTTCCCGGTAAACTTAGGGGTTCGTTTTTCCAGAAAGGCCTGAATACCTTCTTTATGATCATCCGCATGGGCAGACAAAGATTGAGTTGCAGCTTCTAAATCTAACTGATCTTCCAGAGAATTATTGAATGATTCATTCAGTAGATTTTTCGTATAGCCTAATCCTTTGGTAGGCATGGCTGCAATGGACCTAGCCAACTCTAATGTCTTAGACTCAAACTCTGCATCCTCATAAACAGCATAAATCATTCCTAAGGCCTCTGCTTTCTCAGAAGACACTGGCTCACCAGTCATCATGAAGGCTGTTGCCTTTGGAAGTCCAATTAAACGTGGAAGAAAGTAGGTGCCTCCACTATCCGGGATAAGCCCAATCTTACTGAAAGCCTGAATGAATTTTGCAGATTGGGTAGCCGTGACAATATCGCAGGCTAAAGCCAAGTTAGCCCCGGCCCCGGCAGCAACTCCATTCACTGCTGCAATAACCGGTTTTTCAATTTCACGGATTCTTTGTATAATTGGATTATAATGCTCTCTTACAATTTGCTCGATTTCTGGACCTTGGGGATCTATTGCCTCCTTTAAATCCTGCCCGGCGCAGAATGCTTTACCTGCACCCGTAATGAGTATACAACGAATAGAATCATCAGATTCACAATTTGCTAAGGTGTTCTGGATAGACAACGCCATTTCTCGAACGATAGAATTATATTTTTCCGGTCGGTTTAAGGTTATTTTTCCAACAGCATCTATTTTTTCAAAAAGTATCATCACTATTAAATCGGTTTAAAATGGTGAAATGGCTCTAGGCAATCTAAACATTTATACAATGCCTTACAGGCGGTAGATCCAAATTCACTCACTACCTGAACTTTTTTAGAATCACATTGTGGACAATTAATTTCGGCAGAAGGAGGTGCTATTCCAGCTTCCTTCAATTTTGTTTTCACTTCATCACTCATCCAATCCGTCGTCCATGCCGGTGCCAAGGAAGTATTAATCTGGCAATTGGTAATACCTTGTAATTCCAGATGGCGAATTATTTCATCTTTCATAAATGACATAGCAGGGCAGCCGCTATAGGTTGGGGTAACCGTGATATATAAAGTGGTTTCTTCAAAATATACTTTTCTAACTATTCCTAAATCAACGATGGAAATAGCAGGAATTTCTGGGTCTGGTATTGTTTTTAACAGTTCCCAAATTGTATGAGTGGAAATTTCCTTTACCATTCAGCATCTGGATAGGCACGCTGAAGATACTGCATATCCGATAATAAGTGACCCAGATGCTCCGTATGAATTCCCTCTCTGCCGCCAGAGGTCATATGAATATTCTCAGGTCTCTTCAAGGTAGCTTCTGAAAGGACTTCGTCAATTATTTGATCCCACTTAGCTTTTATTGTTAAGCAATCTACTCCAATTTTCTGCGTAAGCATATTATTATCTACTTCATTCATTTCAAATAATTCATCGGTGAACATCCATAAATTATCAATTGCAGATTGCATTTTTTCATGGCTTTCGGCCGTGCCGTCTCCTAATCTTATAACCCATTTGGACGAATGCCTAAAATGATAGGTGGTCTCTTTGATGGATTTTTGGGCAATGGCTGATAGTTGTTCATCTTCACTTTCAGCTAATTTTTCAAAAAATAATTTATAAAATGCATCCAAAAAAAACTGGCGCGCCATGGTATTAGCAAAATTTCCATTGGGCTGCTCACAGAGGATATGATTAGAAAATTCTCGTTCATTTCGTTTAAAAGCCAAATCATCTGCAGTGGTAGTACTACCCTTTAAACTGGCAGCATATTCCAAAAACAAATTTGCCCTGCCAAACATATCTAATGAAATATTACTGAGGGCGATATCTTCTTCTAAAAACGGCCCCTTATATACCCATTGAGATAATCTCTGCCCTAAAATCAGAGCATCATCTCCAAGAGTTAACACATACTTGAAAAGTAATTCTTTTGACATTATAATCCTTTTGCCTTTTTGGATACTTTAAAGAAAGTAGGGTAGCGGTACAATTTATCATCTGCCGGATCAAAGAAAGATTGCTGATCTTCAGGGTTGGAAGATACAATATCTTCCGTTTTTACTACCCAAATGCAGGTGCCCTCCTGCCGGCGGGTGTAAAGTTCACGGGCATTCTGAAGAGCCATTTCCTTATCGGATGCATGCACATTTCCTGCATGTTCAAATGAAGCTCCAGTTTTAGGTTGAATAAATACTTCCCAGGTTGGTAGATTATTATTACTCATATCAGACTCCATTTTGTTTTTTTTCTGAATATGCCAAAGCGGCTTCCCGCACCCACTGACCTTCTGATCGTGCTTTGATGTGATTATTAATTCGTTCTTTATTACAAAATCCGTTACCATTCACCACTTCCCAGAATTCTTCCCAGTCAATCTCGCCAAAATCATAATGCTTAGTTTTCGGATTCCATTTGAGGTCAGGGTCGGGGATCTCCAATCCAATGAGTTCTGCCTGTTTCACAGTTCTATCTATAAAAAGCTGACGAAGATCATCATTCGTTCCCCGTTTAATTTTCCATTTCATGGCATTGGAGGTATGGGCTGACTCTGAATCAGCTGGACCAAACATCATTAAGGATGGCCACCACCAGCGATTTAAGGCATCCTGCGCCATCTCCTGCTGCTCTGTTGTTCCATTGGACATTTTAGACATAATCTCATAGCCCTGTCGTTGATGGAATGATTCTTCCTTACATATCCGTATCATGGCTCTAGAGTAGGGACCATAAGAAGTTCTCCGTAAAGATTGTTGATTCACAATGGCAGCGCCGTCAACCAGCCAGCCTATGGCACCCATATCTGCCCATGTAAGCGTAGGATAATTAAATATACTGGAATATTTCGCTTTTCCCATCTGAAGTTGCTCAATTAATTCGCTGCGTGTAATTCCCAAAGTTTCTGTTGCACTATAGAGGTAGAGCCCATGACCGGCTTCGTCCTGAACTTTGGCAATAAGCACCATCTTAGATCGGAGGGATGGTGCCCGTGTAATCCAATTCCCTTCCGGCTGCATACCAATTACTTCCGAATGGGCATGCTGTGAAATCTGCCTTATAAGATGTAGACGGTATTTATCCGGCATCCAATCTTTTGCTTCAATTTTTAATTCGGCATCAATTTTTTCCTGAAATGCCGTTTCTTGCACAGCTGACATAGTTAAAGTATTAGCCTTTGATGAATGGTTACTAGGGAGAAAATGTCCCATAAAATACTAGGTAATTTACTATCAATGTTTGGAAAAATAAAGATGGATAATGGGTACGAATTATGTTTAATAACATGAATATATAGTTAATATTTGTAAAATTATGTAATAGGTTTAGGAAGAAAAAATTGGAGAGATAGGTGTACACCCCCTGCTCTCTAAGTAAGATGTTTTAGTTAATAATTATTTATTAACAATATAGATTGATAATAGACTTAATAGACCTCCAATAGCTATGTTGATTGTAAATGGTTCATTTAAAACAATATAAGCAGTTCCCATTGCTATAAAAGGGACAGAAAATATAAATACACTTACTTTTGCTGGCCCTAAGATAGGGGTTGAATATATATAGATTGATGTTCCAAATGACATTGCGCCAATAGACACTAAAAAGAAATTAAAATAAAAACGAAAATCTAAATCTGAAAAATTTAATTCTCCTAAATTTGTAAATGGAATAGAAATTATCATAGTCAAGAGATAGCATAGGCAGATAAATATGTATGGATTAATTCTTTTCTGAGCATAATTAACACTAACTGTCATAACTCCCCATGTTATAGCACAAATGATGAAGTATATATTACTTGAATTTAAAATATTGACAATTCCCTCTTTATGAAGATTCATAATAATAATACCTCCAATAACTCCTAAAAACATCCCTAAAACTTCCTTCTTTATAATCCTTTTATTAATAAGCGACATAATAAAAATTGTGCACAAAGGATTTAGAGTGGTTACAAGAACACCTCCTGTACCAGCAAGTCCATAATGAGTTCCTTTGAAAAAGGCGATATTATACACAAAAAATAGCAGGCTGGGAATTAGGATATATTTCAAATCAACCATCTTAGGGAAAGTAATTTTTTTAATTATTATAAATGGCAATAAAGAAAGGAAACCTAACAAAAACCTAATAAATACAAGATTATAGAAGGATAAATACTCGCCAACAATCTTTGCATTTGTCCAAGCAATAGCCCATGAAAACATAGCCAGGGACATCCAAAAATAGGTTTTTTTATAGTTCATTTGTTTTTGGGGGTTCAATTAATAATTATTAATGATATGAGAATTATTCCTATTAAAATTTACAAACATCCATCAGAATGAGCGTCAGATTACTTGCGTGAGAACTGAGTTAGCAAAGGAAGAATTGGAGAGGTGGGTTTAGTTGCCAAGTCCAAATTAAGGGCTAACAAAAAATAATTTATTTCCATTTATTACTTTAAACCTAATATGGCCATCATGATGCAATTGTAATAAATCCGATTCCATAATTTTTAATTCAACATGAGTAAAATTAATGTATCCTTCTTTACTATGCTCTTTATCAGGATCCGTTTTTAAGTACTCTAAAGGTATATTAGGATGCCATTCATCTAATGATTTACTTGGAGAGTGAGGTCCCATATAACACTTCCTACTTTGAAGGACAGTATTACTCCATATCTTCCTTGAAATATTATTTTGATAATGTAGTACTGCCTGACATTTAAATCTCAATTGAATTTTACGTTTTCGATCATAAAAAAGTGCACTGCAAAAATGATTCTTTGTTAATTCTTGGATTTTAGGACTCCTATAATCAGCATTAAAATAAATTTTCAAAGGGTCAAAATCTAGACCTCTTAAAACTATGGTTCGAGATTCTGGATATATGCCATTTAAAGATGATAAAGTAAAAGTATGGTAAGGGTTACTACTGTTTTTAATCCCATCTTTTAAATATTCTAACTCCGTTTGATAAATATCATTGATTTTACACATAATACTTCCCTTATATAAGTAATGTTCAGCGAGCAATCTGAATACTTAGTAGCCCGTAGGAGAATCGAACTCCTGTTGCAGAGATGAAAACCCTGAGTCCTAACCACTAGACGAACGGGCCAATTTGAGATATCAACAACTGTTAGTCACTAAATAGTTTATTAATAAATTAATTTCTATGAAAGATACTTTCTAATATTATTTAGATGTATAAAAAATCAAACCTGAGATATATACAACGGATTTAGAAAGGAAGAATTGGAGAGGCTGGTTTAATATAGGCAGTCAATTTATTAAAGAGGCCAAAAATATAGTATCAAAGGAGTACCAATAATCACAATTAGAATTTCAAGAGGTAGCCCCATCCTCCAGTAGTCAGAAAACTTATATCCTCCAGGTCCTAGGATAAGCGCATTACACTGATGCCCTATTGGAGTTAAAAATGCACAAGATGCACCAACTGCAACAGCCATTAAAAATGGGTCAACGTTTACATTCAAAGTAACAGCTATACCAACGCAAATAGGAGCCATAATAAGGGCGGTAGCTGCATTATTTATAATATCTGATAAACACATTGTCAAAACCATAATAATAACAAGTATACCCCAAGCAGGTAAACTTGCGGTTATAGTAACCATAAAATCAGCTATAAGCTGAGTAGTACCAGTTGTCTGCAATGCGTTGCTAACAGGAATCATTGCACCCAACAATACAATTATAGGCCAATCTATTTCTTTATAAAGGTCTCGTATTGCAAGAATACCAGTAAAAATATATAATATAATTGCAGTTATAAAAGCCAAGGTAGTAGGTAAAATACCAAACATACTCAATGCAATAGCTAATCCAAAAATTAAAATCGAAATACCTATACGTGAGAACTGACCCACTTCAATCTCTCTTTCTGCTAAAGGTAATAGATTTAATGAACTAATATTATGATCAAGAATTTCAGCATTACCTTGAATAAGCAAAACATCACCTACACGAAAAATAATATTCCCTAAACGATTATGTATGGGCTCATTTTCTCTTGCAACAGCCATAAGTGTAAGTGAATTTGATGATTGTCTTCTGAGATAGGTACGGTTACGGTTTACCAGAGGCGAGTTAGGTGTAACAAGCAACTCCTTGTAAATAGTATTTTTATCTTTTAAGCTATCTATTCTCTTTCTCATTTTTTTTGTAAGCCTGATATTGAATTCATCCATCATTAGCTTTAGCTCTAATGGATCAGCTTGAACTTGAAATCGATCTCCTTCAACTATGATATCATTGTGGAAGATATCATTAATTTCACCATCTGTGGAAATAGAACTAATTATTGAAAGCCTATCCTCTGTATAATTTTCAATCTCAGATATTCTCTTGCCAATAAATTTACAGTCTATAGGGATTCTGATTTCTGTCACATAATTATCGATAGAAAATAATGATTCTTTTCCTGGCTTCTTATTTAAATCTTTTGGAATAAATCTCCACCCTATAACTGCAATAAACAATACACCTATAATAGCAATAATTCCACCGACAGGACTGAAGTCAAGTAAACCAAATGGCTCTGGAACAAACTGATATGGATCTAACCCCTGAGATATAAAATATTCTGCAGCCTTTGAGCTACTATCATAAATTGCCTGTCTTTTCAACTCAGTATACTGAGTTTTACGAAGCGTTGAAATAATTATATTAGGTGGAGTGCCTATCATTGTAATCATTCCACCTAATATACTCGCAAAAGCTAAAGGCATAAGAATAATGCTTGGAGATCGATTCCACTTTAAAGAAGACTTTATTGCGACTGGCATCATCAAAGCAAGAGCTCCAACATTATTCATAATTGCTGAAAATATAGATACTACTGAGCTAAGACTTGATATATGTGCAATTTGATATTTAGAGTATGGGGTTATGTAGCGAGAGATTATTTCTACCACTCCAGCATTTCGTAATGCACGACTGATAATCAATACAGTCGCTACTGTTATAACCGCAGGATGTCCAAAACCTAAGAACAATTTAGAAGGATCAACTATTAAATTTGAGTTTTCTGCGCCCAAAATTATATCTGCAATAAATAATGTGCATAGTGAAATAATAGCAACAATATCATAACGCCATTTACCCCATACAAATAGAATAAATGTAAATGTAATAATTAAAAATATAGCTAACTGATCGTTTGACATAAGCTTAAATCTATTCCAATAAGAATTAAATCTTCAAATAGAATCGAGTATATTTGATAAAACTACTGAAATATATGAGAATTAGGTTAGAAATGAAGAATTGGAGAGGTGGGTTTAGTTAGCTTTCTTTTTAAATAAGCTATTTATTCCGCTGGAGGTAGTTGATATTAATGATACAGTAGTACGAGCTGTAAATGCTAATGCATTAGCACTTCCCTTTGCTATTGTCAATGTTCCTTTTGTAACGGGGTTTATGTTCTTTTATTAGGTTGGCTTCTGTAAGGAGAGCTTCTACCTCAGAACGCATTACTAGCCATTCTAAATCAGCAATATTTTTACCATTACCAATGTTTTCGGGTCTTTACCTACTGGAGAGTTGAAATACGATCGTACCCGACTTCTCAACACCTTGGCCTTGCCGATGTAAATTATCTCTCCTTTTAAATCTCGGAAGAAGTATACCCCAGGGGATTTTGGGATTTGTCCCAGTTTTGCTTTAAGACTCATGGGATAATTTAGCTTAGCTTTTTAGATCGGTATGGATAAAAAAACCCTCAGCTTTCACTA